>CAMYJX010000055.1:0-43773 GCA_947258825.1 uncultured Pseudomonadales bacterium
AGCACCATGGTCGAGACGTCACGGGGATTCTTGAAGCCGCCCCCTTCCCCGCCTTCGACAACAAGCCCATCAACGCCCGCCGCCACCGCTTTCAGGGCGGCCGAGAGGCTGGGAACCACGTGAAAAACCGTCAGCCCAGCGCTTTTCAGCTGGTCGGTATATCGTTCCGGATTGCCGGCCGAGGTGGTGACGAAGCGCACGCCCTGATCAATGACGAACTTGACGATATCGGGATCGCGGACGAAGGCCTGAGCAATATTGACCCCAAACGGTTTGTCCGTCAGCTCGCGCATGCGGCGGATCTCCTCGCGAACCGCATCCAGCTCGCCCGACGAGGTTTCGATGATGCCGAGGCCGCCCGCGTTGGAAACCGCTGAAGCCAGCTGAGAACGGGCAATCCAGCCCATGGGCGCTTGAACCAGCGGTACCTCGACGCCCAGCATGTCGGTAATTCGATTCTTGAACGGCATGAGTTCTCCTTTATTTATTTGTGTCTTGCTATTCCGGGTCTATTTTCGCTGCGCTTCTCTCTGCTCCTCGGACGCGCCCCCGTGGCCTGCATGAGGCGCCCGAGCATCACAGCGGAACCGGCAGCTCCAGATGACGTTGATAGGTTTCCAGCTGATGGTCCGCCAGGCGCGCGCTGAACGCGCTGACGATCTCGCCGTCCTGCTGGGTACACATAGCCCGCAGCGGCGCAGCGAGGGGCAACAGGTCGTCCGGCAGCGGGCGGATGAAGTTAGCGAATACGGCCCAGTAGATGTCGGCCGCAGACAGCGCGTCTCCCACCAGAAAGGGGTTGCGCTGCAATCGCCGGTCGAGAACCTCGAGCACCGCGAGCACCCGACCCTTTGCCTGACGGACATGAGCCGGAATCAGCCCGTACTTGGCGCCCAGCGCAGCGGCACGCTCTGCGGGAACCGACGCGTCCTGCTCGTCGTGACCCAGCGCACCCTGCAGCATCAGCAGCCGCAGGCACCAGCCGAGCCCCATCTCGCCGCAGATTTCGTGCGCCACGCCGAAAAGCTCCACCCGAGCGTCGGGATCCGCGGGCACCAGGGCCGGCTCCGGCGCCAGACGCTCGGCAAGAATGAGAATCTCCGCCCACCCGGTCCGCAGCGACTCGCGCTCCCAGGCCACCACCGGAACGCTGGAATCGCCCGCCCACCGGGAAAGGGCGTCCTCCGGCTCGTCGTCGGACCGGGCCGCGTACTGGCAGTCCAGACCTTTGACGTAAAAAATGCCCCGTGCGGCCTCGGCCCAGGGAGAGGGCACGCCGCGCAGACAGGCCATTCGCAGCCCAACCGCCGTCTTCGCCGCTTCAATGCCGATGTAACGTGGCATGTTCCTTCCCACCGTTCAGGCGCGCAGATCAGGCAGCGCGTAGCCCTTCGCATCCAGGTCGGCCCGAACCACCTTCTTGTCCATCTTGCCGGTGGAGGTCAGAGGGATATCGTCCACATAGAGCACGTCGTCGGGCAGCTGCCATTTAGCAAAGGTTTTGCCGCAATGTTCGAGTATGGCGTCCTTCGAAACTTCTGCCCCAGGGGTGAGGACAACCAGCGCCACCGGCCGTTCATCCCACTTGGGATGCGGCTGGGCAACCACACAGGCCTGCGCGACCCCCTCCAGGGCCACGATGTGATTCTCCAGATCTACCGAAGAGATCCACTCGCCGCCGCTCTTCACCAGATCCTTTGAGCGGTCGCTGATGATCAGATACTCGTCCGCATCGATCTTGCCGACGTCGCCGGTTATCAGCCAGCCGTCGTGAAACTTCTCAGGCTGCGGGTTGTTGTAGTACTCGGAGCAGATCCACGGGCCACGAATGAGGATCTCACCCACGGTTTCACCGTCGTGTGGCAGAGGATTGAAATCCTCGTCGAAGATGTCCACCTCGATGCCAGGCATTACCTGCCCCGCTTTCGCAACGTTCTCGAACTGCTGGTCCGATGAAAGGCTCCGGTGCGCTCGCTTCGCCACCCGTCGGGACAGGGTGGCCAATGGCGATGTCTCCGTCATGCCCCAGCCCTGGATCATCTCGACGCCCAGGGTATCCCAGTACCAGCGGATCAGGGACGGCGGTGGCGCCGACCCGCCGCAGGTCACTCGGGACAGCGCGGAAAGATCGTATTTCCCCGGGTCGGCTTCATAGAGGCCCTTTATCCCCTGCCAGATGGTGGGTACGCCCGCAGATACGGTAACCTCCTCATCCACCAGCAGCTGCATCAGCCGCGCCGGGTCCATGAAGCGATGGGGCATCACCTGCTTGCACCCCAGCATCAGCATGGACCAGGGCAGACCCCAGCCCATGGCGTGAAACATCGGCACGATACCCAGCAGGCAGTCGGTTGCCGACAGGCCCATGCTGTCGGTCATGCACTGAGTCAAGGTGTGCAGGTACTGAGATCGATGCTCGTATTCGACCCCTTTTGGATTGCCCGTGGTGCCGCTGGTGTAGCACAGGCCCAACGGTGAGTTCTCGTCGATCTCGGGCCAGCTGAATTCGGTCGGCTTGCCGGCGATAAAGGCTTCATAGTCCACCGGGCTCGGCAGCCTCGTATCCCAGCCTTCGAGGCCCTCCTCGGTGGCGACCACGATGCGCTCGACGCTGGGCATGCGTCCGTTGAGCTTTTCCAGCAGCGGCAGTGTCCGACAGGCGGATATTCAACGTGTGCAGCACGGCGCCCATACCCGCGGTGGCGTGATAGGCCTCCAGATGGCGTGAGCCGTTCCACATGAAGGTGCCGACCCGATCACCGACCCCGATGCCGGCATCAGCCAGGGCGTGGGCCAGCTGATGGGCGCGATCTCGAGTCACCCGGTTGGTCTGCCGCCGCGTTCCCGCTTCGGTAGCGGTAACGACCACTTCATCCGGTGCGACTCGAGCGCCACGATCCAGAATCCTGGACATCAGCAGTGGGTTGCGCTGCATTGCCATCCCAGAGACCTCCCAATAAGCTTGCGTTTTTCGAGGGCGAAAGTTTACCACTACTGCATGGTGGTAAGCGGGGCCCCGCTTACCCGGCTCAGCAGAGGAAAAATACCCGGCATGAAAACACCCGTCGACCATCTGCAGCAGATCCCCCACGCGGCGGCTGTGGGCATGACCGTCGTCAGACACGACGAGGTCATGTGCATCGCGCGGGTGCCCTACGCCGAACATCTGGTGGGCGATCCGGATACCGGGGTTCTGCACGGCGGCGTGCTCACCGCGCTGCTGGACAATACCTGTGGCATGGCGGTCCGCGCGCCAGGCCACGAACCCGGCAGCGTAGCTATGGCCACCCTCGATCTGCGCATCGATTACATGGGCTCCGCGGAACCCTATCGAGACATCTACGCGGAAGCCGTGTGCTACAAACGCACCCGCAACATCGCCTTCGTTCGCGCAACGGCCTATCAGGACACTGCGGAGGACCCCATCGCGACCTGCGTTGCCAGCTTCATGATGAATACGCCCAACCAGCCGCGCCAATGAGGGCACGGGCATGAAGGTCTTGCAGGAGCTTCGAGCGGCCGGCCGCGGCCAGGATATGCAGGCTGTGGTCGAGCTGATTCCCTACGCGCGTTTTCTGGGCATCCAGGTGGACCAGAAAGGGAACGAGATCACCACCATCATGCCTTTCAAGGAGGCACTGGTGGGAAACGTCAATCTGCCCGCGCTGCACGGCGGCGTGATCGGCGCTTTCCTGGAAATGACAGCTGTGATTCAACTGCTGTTCGACACGTCTTGCGAGCGCCTACCTAAAACCATCGACGTCTCCATCGACTACTTGCGGTCAGGACGACCGCAACCCACCTTCGGCCGAGCCATCGTGACCCGGCACGGTCGGCGGGTGGCCAACGTACGCTCGGAAATCTGGCAGGAGGAGCGGTCCAAACCCATCGGCTTGAGCCACGGGCACTATCTTCTGACGCCTATCTGAGCAACCTTCGAATCGAAAGCGCCCGTTCATCCATTCCGGAAGGCCAGCTCGTCGGCCATCAGCGCGCGCACCCGCTCCACTTCGTCCGCACGCCGGCTGTCTGACCAGCCGAGCAGCTTCGCCATGAGCGCCGCGCAGGGCTGCAGAAGACCCCCCACTTCCCTGGGTAGAAACCAGGCGGCCCGCAGGCGCCGGTAGATCAGATCTTCCAGCGTCTCCGCCCCCTCGACGCGTACCGCCCAATCGACTTCCTCGGCGAAAACGGAATCGGAAAGCGGGCGGGGTTGCTCGCCCAGCACGGCAAACACCTCCGATCCGTAAAGGCGCACCAGGCGGGCAGCGGCCTGAGGGTCCTGCTGGTAGCGGGTGGCCACATCGCGCCGCAAATCATCGAGGTCATCGATGTCGCCGCCGGGCAGGGGCGCAAGGGGCGCCGACATGCCGGTATCGCAATCCAGCACCTCAGCAACCGCCGCCATGGCTTCTTCTGCCATCTTGCGAAAACCTGTGAGCTTGCCGCCGGCGATACTGATCATCCGCCGATCACGCCAGATCTCGTCCCGACGCGACATCTCCTTCGGCGCCTTACCTGCCTGATGAATCAGCGGGCGCAGCCCGGCCCATGTGCTGAGCACGTCGTCGCCCGTCAGGAGCGGCACGTTGAAATGCTCGTTCGCTGCAGCGAGCAGATACGCAATGTCCCCGGCTTCCACCTCGGGCCAGACTGCCGGGTCGCCTTCGTAGGTCGTGTCCGTGGTGCCGATGTAGGTGACCTGCCCTCGAGGAATGGCAAATACCGGGCGACCATCGGATGCGGTCATCATCACCATGTTCCGTACCGGGAGCCTGTCATGGTCAACCGCCAGATGTACCCCCTTGGAAAGGTGAAGCTTGACCGGCGGCGGCGCTGCCGCGTCCCGGGCGCTGTCGCGCAGCAGGCTCTCTACCCAGGGGCCCGCCGCATTGACCACCGCCCGGCCGCGCACTTCATGCACGCTTCCATCCCGCCCATCCGTGACCTTGAGACGAGCGCCGTCGGCATCCTGGTCGATGCCGTTGACCCGGGCGTGGCTGCACGTAGTCGCACCATCGCGTACGGCCGCCCGCAGGGTAGCGAGCACCAGCCGGGTATCGTCGGTGAGAAACTCGCGATAGGCGCATACCCACGCCAGCCGCTCTCTATCCAGCAGCGGTTCCCATCGCGCCATCTGCGCCCGGTCCCAGTTGCGATGGCGCTCGTCCCGGGCTACCGCGCCCAGGCGTTCATAGAGGCCAATGCCAATGCGAAGCTTGGCATACTCGAATACGGAGCGAGCGGGTACCAGCATCCAGCGCGGCTCAGTGAGATGCGGCGCCATGCGTCCGACGCTCTTGCGCTCAAGCGCGCCCTCCCGCACCAGCGCGATATCTCCCATGGCCAGGTAACGCAGGCCACCGTGAATCAGCTTGGTAGAACGGCTGGAGGTGCCGGCCGCAAAATCTTCCGCTTCCAGAAGCAGAACCGTCAGGCCCGCCTGCGCGGCATGCCGGGCAATGCCAGCACCCGTGATACCACCCCCGACGACGACCAGGTCGAATAGCCGCCCGGCGAGATCTGGAGGCAGGCGGCTGCCGAGCACGGGCACCGCTGATACATCAGCGGCAGCAGAGGACTCGTCGTACGCATTGGCCAAGGATTCACTCATGATCAGATACGGGCACCCATTCGAATTTGAAAAACCACGTCCGAGGACGTCTGCGGCCGGAGGTCTTCGATAACGCCGAGATCCATCCAGTATTTTGGTGAGATCGACCACCGCCCACCCAGGGCGCCCTGAACCGCACCATCCGCGGCCTGAGGCACGCCGGTGTCCAGAAGCTGGCTGTGGGCGTCCACCTGCGCCATCAGCGTAACGCGGCGCGTGACCGCGTACTGCAGACCCAGATGGCCCACCATGGCGTAGTCCTTCTGCGCGTCCGGCGCCAGGTCACCACCACCCAATATAACAACCCCGCCCATCAGGCTGAGCGAAAGGCCTATGGACGCCAGCAACGCCCTGTCGCTGTACTCCAGCCATAGAGCGCCATCGGTACCTTCGGACCCGGACAGGTCCTTGACCCGGCCGGTGGGTAGCTTTACCTGGGCCCGCACCCCAAGGGTTCGCGCGGCCGACTGGTGGAGCTGATAGCCGAGCCAGCCACGCACATCGCCCAAGTGGTGCTCATGTTTATTGAACTTGGCGTAATCGGTCCCCCGATAGGTCACCAGGTAATCGAGGTGGTTCTTCGGCGCCTGATCTCGTCCACCATCAGAAAGACCCGTCACATCGTGGAAAGTTTCCAGAAACCCGTCGAGAAAACCCGAGCTGTGCAGCACATACGGAATTTCCAGGCCCCACTCCATCCGACGCCCCAGGGGAGCCCTGAAGCCAAAACTGAAGACCGTGGTCTCGCCATCGAAAAATGCGCCGGCGTCCGGCTCGAAATCCGACGTGAAGTTGCTGCCCAGATCAACGCCGAAAGTCACTTCGGTGCCCTGTCGCAGCATCCCGGCGCCAAGTGCCCGGGGCAGGCCGTAGAGTTGAGCAACAGGCAGGGTGTTGCGGACGGCCAGGGGCGCCGCCTCCGGAGCCAGATGTTCATCGGCAGCGGCTGAAAGTTCCAGCAGGACCAGCGCCGCCGCACTAGCCGCCGCACTAGCCGCCACACTCAACGCCGCAGCGCGGACCTTCAATGGATGCCTCGCTGCTGATCCTGCCAGAATGGCGCGCGCAGATCCGCCTTGAGAATCTTGCCGGCACCGCTTTTGGGCAGAGCCTCGGCACGCAAGTCGATGGTTTTCGGGCATTCGTAACCGGCAAGCTGTTCTCGGCAGTGATCAAGCAGGGCCTGCTCGTCGATCTGCACGCCGGGCTCGGCAACGACAATGGCATATACGGCCTCACCCCAGCGATCATCGGGCACGCCGATGACCGCGCACTCGTGCACGCCCGGGAACTTGTAGAGGACGTTCTCCACCGCGGCGGAGTACACATTCTCCCCACCGCTGATGATCATGTCCTTGACTCGATCCACCAGAAAAAGAAACCCCTCGTCGTCCAGATATCCGGCATCCCCCGTGTGCATCCATCCGCCTCGCAGGGTTTGTGCCGTCAGCTCCGGTTGCTGCCAGTAACCGAGCATCACCATAGGCCCACGCACGCATATCTCACCCACCTCGCCGGGCGCCAGCGCGCGGTCTTCAGCGTCCATCACCGCCACGTCGGCGTTGAACACCGCCTGGCCCGCGGAGCGGATGCGGCCGGCATCCGGACCTTCGAACTTGTGGTAGCGGGGAGACAGACAGGTGGCAACCGGAGAAAGCTCGGTCATGCCGTATGACTGCAGAAAGGTCACGCCCGGCAACCGCGCCATGGCCCGGCGCAGCAGCGATTCCGGCATCGGCGATGCCCCATAGGTGAGCAACTGCAGGCTGGACAGATCGTAGTCATCGAGACGCGGGTGCTGCAGCAGCGCATTGAGCATGGTGGGCACCACCACGGTTATCGTCACCTTGAACCGGGCGATGGCCTCGAGAAACAGATCCGGCTCGAAGCGGGGGATCACCGCGTGGGTACCACCCGCTACCGTGGTGGTGAAAACCCGAGATCCCCCAGCCACGTGAAACAGGGGGGAGACGTGAAGGTGCACGCTGTCCGCAGTGATGCCCAGGTTAACCAGCGCGTTCATGGAGTTGGCCAGGAAGTTGTCGTGGCTGAGCATCACGCCTTTTGCCCTGCCCGTGGTGCCGCCTGTGTAGAACAGGGCCGCCAGATCTTCGCCCCCGCGCCGGGCGTCGGGCACGGCCTGGGCCTGGGCCAGCGCTGCCTCGTAATCCAGCGCGTCGCCGATGGCATCTGCATCTGGGCCGTTATCGGCCGGAGCGCCCTCCCAGGAGCCACCGCCGCTATCCCGGAGAACAAGGTTTTCGAGACCCGGGCAGGCTCGCCGCAGCGCGTTCGCCTCGCCGGCAAAGGGTCCGTCTACCAGCAGCAGGCGGGCACCGGAGTCGTTCAGAGAGTGGATCTTTTCAGGGAGCGCCCAGCGCGTATTCACCGGGACCATGACGGCGCCCGCCCACAGGGTCGCAAAGTAGTACTCGACGAAGCGCGGGCTGTTGTGACCCAGCATGGCTACCCGATCGCCGGCAGCCACGCCCTGAGCGGTCAGAACACCCGCAAGGCGCGCCACCCGATCGGCAAAAGTCGCCCAGTCGCGCGCAACGCCTTCAGCAACCAGCGCCGGCCGGTTCGCGTACAGCTGCACCGCCCGATGGATTCCCTGTGTGAGGCCCATGCGCTCGTCCCGAAAGTCTTCCCGACAAAAAACGCGCCATTCTACCGATTTACCGCGGCGATTCGACCGCCGTCGAGCTATTCCGCCTGGCGGGCACGCTGATCCAGGTCACGCTCGCCGGTCACCCGGTTTCGGCCCTGGTCTTTGGACTGGTAGAGGCAGGCGTCTGCCCGCTCTATGAAGGTGGTGGTGGTTTCCCCGGGGCTCAATTGAGAAACTCCCAGCGAGATGGTGACGTTGTCGATCTCCTCGCCCTCCGCCGTATCCACGATCTGGGCCTCGATGATGGCCCGGATGCTTTCGGCGAGCATGATGGCCCCGGTATAGGGCGTAGCCGGCAGGAGGATTGCGAACTCCTCACCCCCGTATCGGCACAGCACGTCCTTCCCTTTCACGCACTGGGCCATCTCCTGGGCAACGAATCGCAGGACCCGATCCCCCACCAGGTGCCCATGGGTGTCGTTGAAGGCCTTGAAATGGTCTATGTCCGCCAGTATCAGGCAGAGATCCCGATTTTCCTCCGTCGCCTCTTCAATCAAACGGGCCAGGGCCTCATCAAATGCCCTCCGATTGGCGATGCCGGTAAGCGCATCGGTAACCGAATCCCGGGACAGCGCGCTGACTTTCGCGCGCAGCTCGCTGAGCTCCGACGCCATCCCCTGCAGCGAGCCTTCGACTTCCATGCTTCGCTCACGGGTGCGGCGAGTCTCCTGCGCCAGCTTTACAATGAGCTGGTTGAGGTCTTCCGGCGTCGGCTCTCTCTTCAGCGACTCACCGGCTTCATCGAGCACCGATGAGAAGTGGCCGATGTCCTCGCCCAGCTCGCCGAGCTCACCGAGAACCGTCTGCACCGCCTCGCGGACAGCGTCCTGAATGCCGTCGACCTCGGAACGAATCTCTTCCAGATAGAAGCGTTCATAAATGCTCCGGCAGACTTCCGGAGAGAACAGATCACCGTCATCGACCATGCGCTTGATTTCGCGCGCCAGCCCCTCGTTGGTTCCAGAGACGTAGTCGTACCAGACCGTGTAGTTTTCGGGGACCGTCGGCACCCGCTGCTCGCTCATAAGCGGCAACACCTTACGAAGAATCGCGTGAGATTCCTCCAGGGTTACGTAGAACGACGAAGACGCCATGACTTTCTGACCCGAAGCTGTCCTGATCTTTTAAATCTAGACCAGATGCCGGAAAAGCGCCGACCCAGCCGCGCGCTTTGTGCGCTAAGCCAGTAAAACCGCGCCTCTATCCGCAAGCTCCTTGGCTGACAGGCCGATTTCCGCCAGCAACTCGGCCGTGTGCTCGCCGAGCACAGGCGCAGGCCGAGAGATTTCTGCAGGGGTCTTGTCAAATCTGGCCGCTGGTCGGGGCTGACGAATGCGCCCGGCAACCGGGTGGTCCATTTCAGCAACCATGTCGTTGATACGCACCTGCTCATGCTCGAACACCTCATGCCGCTCGAGCACGGGGGCACAGGGCACGCCCTCCCGATCCAGCCGTTGCAGCCAGAGGTCGCTGGTTCGCGTGACCAGAACTTCCGCGGTCATGGCCAGCCGGGCTTTGACGTTGACGACCCGGCTCTGAGCCGTCCGAAAACGCTCATCGTCCAACCATTCCTCCCGCTCCAGCGCCCGGCAGAGGCCCTGCCATTCCGCATCGGATACCGCCCCTGCAGTAATGTAGCCATCGGCCGTCTGAAAAATCAGGTCCTGCGCCAGCTGCGACCGTGACGCCTTCACCTCCTCGCCAACGAAGGTAAAGCCGGTCATGCCTTCGGGCCAGAGGTAGGCGACCATGGTATCCAGCATCGCCAGCTTGACGTGCTGGCCTGCGCCGCCGTAACCGCCGTGGTCTTGTCAGGAATGATGGTGCGCACCATCCGCGGTCGTCCCGTTTCCCTGTCCTTCTGAATGGATGCAAGGCCGGACAACGCCTGAATCACCGGATCGTAAACCCGTTTACGGGCATAGGGTCCGGCCTCTCCAAACCCGCTGATGGACACGTACACGATGTCCGGCCGGATGTTCGCACCGCGACTTCTCCCAACCCCATCCGCTCAATGGCACCCGGCCGGAAGTTCTGCACAAACACGTCCGCAGTAGCGATGAGGCGCTGTAGAACTTCCATGCCCGCTTCGGACTTCAGATCCACCGCCAGGCTTCGCTTGCTGCGATTTGCGGAGATGTAGGTGGCGGTGAGACCGTGGCGATTGGGTCCCATGTGCCGCACCAGGTCTCCGGCGGTGGGCTCTACTTTGATGACGTCGGCCCCCTGATCCGCCAGCATCATGGTGGCCACCGGGCCGGATATCATGCTGGTGAGATCAAGCACCCGTACACCGGCCAGCGGTCCCGCCATATCAGTGCTCCTGTGACGAAGCTGGCGACGAGAAAGTCGCAAGCGCCTGAGCTTTCGCCCATTTGTAATCCGCCTTGCCGTTCGGTGCCCTCTGCACCCTGTCCACAAGCAGCACATTCTTTGGCAGCTTGTAACCAGCCAGATGAGCCCGGGCATGTTCGATGAGCTGAGATTCCGAGACCTCCGTCCCGGCGACGGATGCCGCGACGGCGACTACCCGCTCGCCAAAACGCTCGTCGGGAACACCGACCACCAGGCAGTCCTCGACACCCGCGTGTTTCTTGAGCGCCTCCTCGACTTCCTCGGGAAAAACCTTCTCACCCGCGGTATTGATGCAGGCGCTGCCCCGCCCGAGCAGCGAGATGGAGCCGTCGGCCTCCACCGTGGCGTAGTCGCCGGGAAAGCTGTAGCGCACGCCATCCACCTCGCGGAAGGTCTGCGCCGATTTTTCCGGGTCCTTGTAATAGCCCAGCGGGACGAACCCGCTGGTAGCCACCTTGCCGATCTCTCCGGACCCCGGCTCGACAAAGCGATCGTCGTCCGTAATCACCCGAACGCCTTCATTGAGCTGAAACTTTGCCGTTGATGGGCGCACATCGCGCGTCGTAACCGACGAGCCCATGCCCCCCTCCGACGATCCGATGACGTCGGCGAGCACCATGTCATGGTGGCGGAGCAGGCCCTCCTTCACCTCTGCACTCCACATCACGCCGCTGGAGACGATCTGCTTCAGCGACGACAGATCGTAGGGGTTACCCTTTTCCACCGCCGCATCCAGCGCGCCCAGCATCGGCCGCGCGAACGCGTCGCCAACGATGACCAGATCAGAAACCCCGTGCTGCTCCACCAGGCCCCACAGCAGATCCGGGTCGAGGCCCAGCTTCGGCGTGGTGACCACCGTGCCGCCAAGCAGCAGCGGCAGCATGCTGCCCAGCCACATGCCGGTTCCGTGCATGAGCGGACAGGCGGGCAGGCTGACAGGGGGTTCCGCGATGCGGGATATCAACGCCGGCAGGTCGGCAACCGCTGCCGGGGGCTCGAGTTCCCGGCCCGCAGCGCCCATGGCGGTAAGAAAGAAGCAGAACTCGCCCCCCGGGTACATCACGCCCTTGGGCATACCCGTGGTGCCACCGGTATAGAGCATGTAGATGTCGGCGGGATCCCGGTGGCCCGGCGCAAGCGGCTGCGCCGAGCGAATGGACAGCTCGAAGTCCAGGGCGCCGTCGAGCAGCCCCTCGGTGCCGTCATCGACCTGGATGAACAGTTTCACCTTGGGCAACTGATCGCGGATCTCCCAGATTCGCATCGCGTAACAGGCCTGATAGACGACGGCCTCGGCATCGGCATTATCCAGGAGATAGACGAGCTCCTCGGCCTTGTACCGGTAGTTCACGTTGATGGGACACCCACGAACCTTGAAGACGCCGAACTGCGCTTCTAGGTATTCGTTGTTGTTGTGCAGATAAAGACCAACCTTGGAACCGGCGCTGAGGCCGTGGGCATCCAGCACCGCCGCGAAGCGCGCCGCCCGATCCTCGTATTCCCGCCAGGTCCGGGTAACCCCGTCACAGATCAGCGCGGGCCTTTCCGGCACGGTCTCAGCCACCCGCTCCCAGGCCGTTGCAAAATGAAAATCCATTCGATCCCCCTTACCCACTTCCAGGCGCTTCTTCTACCTCGATACGTGCAGCATTGGCAAGCACGTCCGGAGCCCGGCTCACAGGGTCCGCGCAGGCCACCAACTGTTGGCGGATTTCGCCAGCCTGCTGTTGCTTGTCACGTTCGTAACCTTCGGCCTGCTGGCGGAAGGCATGGGCGCGAAGAACCAGGAGATCACCAGAAAAGAGGCATGGGAACAGCAACGCTCGATCAATTCCGATCCCGATTCAGACTCGAGCGCAAGCACAGCCGGATAGCCGGCGTTTGCACGCGCGTCAGCAGGTGATGAGGCAGCCCTCCAGCTCGGGGGGCGTCTCTGGAGCGGCGTTCGCCAGCTCGCGGAAATCGCGAGCGAGATCTTCCACCCGCCGCAGGAAGCGGTCACGCTGCCTGTCAGTGAGGTGGTTGATGAGCCAGACGCTCACCTCGAGGTTGAGCGCTATGTTGCTGTCGAAAATGGCCGTCAGCTCCTCGCCGTAATAGGATTCACGCGCTTCCACGAGCCTGATGAAACCCGGGCCGAAGACGTCCGGATCGTCACGCTGTTGCAGCAGCGCGAGAAGATCCGCCTGCCAGCGCCGACGATAATCGGCCCAGAGCTCCATATCCGGGATGTACCTGACCGATTGGGCGTTGACGTAGGTGCGCTGCTCGGCATTCAAGCGGCCGGAAAAGCGGCCGAATCGATCCATGAACTCCTTTGCCCAACCGGCTCTGGCTTCGTCCAGGGTCTTCCCGACTTCCGGCTCTTCCCATTCCAGGTTGCTCTCTTCGAGACGCCGCGAGAGAAGGGCCACCTGTTCGTCGCTGAGCGAGCCAAGTACCTCTATGGCGATAGGCACGCCCCTGTCCTGGACTTCGTACCCCCAGCCAAGCATCGTATTGATCATGGACTGCAGTTCTTGCTCGTCCGTGCCATCTGACAGCGAAACTTCCACAGCATCCAGAAAGTCTGCATAGAGAGGCAGCTGATCGGTGCGATGCCAATACAGCAGCTCCTCCAGGGCGGCATCGAAATACGTACGCTGCTGGTCGTCCATATTGACGTAATCGTTCGCCCACCAGCGGGTGAGCCGGTCCAGGCTGTTGTAAGCCAGCTTCACGCTGCAACCGGAAGCCACAACCAGGAGAACCAGCAACATGGCCGCTGTCTTCATGCACCAACCTCGCCGGATAACCAGGGGGACATGGCGTTCCTCATGACAATATGAAATTCAGAATCCATCGAGCTACCAGCTGATTGTCCGTTTCCTCGCGCAGAGATGCGACTCCCCGTTTGAACACCTCCGCGCCCAGAAGTTCTTGCCGCAGGTTCAAAAGATCCAGGGCGTAATCTCGAGAAAACTCAGGGTGCCCCTGAAAAGTAAGAATCTGATCTCCAAGCACGAAACCTGCATTTGGACAGGCGTCGGTGCGGGCAAAGGGTCGCGCCCCCGGCGGCAGTCGTACCGCCTGGTCTCTGTGGCTGGACAGCAGGCCGAAGTTTCGTCCCGTCGGCAGCATCCAGGGCTCATCGCTGATCACTTCCGCTCGGTGGACCCCGACGCACCAGCCCACCTCCGCGAGCCGGGTCTCTCCGCCAAAGTAATGGGCGATGAGCTGATGGCCGAAGCAGATGCCGATGACTTTGCGGCCCTCGGCAAGCGCCTGGCGCAAAAAGCCAACAAGCTCGGCAATCCACGGCAACTCGTCGTAGACGCTGTGCCGGCTGCCGGTTATCAGGTAGGCGTCGCAGCTTCCGTAAGAAGGATACTCGCCGATCCGGACGTCATAGCTGCTGAACGCCAGCCCCCCGGGGGCATCAGGCGTTGCCCCCATCAGACCGCGCTCACCCAGCAGCCGCTGGAACATGGCAGGGTAGTCGCCGTGGGCGGGCTGGAACTGATCCAGAACCGAATCCGTTTGCAGGATTCCGATGTGCAGTGCGGGCCGGGGCGGCCGCTGCTCAGATGATTTCAAAGTACCGATCCAGCTGCCAGTCGTTCACGTGCTGCTCGTACCGGGCGCACTCGAAGCGACGGCTCATGACAAAATGATCGACGAAGGCATCTCCCAGCATGCTTCGCGCGTGGCCGGATGCTTCCAGACGGTCTGCGGCGGCGCCCAGATTGGTCGCAAACCTGAGCTCGCGTGGAAGCTCGTCCTCTACCTCGTAGGCATTGCCGCGCACCGCGTCACCCGGCTCGATTTGCCCATCAATGCCACCAAGGGCCGCGGCAACCACCGCTGCCGCCACCAGGTAGGGGTTCGCGTCCGCACCCGGGACACGGGCTTCGATATGCTGACGACCGGCAGAACCTGGAATCACGCGAATCGCCGCGGTCCTGTTCTCTATACCCCAGGTGGAGGCGGTCGGTGCCCAGGCCCCCTTGACCAGGCGGGTATAGCTGTTGATGGTCGGGGCAACCAGGGACAGATACTCGGGCAGATAGCGCTGCACGCCAGCCACGGCCCAGCGCTGCAGATCGCTCATGCCTGAGACGCCCCCGGGATCATGGAACAGATTGCTGCCTGCCTCGTCGAGGAGGCTGAAATGATAGTGCCCGCTCTGTCCGGGATAGGCCATGGACCACTTGGCCATGAAGGTGGCCATGCAATCCTGCTGCTGAAAAAACACCTTGGCAAAGGTTTTGAAAAGGCTGGCGCGGTCCGCCGCCTCGACGCCCGCCGTGGGGGTAAGCGCTGCCTCCCAGACCCCGGGTCCGGTCTCACAGTGCAAGCCCTCGACCTCGCAGCGCAGTTGAGTCATCAACGCCATGAGACCCGAGAACCGATCAGACTCGGTGGAAGTCCGCAGCACCGAGTAGCCGAAGTTCCCCGGCGTAAGAGGCCGCAGGTTGCGATAGCCCTTTTCCCGCACGCTGTGGGGCGTCTCGAGAAAGACGAAGAACTCATATTCGAAACCGGAGAGCAGCCGCATTCCACGCTCGCTCAGCCGATGGAGCAACTCCACCAGTCGCGTGCGCGGGCACAGCGCGTGAGGACCGCCATCCTCGGCGACGAACTCCCCGATGAAATAAGGGCAGTTTTCGTCTGCAAGCCATCTTTCCGAAGCCGCAACCAGTCGATACTGGGCGTCGGGGAATCCGCTGTGCCAGCCGGTATAGGTGCCTGCATCGTAGAGCTGGTCGTCTACATCCCAGCCGAGCACGCAGTCGCAGAACCCCCCACCTTTCGCCATGACGGAAGCGAACTTCTCAAGGCTCACGTACTTGCCCCTAAGCACCCCGTCGATGTCCGTAAGGCCGATTTTGACCCTGGAAACGCCCGCCTCCCCATAATCGTCGAGCCTGGCCTGCAGCTGCTCGGCTGGATTCCCCTGGTTCTGCGCCATGATGAAGTGTCCTCCTGATGCCGTTTGCCCGCATCGGCGTATTGATCACCGGTGAGCGGGAAGCACAACTATTTTGCCTGCAGGGGCCAGCAATTACACAGCCTCAGAATCCATCAGGGGTCCTGTGGATAACTTTGAGGATAACTTCTGAGTATGTGCTCACGGGGCCAGACTGGAGAAAAATAGCCGTTATACGCAAGAAATCGAACAGAATTACTTTTCTTGCTATTTTACATAGGGTTATCTGTGCCAAGTCAGGCTAAACCTTAAGCAAATGCCCCATCTATCCATCAATGTGAAGAAATTGTGAGTGCTGTGCATAACAAGCGAAGTCACTACCAGAACCCCGATCAGCACCCGCCCATATGGCTGGGGCACAAAGGCTTACTGACTCGCGGGTATCTGGGCGGGCTCGACGGGCTCCTCACGCTGATCATCCGGAAGCTGCACCGCCGGCTCTGTGGCGGTAACCGGCGACAGGTCTATGAATACAGCGGTGTCCAGCTGCCAATCCCGCAAACCGGCGCCGTACAGCACCTGGTGGGCGGCTTCCATCTCCGCTGGCGGGGGTGGCACGTTTGACCACGCCGGCAGCGCGAAAAGCGTCAGCAGCACGAAAAGACTAGTACGCATACTCCAGAGACCAGTAAAAACGTGATCCATCATCGTCTAAACCTCCGGAGCCCTTGGCCACGAGCGGCAGGGCCCAGCTGAATCGGCTGGTCAGGTGTTGGGAAACATCCGCATCCCAACCCAGACCAATGTCGGTTGCACGGCGCCAGTAGGGGGCGTCCTCACTTCGGCCGTCTCCGTATCCTGAATCGGCAAAGAGGATCACCTCCCCCAGCCTGATCGGTATCCTGAGGTCGAGGCTCATCACGACCCCCTGATCCACCAGCAGATCACCGCGATCGAAACTGCGAACCCTGTAAGGACCCGACAGAGCGAACCGCTGGGGGGCAGGCAGATGGGTATTCGCAAGCTGACCCTGCATGCGCAGCGAGAGCTTCTGCTCGCCATCGAGCAGCGGAAGCTCAACGGGCGTCCAGGCCAGCAGGTCCAGCTCCAGCGCCCAGAAATTCTCATCCTGACCCGCAAACCGGTCGTTACCGATGTGACCTGCGGTCAGCTTGATCAGAGCATCCCCGGCCACGCGAACTCGATCCCAGGTCTGCTGCGCGGACAAGGCGCCATTCACCAGCGCCACAGACTGGTCCACGCCTGCATCCCATTCCAGTTTGTGGAACGCCCCGCCCACTGCAAGCTCCACGTGTCGAGTCGAATCGCGCTGCAGGCTGCGGCGGGCGAGCAGGTCGAAATACCGCCCTTCGCCGTCCAACTCGGTCCCGCGTTCCCAGGAAAAGTCGTTGTTACCCACCTGGCCGCGAAGCCTGTAGTGATCTCCGAAGGGGGCCTCGTAGCCCAGAAAGCCATAGGTCTGATTCCCGGGATCTACGGTCGCGAGCAGCCCGACGTCCAGGCGATCGCCTATTCCCCGCGGATTGAGCCAGGCTGCGTCCAGCAGAAGCCGCTCGTTGCCCGTCGCCCCGTCGCCGTGGTTATCAAGGCCGACGCTGGCGTTCCACTCGCGCTGCTCCAGAACATTCAACCTGAGTCGGGTATCACCGACCGATGACCCGGGCTCGAAGGACGCCTGCGCCTGAAAACCGGGCATGGTGTTCAGCTGATACAGGCGGTCCGAAACGACGGGTAAGGTGAGCGGCTGACCCAGCAGATCGGCGAAGTGACGAATGACGGGCGCGGATTCGCCGCCTTCCACCAGGATATCGCCGAGGCGCCCGACAAGAACATCCAGCTCTACCGTTCCATCCTCTACCGGCTGACTGGGCACGTAAACTACGGCGAGAAAATATCCCTCCTGGCGCAGACGTGACTGCACGGCCTGGGCAACTTCCTCCAGCTCCAGCACGGAGATACCGCGGCGCTGCTTCTGATCGCGGATCAGAGCCGATAAGTCGCGGGCATCGGCCACGCTCAGGTCGCCGCCCTCATGCACACCCAGAACGTTCAGAAAACGTGCGACTTCTTTCAGCTCGCCGGGGGTGAAGCCGTGGTCCGCGGCAGAGTTTCTCTGTTGGACCTCATTCAGTTTTGCATCGATCACCGAATCCAGCTCGACAGGATCGATGCCGGGCAGCGCCTCCCAGCTTCCCGATTTCATCCGAACTTCAGCAACGGGCAGTCGGGGACTGCTGGCGGGGTTGGGATCGCGCTGGCTGACGGGCGGCACGGATGCCGGATCAGCCATGGCGTATCCGGACCAGAGGGTGAACACGCCGACGATCGTAAGCAGCATCACCAGCAGCAGAAGCCAGCGGCCGTGCCCCGGGGACGCCGAATCATCCACGCCCAGGACCTGCGCATCACCCAGGCCGGCGCTTCCACCCCCGGCGCTGGCGGCCGAGGCAGCAGCCCCGCGCAGGGTAACCTCATCCCAACGGCGCCGGGTGTTGTCCCCGTCAAAGGGTGCGGCGGAGAAATTGTCGATGACCTCCCTGCGCGCCCGCCGATATTCATCCAGGGAACACTCTCCGGCTGCCCAGGCTCTGGCGATGCGTCGCAGACGCACCGTTTCCGGCGCCAGCCGCATCAGGCTCATGAAACTTCCCTGACGAGTCGGAAGCCCGTGGCGTCATCCGCCCGACCCGGGTGAGGCCGGGCCGTCTGCACCACGCACTCCTGAATGGGGTCTGAATAGGCACCGCCGACGGCTTGCGCTTCATCGGCATCCAGCACCCACTCCTGCACGTTGCCCAGCGCGTTGATGAGCCCGTAAACGCTCGGTGACCCTGACTCCACGGCCACCGGCGCCAGGCCCCGGCGGACGCTGCCCAGCTGAACCTGACAGTTGCGATTGGGGTCCGGATCACCTTGTGCGGCATGCAGCCACTCCTCCCGCGTCGGCAACCGATAAACGTGCCCGGTCTGCTCGCTCAGCCAGCGGGCATAGACCTTCGCAAGGTCCAGGTCTATACCGGTGACCGGCATCTGGTCTGTGGGCTGAGCTTCGCAGCGTGCCGATTCCATGCAGAACCGGTTGAACTCCGCCCAGCTGATTTCATGCTTGCTGATGGCGAACTGACCCTGGCCGTCGGGAGAAGGCAGAACGACCAGCCGCGGCCCAGCGTTCTGGTCCGCAAGCCGATCCGCACAGTAACCGGCTCGGCCGGGTTGACTGCCATTCCCCACCAGGTAGGGGGCCGCACACGGATCCTCTACCGTTGCTGCAAATCCCGGCGTCACACCGAAGGCCGTCTGCACGTCCACGCGCAGGGCCTGAGCTCGATCCGCATCTACAGCCGCCAGCTGGTTCAGACAGCGGCCCAGCCTGGCTGCCAGCACTTCTTCACCAACAGCGGCGAAACCGGGATATCGGGCAAGCCAGCGGCGATAGACGGCAGCACCCCCACTCAGATCGAGATCGAGGCACGGACCATCCAGCGCAGCAGAGAGCTCGGCGCGAAATTCGTTCCGGGTGGCGATACGTTGCTGCCGATTCTGCAGGGCGATTTGCCGCGCCTCAGCGTCCTGCACCTGACGATCGAGATCCTCCAGAAGTTCCGGATCGAAGGAGCGTTCCTGCAGAAACGCCAGTGCCATCCTGGCGGCAGGGAAGCGATCGGCGTCGATGCTCTGAACCAGCAGCATCTCGAGAACGTCGGCCACTTCCATTTCCAGCTCGGCGAGCGCCGAGCTCGCAGGCTGAATCTGCTCAAACTGTGCCAGTGCCGATTCCACCTCCTGCAGCCACTCGGCGCCGAGCGCGGGCTCGTTCAGCAGCTCGTCAATGCGGCGCGCGATTCGCTCGCTCAGCAGGCGCTCAGCCTCCGGCATCGGGCCGAAAAAGTACGCTTTCTCCATAAGCCGGATGCCGGCATCCATATCGCTGGCAGCGATCCGGGCGGCATAGAGCTCGCGGACCTGCCGGAAAACATTCTTGCTGAGCACATCCGCGCCCTCTAGGGACTGCATGTTCTCTGCCTCCTCCCGGAGCTGGTCATGCCAGGAGGCATCAAAGCGGGGTGACGCCAGCAGCGCACCAATTCGCGCCAACTGGGAATCAACCAGAGTGATCTGGCGGACTTCTTCCTTGGCTTCCATCACCGCCGCATCTTCTTTCAGATAGGTCACGCCCAGCGTAACCATCACGGCCACAGCAGCCACGAGCGCAGTACGTGATCGCCAGGGAGCCGGATGCAGCAGATGCCGGGCCACTTCCGCTACCGATTCCGGCCGATCATCCCGGTCGAAGGCGAGGCAACGCTCGATCACCCGCCACTGTCGCCGGCTGAGCCGTCCCGGACGCTCAGGTTTCAGGCCGTCCCGAGCCGCCAGATTCGCCGGCGTGCGTCCGTAAGGATGCTGCCCGGTGAGGATCAGGTAGATCACCACACCCAGGGAGTACAGATCATCACGGCGCTCGGGGTTCTGGCCGCTCAGCATCTCCTGGCTGGCATATGCCGGCGTCAGGGCCGCAAGCCGCGAGGGATCGAACTCCGGATCATCTTCGTCACCGTGATTGAGATGCACGGCGCGGGCAATGCCGAAGTCGAGAATCTTGGCCTTGTTGTCGGGCGCAATGAATACGTTGCCGGGCTTGAAATCCGCATGCACGACGCCGGCTTCATGGGCGTGCTCGAGCCCGGCGCACATACAGCGAATGATGCTCCAGGCCATCTCGTCCGGCAGGCCAGTCGGGTACGCCCTGAGCAGCTCTGCGAGTTCCTGGCCTTCCAGCAGCTCCATGATGATGAAGGGCACATCGCCGTCTTTGTCGAAATCAAAGATCGACACGATGCTGGGGTGCGACAGCGCCTGGGATTTGACTGCTTCCCGCTGCAGCGCGATAAACGCCTCGGGATGGTCGCGAAAGTCATTATTCAGGACTTTGACGGCAACGAAAGGCTGCCGGTCTCTGGCTTCGACCTTGCGAAGATCTTTGGCCCGGAAGACGGTTCCCATACCGCCGCTGCCCAGCTTCTCCTCCAGCACGAACCGCTGCTTCAGAACCCGCGGCGGATCGGCTTCACCGGTTGCCGTCGCATGGCCGCTGCGCCGAGATACGCTGGTATCCGTGCGGAGGACTGTGACGTCCTGAGCTTCGCTCATGGCACCTCCGGGCGGGCAATCACCAGGGAGACGTTGTCTCTGGCCGGCCCTTGCAGGCAACGCTGCAGAAGTGAGTCCGCGGCTTTCTCCAGTTCGGGGGTCGTCAGACTTTCGACCAGCTCGTGCTTTTCCAGCTCTCGGTACAAGCCGTCACTGCAGAGCAGAAAGGTATCGTCGACAGCGATGTCGAACACGGCAATGTCCAGATGCAGCTGATGCTGGCCACCTACGGCGCGCGTGATGATGTTGGTATCCGCGGCCAGCGCTTCGGCCTCGGAAACGGCCCCGGAGTCCAGCAGATCGGAGATCGGGTTGTGATCGCGGGTAATCAGCTCCAGCTGGCCGCATCTGAGCCGGTACAGTCGACTGTCTCCCGCCCACAGCGCCACGCCGGTTCGACCGCGACAAACCATAGCGACCACCGTACTGCCGATGGTGGTTCTGGCTCCGCAGCTTTCGGCATGGCGACGCAGATCCAGATTCACTCCGAGCAGCGCGTCCTCAACGGCGTCAACCTGCTCGGCCAGAGAACTTACCGGGGCCAGCGCATAGAGAGCGCTGACGATCGCCTGGCTCGCCACTTCCCCCGCGTGATGCCCGCCCATACCGTCCGCGACTGCCCAGAGCTGGGCGTCGGGCCAGCTGAGCACGGCGTCTTCATTGTGGTGACGCCGCTTGCCGGTGTGCGTCTGTTCCGCGCTATGCCAGGTGAGATCCATGAAACGTCCCTTGGCCAGGCAGGCCGTCATCCATTGCGAAAGCGGATGGCGGATTCTTCGCTGAGCGGCTCGCCAAGGCTGATCCATCCCTCGCCCCAGAGTCGGATTTCACCCCGCCGTACGAATAGAACCCGTTCATCTTCCGTCTGCACGAAGGTACCGTTGCAGCTGTGATCGACCAGCACGCAGGACTGATTGCGTCGCTCGATGCGCGCGTGATGACGCGATGTGAATCGCCGGGAAACGGTGAGGTTGGCATCGGGCAGCGAGCCCACGGAAAGCGACTGCCGGTCGCCATTTAGAACGACCCGCCGGTCACGCCAATCGAGAACGAGCTGTGAGCGCTCCTGCGCATCCATGTCGCATACCGCCGGTAAAATGATGTCCGGACAAGCATATGTCAGGGAAAGACCGCTTAAAGCGAACCGCCTCACAGCACCGGCGGAAGGGGATCTCAAAAATTCAGCGGCTCGGCGGGCTGATGAAGTGACGGGAACCGTGGGGCTGGCAGGGCGCCCCTAGCGGGACGCTAGGGAACTTCTGATTAATTCTTGCATGCTCAGAGCGTCTCGCGTTTTTCCTGTCTAGAAGCGGGCCGCAGGCAATGTAGATCACCTTGGCAAGGCACGCGACAACGATTGCCGGCGAAGCGCGCCTTGCCCAAGACCCCGTAAACTTGCGCTGAGCAAGCAAGAATTAATCAGAGGTTCCCTAGTGCATGAAAGCGAACATGCGCCGTCGATAGCTCGCCGCGATGTCCGAACCCTTACCCAGCAGATTGAAGATTCGAATCATGGTCAGACGGCCGATGTCATCGCGAAAACTCCGGTCCGCCTGCAATATCGCCATGGCGTTGTCCAACGCCTGGGGGTAGTCGCCTGCAGCAGCAAGCCGAACCGCCAGCTGATACCGTACTTCGAGATCGCCCGGGTTCTGCTCGAGCGCCGCCTGCAGCTCGGCCAGCGCCGGCAGGCCGTCGGCTTCCTCGAGCAACGCCAGCCGCGTCTGGGGGCGGTCCCGCTGTTCCGTATCCTCAGGAATGCCGGCAAGAACCTTACGCGCATCATCCACCGCTCCGGTGAGCAACAGAACGTCCGCCAGCTCTACTTTGAAAGGCAGATTCTGGGGCTCCTCGGCAATTGCCTGCTGAAGCATCTGCAACGCCCGCTCGTAGTCGCCAGCCGCCAGCAACTGATCAAGCGCGCTGCGCAGCGCGTCCGCCGGCGACAGCGTCAGCTCGTCAATCAGGTTCTCGAATGTTGCGTCTGTCTGGGGCCCGTCGAGCTGATGGACGAGCTGCCCCCCTTTCACCACCCGCAAGCTGGGCAGGCCCTGGACGCGCAGATGCTGGGCCAGGGTCTGATCCCTGGCGACGTCCACGAGGCCGAGCAGCACCTTCCCCTGCTGACGGGCAACCAGGGTTTCCAGTGCCCTTCGGGTATCCACCGACGGGGGAACCTGATCGGCCCAGAACAGGAGGAGCACGGGCGTCTCCTGAGACTTTTCAACCACCTCGGACTGGAAAGCCTCCGGGGACACGTCAAAAACGTAGGAATCTGCTTCCATCACATCATTTTCGGCCAGCTGCGGAAGCGCAATAGTACTACAGGTACCGGGGGTCAGCGGGTTTTGCCCGCCCGGCGCGTCCTCGCCACCCTGGCCTTCCAAGGAACCTTGGCCTATCGGGGCGCGTTTAGCTACGATCGATGCACGCCTTTCGTCGAGCAGAGCGATATTGCCGTGCCGAACAGCGATGACCTTCCCGGGCCCGAAGCACCCCCCTTCCAGCTACAGCGTCTGGACCACATCGTTCTGCGCGCGCGGGACAGCGAACGGCTGGTAGCCTTCTACTGCGACGTGCTTGGCTGCCGAGTGGAACGGACCGTCGCTGCGGTGGGCCTGATTCAGCTGCGCGCAGGAGAATGTCTCATCGACGTGGTCAGCACCACGGGCGAGCTGGGCCGAAGAAAAGGCGAGCCTCCCACGGCCGAGAGCGGTCAGAATCTGGATCATTTCTGCCTGCGGGTGAACCCATTCGATGCGCAGGCGCTCACCGAACACCTGCAGCGCTGGGGCGTGGCCGTCGGCCCGGTGAGAGAAGTCTACGGTGCCGAGGGTACCGGGCCCAGCATCTATCTCTCGGACCCCGAGGGCAACCAGATAGAGCTCAAGGGTCCCGCGATTGAAGGCCCCAAAGGGTTAGACTAGGGGACCCAAGTATCATCTGCAGCCGTCACAGCGAGCGCCAAGATGCAGCCAGAAACCGCGCCAGTCAGAGCCGACGAGGAAATGGACTGGCCCAGACTTGCCGGGTATCTGACCCGACACCTGCCGGACGCACAGGGCGAGATGGTCGTCAGCCAGTTTCCTGGTGGCAGTGCCAATCTGACCTACCTGGTGCGGTTCGGTGACAGGGAGTACGTGGTACGCCGCCCACCCCTGGGGCCCGTCGCCCCGGGCGCACACGATATGGCTCGAGAGCATAAGGTCCTGTCCCGCCTGTATCGGGCATTTCCCGCAGCGCCGCGGAGTTACCTGCTGTGTGAAGACGAAACGGTTATCGGCGCGAAATTCATCGTGGTAGAAAGGCGCACCGGGGTCGTGATCAGAGACGCATTTCCGGAGTCGTGGCAGAGTTTGCCTGATATCGCCGCGCGCACCAGCAAGGCGCTGGTGGACGCCATGGCCGGTCTGCACAACATCGACCCGACAAGCTGTGCTCTGGAAGACCTGGGCCGACCGGAGGGCTTCGTGGAGAGACAGGTTTCAGGCTGGCAGAAGCGCTGGGAGCTGGCCAGGGACGCAGACGAACCAGGTATGGACGAGCTGTACGGCCTGCTTGCAAAGGGAATCCCAACCCCGCAGCGATCCAGCATTCTGCACAACGACCTGAAGCTGGATAACTGCCAGTTCGAAGCCGACGATCCGGACAGAGTGAAATCTATCTTCGATTGGGACATGGCAACCCTGGGAGATCCGCTCGTAGATCTGGGCACCCTGCTGGGTTACTGGCCGGAGACGTCAGACCCAGCGCCCAGAGCCGTGAGGCCCGAAGGCGCCCGGGACCCGTTCCCCAGCCGGCGGCAAATCTGCGATCGATACGCCGTCAACACCGGTCTGGATCTTACCGACGTGCACTGGTACGAAGCCTTCGCGCTGTGGAAGACCTCGGTGGTGGTTCAGCAGATCTATATCCGCTACAAACGGGGCCAGACAAAGGACGAGCGCTTTGCCACCATTGCGGAGCGAATTCCCATTCTGGTCGAGCAGGCCCTGGCGCTCTTCCCAAGGCAGCGGAGACCATCCTGAAAATGCCGCTGCGAGCTTCCGGCAAACGTCGATGGATGCCTGCTGCAGCTGTGCTGGCTGCATCGCTGTTCTTTCTAGTGATCACTCTGCGCCCATCCGGCCCCTTTCGGGCCAACGCCGGAGCCCTGCCGGATTTCAAACAGTGGCCCGCGGGCCCGGATCGCAAACGACAGTTTTTCGGGTTCATGCGGCCTCTGCTGGAGGCAGAAAACGCCCGTGTGCTGGCAGACCGTCAGCGCCTGCGACGCATGGCCGAGCACCCCGCGGACCTGGGCTGGCTGGACCGACGTCGACTGGCTGACCTGGCGAAGGCCTACCGAATCGAAGACCCCGGGCTGTCCGACGGAGCCCTGATCGACGAGCTGCTGCTGCGCGTCGACGCGGTGCCGGTCTCCCTTGGGCTGGCTCAGGCGGCAAAAGAATCCGGCTGGGGCACTTCCAGGTTCGCCGCTGAGGGCTTCAACCTGTATGGCCAGCGCTGCTTCGACCCGGGCTGCGGCATGATCCCCAAGGCCCGCAAGCGGGGGCTGCGGCACGAGCTGGTACGATTCGACTCGCCCGCACAGGGGGTGGCGAGCTATTTGCGCAATCTCAACACCCACCCACATTACGCGAAACTCAGGCAGCTACGCGCCCGTCTGCGCAAAGAAGGCAAACCCATTCTGGGCGCTCGCCTGGCGGAACAGCTGGTGACCTACTCCGAGCGTGGGAACGCCTACATCAGGGACATCAAGCAGATGATTCGGGTCAACGGATTGAGCAGGCGAGCCGTCGATGGCTGAGCGTCGGGCGGCAGGGCTGGTGATATCGGTGCTGCTCGCCTGCCCGTGGGTGAACGCCGGGGCCGCGGAAGACGCAGCCGCGGTCATCCTCCTGTATCACCATGTTTCCGACGAGACGCCGGCGAGCACTTCCGTTTCGCCGGCGCTGTTCGAAGCGCATCTGGAGCATCTCGAGACCCATGACTATCAGGTCGTGCCGCTGAGTCGGATCATCGCAGCGCTGCGCTCGGAACGACCGCTTCCAGAACGCAGCGTTGCCATTACCTTCGACGATGCCTATCAGTCCGTTTATACGGCAGCAGCACCCGTTCTGCAGAAGAGAGGCTGGCCCTTCGCCGTATTCGCCACCACCGACTATCTGGATGGGGATTTCAGCGGCTACCTGACCTGGGACCAGCTGCGCGAGCTGGAGCGCGGCGGCGCGGAGATTGGCAACCACTCGCGCAGCCACGGCCACTACGTTCATCGCCGGGCAGGAGAAAGCGAGGCCGCCTGGCAGGCCCGCATTCTCGAAGACATTCGGTGGGCACAGGCTCGTCTGACCGCGGAGCTGCAAAAGCCGCTGGACGCTTTCGCATACCCCTATGGCGAGTTCGACCGCGCAACCGCCCGACTGGTCGCAGCCACCGATCTGGTCGGCTTCGGACAGCAGTCGGGTCCAGTCGACCATCGTTCTGATCTGCACACGCTGCCCCGTTTTCCCATGGCCGGCCGCTTCGCCGATCTGGGCAGCCTGGCGGAAAAGCTGCGCACCCGCGTGCTGCACGTCAGCGTGCGCGCCCCGGACACCGCGCTGCTGGCAGCAGGCAGCCCCGCGCCCGCGCTGCGCCTGCAGCTGGAAGCCGGGCAGGCCGACCCGGATTCCCTGAGCTGCTTTGTGACCGGGCAGCCACCGCCCACCGTACGCTGGCTGGATCCCGACGCCGGCGTGGTGGAGGTGCAGGCGCAACGACCGCTGCCCGTGGGACGCAGCAAATACACCTGCACCGCGCCCGTCCCGGGCGCGCCGGGGAGCTACTTCTGGTACAGCCATCTGTGGATGAAGCCACCGACACCGCGGGACTGGTACGACGGGTGAGGTCCGGATACGGCCCGGATGATTCGCCGGGCTTTGTACCTACCCGGCAGTTCTGTACTCTTGCGAACTGGAGAAGGCGCCCGGAGTCGCCGGGAAAGTCAGGGGGAAACCGTGCTGCAGAAACTGCTCATCGCCAACCGCGGCGAGATCGCCATCCGTATCGCCCGAGCGGCGGCCGATCTCGGCATCGAGACGGTTGCCGTCTACGCCGAGGAGGACGCCCGATCTCTGCATCTGCTGCGCGCAGACGAGGCGCAGCCGCTGGACGCCCGCGGAGCAGCCGCCTATCTGGATATGCAGCGAATCATCGAGGTGGCTGCAGCCACCGGCTGCGACGCTCTGCACCCCGGTTACGGGTTTCTGGCCGAAAACGCCGAGTTCGCGCAGCGGGTGATCGAGGCCGGCATCGTCTTCGTCGGGCCGCGCCCGGACATTCTGGCCAGGCTGGGAGACAAGGTGTCCGCGAGAAATCTCGCCGCCGATTGCGACGTGCCCATTCTCGCCGGCACCAGCAGCGCCACCAACCTCGATGCGGCAAAGGCCTTCTTCGATGGCCTCGAGAAAGGCCAGGCCATGGTGATCAAAGCGATCGGCGGTGGTGGCGGGCGCGGTATGCGCATCGTCAGTCAAGCCCGGGACATCGAACCCGCTTATCGGCGCTGCGCTTCAGAGGCCCAGGCGGCATTCGGCAACGCGGCTCTGTACGTCGAGCAGCTGGTGGAAAGGGCCCGTCACGTGGAAGTCCAGATCCTGGGCGATCAGGCCGGCGAGGTGACTCACCTGTGGGACCGGGAATGTACGTTGCAGCGCCGCCACCAGAAGCTGATCGAACTCGCCCCCAGCCCATCGCTGCAGCCGGCAACGCGCGTGCAGCTGCTGGATGCCGCCGTGGCGCTTGGCCGCCATCTCAACTACACCAGCCTGGGCACGGTTGAGTTCCTGGTCGACGCTGCGGACGACGGGCAGGGGTTCGTTTTCATTGAAGCCAACGCCCGGCTGCAAGTTGAACATACGGTAACCGAAGCCGTGACCGGCGTAGATCTGGTAAAGGCGCAGCTGCAGCTGGCTGCCGGCGCATCTCTGGCATCCCTCGGGCTCTACCCCACCCCGCCAGAACCGCAGGGCAGCGCCGTTCAACTCCGCGTGAACATGGAAACCATGGCGGAGGACGGCAGCACCCGGCCGGCGGGCGGCTCCCTCAGCGCCTTCGAAGTGCCGACCGGACCCGGCGTCCGCGTGGACACTTTCGGCTACGCCGGCTACAGCACGAGCCCGGCGTTCGACTCGCTGCTTGCCAAGGTCATCGTGTTCGAGGAAAGCGGCGATCTGCCACGCCTGCTGTCGAAAGCCGACCGCGCCCTGGAGGAGTTCCGTATCGAGGGCGTGCCCACCAACCTGACGTTCCTCCGCAGCCTGATCAGCAGCGATGCCGTGGGAAAGAATCGCATCTACACGCGCTACGTGGAGGACAACATCATGGATCTGGCCCGGTGGGCCCCTCCCTCCAGACCCGGATTCGCCGCCAGCGGCCTCCCGCAACCCGCCGACAGTCAGGCCGGCACCCCGTCCGAGCGAGCCGGTTACGCTCTGGAAACCAGCGATCCTCTGGCGGTCCTCAATCTGACGACGACTATGGAAGACGCACCGCGGGACGAGGCGCTGCCGGAACAGGAAGGGATCCGATCGGTAACCGCGCCCATGCAGGGAACCATCGTATCCGTAGAGCTTTCCGAGGGTGACGAAGTGCGCCCCGGTCAGGCGCTGATCATCATGGAAGCCATGAAGATGGAGCATGTCATCGAGGCCCCGGTGGGCGGCGTGCTGAAGGAGCTGCGCGTCGCCCCGGGCGATACCCTCTTCGAAGGCCACACCCTGCTGGTGATCGAGGAGGCGGAGGTCGCGGCAGATGAAGCAACCCTGCTCAGCGAGTACGACCTGGACCTGATAAGACCCGATCTGGCCGAATCCTTCACCCGCCACGGCTACGGGTTGGACGAAAACCGCCCGGAAGCCGTGGACCGTCGTCACGGCCGCGGCAACCGCACCGCCCGGGAAAACATTGCCGACCTGGTGGATAAAGACACCTTCGTCGAGTACGGACCTCTGATGGTGGCCGCGCAGCGGCGTCGACGAACCATCGAAGACCTGATGGAGAAAACCAGCGGCGACGGAATGGTCGCCGGCGTCGGTTGTGTCAACGGCGCCCAGTTCGGGCGCGAGGGTTCGCGTGTAGTAGCCATGTCTTACGACTACATGGTTCTGGCCGGCACCCAGGGCCACATGAACCACCTGAAGAAGGATCGGCTGTTCGAGCTTGCCGAACACAATCAGTTACCCCTGGTGCTGTTCGCCGAAGGCGGCGGCGGCCGACCCGGAGATACGGACGGCACCGGCGTCGCCGGCCTCGACTGCTACGCATTCAACTACTTCGCCCGGCTCTCCGGACTGGTACCTCTGGTGGGAATAACCAACGGCTATTGTTTTGCCGGCAACGCGGCGCTGCTGGGCTGCTGCGACGTCATCATCGCGACAGAAGGATCCAATATCGGCATGGGTGGGCCCGCCATGGTGGAAGGCGGCGGCCTGGGTGTTTTTCGCCCGGACCAGATAGGCCCCATGAGCGTGCAGGTCCCCAACGGCGTCGTGGATATCGCCGTCAAAGACGAGGCGGAGGCGGTGGCTGCCGCGAAGCAGTACCTGAGTTACTTTCAGGGCGCAGTGCAGGACTGGAAGTGCACCGATCAGCGCCTGCTGCGACATCTGATCCCGGAGAATCGCCTGCGGGTCTATGACATCAGACGGGTCATAGAGCACCTTGCGGACGCCGATTCGGTTCAGGAGCTCCGCCCCGCCTACGGCGTGGGCATCATCACGTCGCTGACGAGAATCGAAGGCAAACCTTTGGGGATCATTGCCAACAACCCGGCGCACCTGGGCGGCGCCATCGACAGCGAAGGGGCCGACAAGGCGTCCCGTTTCATTCAGCTGTGCGATGCCTTCGACGTGCCCATGCTGTTTCTCTGTGATACGCCCGGCTTCATGGTGGGCCCGGAAGCGGAAAAGAGCGCCCAGGTGCGCCGCTTCGCCCGCATGTTCGTCAGCGGCGCCAACGTCAGCGTTCCCTTCTTCACCATCATCCTGCGCAAAGGTTACGGCCTGGGCGCCCAGGCCATGGCCGGTGGCGGCTTCAAGATACCCATGTTCACCGTATCCTGGCCCACAGGTGAGTTCGGTGGCATGGGCCTGGAGGGGGCGGTGAAGCTGGGCTACCGCAACGAGCTGGCGGCAATTGAAGACCCCGAGGAGCGCAAGCAGACCTATGAAGAGATGGTTGCGCGCATGTACGAGCGTGGCAAAGCCGTCAACGTTGCATCGACCTTCGAGATCGACGATGTAATCGACCCGGCAGACTCGCGACGCTGGATCACCATGGCGTTGGAAAGCGCACCGCAGAAGCTTCGCCACGGAAAGAAGCGCCCGCACATCGATACCTGGTAAACGTTGGGGTGTCAGCCAAGCAACGTGGGCTCGGCGAGCAGCAGATCCACGAGGTCGGCAACCTCCCCCGGCGACAACTCACCGAGGCCTCCCCGGTTGCTGACAAGAGAGCCGCACAGATTCACTACGGCGGGCGCGGCGACGCAGCGGGCTCGAAACAGGTCCAGCGCCGGGCTTGCCCCCGCGCCGAGGTCCGAGCCGGCGTTTGCCAGCAGATCACCGGCAACTGCGGGACTCAGCATGGCAGCCTCCTCCACCACCGGAAACGCAATGATGTTGTGCAGCACCGTCAACAGCTTGGGGCCCACCAGCTGAGGCACCATCGTCCCGTCGTGACGCCGGATGATCCGATCTGCGGCATGGATGTAGAAATCGAGAAAGGGGTTTCCAGCCTGGAACAGAAGAAAGGCGTTGTGCACCTTCACGCGGGCTCGATAGCCCCTGCTCTCGGGCTGCACCCAGACTTCCCGTCCCAGCGCGTAAGGCACGTCGGGGATCTGCAGGCGCCAAGGGTCGATCACAAGGCTGTCCGCGTCCATCCAGACGACCGCGTCATAGCCCGCCGCCAACGCCTCGCGGATAGCGAGCAATCGAGCCAGATCGCTGGCCACCACCGGCCGCTCCCGGGTTTTGCGCCGTACCTCCGATGGCAGGGTCTCAAACAGCGCGTCGTCGACAAAGCGGTAGTCGAAATCGTTCGCTTCCGCCCAGCCGCGCACCGTGGCAAGACAGTTTTCGAGCCACGGCCAGGGCAGCGGCTGGCGATGCGACTGAATCACCAGCCGCCGGCCGTGGCGCAATTTCGACGGCGCTTCGGACATCGTGAGCATCCCGTTCCCAACGGTTTCCCAACTGCAGGACGAGAGCGTACCGGGAAGCCTCCAGCATCATCAAACGGCTGAGGCCACCGTGTGGCGTCCACGTGTGACGCCCAGCGCGTTCAGGAAGACGTCGCCGGCCGGCTGGGGTACATTGCCTCAGGGGAGAATCAGTGCAGCGAACGACAGCCGAAAGCTCGGACCAACCGGAAGCGAAGACGCCCCTGCGCTCGTGGTACGCGCTGGGCCTGCTATTCGTAGTCTATGTCTTCAACTTCATAGACCGCTCGATACTGGGCATTCTAAATCAGGCCATCAAGGAAGACCTGGGGCTGACAGACACCCAGATGGGTTTTCTCGGCGGCATCGCGTTCGCCATTTTCTACACCTTTCTGGGCATCCCCATCGCCCGATTGGCGGACCGCTCGGTGCGCCGCAACGTGCTCGCGGTGAGCCTCACCATATGGAGCCTCATGACCGCCGTCTGCGGTTTCGCCGGCAACTTCGTGCATCTGCTGCTGGCGAGAATCGGCGTTGCCGTGGGCGAAGCCGGCGGCAGCCCGCCGTCCCATTCCATGATATCGGATCTGTTTCCTCCCAGCCGGCGGGCCACGGCGCTGGCCATCTACGCCCTGGGCATACCGGTGGGCAGCATGCTGGGCAACCTGGCGGGCGGCTGGCTGAACGAGGCATTCGACTGGCGCACCGCTTTCATCGTCGTGGGTCTGCCGGGTGTGGCCCTGGCCCTGCTGGTACGCTTCACCTTGGCAGAGCCAGTCAGAGGCGCCTCGGAGCCCAGCCGCCAGTCAGAGCAGGAAACGCCACCCGTTGGCGAGGTGTTCCGCTACCTGTGGGCCAAGCGGAGCTTCCGCTATCTGTCTCTGGGAGGCGCGCTGCACGCTTTCGTCGGCTACGGCGTGGGCTACTGGATACCCGCGTTCTTCATCCGCAGCCATGGTCTCGGTACCGGCGAGCTGGGAACCTGGCTGTTCTACCTGGGGTTTGCCGGCATGGCAGGCACCTTCCTGGGCGGTTACATGGCCGACCGGCTGGCCCGTCGCGATCTGCGCTGGTACACCTGGCTGCCGGGCATCGCCACGCTGGCCTCGGTACCCTTCTCCGTTGCCGTCTATCTGGTCAGCGACTACTCCACCGCGCTGCTGCTCATGATCATCCCGACCATTCTCGGCTCCTACTACCTGGGTCCCACGTTTGCGCTCACCCAGGCACTGGTGGGCCTTCGGATGCGTGCCCTGGCCTCCAGCATTCTGCTGTTCATCCTCAATCTCATCGGTATGGGTCTGGGACCACAGTTCACGGGTATCCTCAGCGATCTGCTGAACGCGAACTCGTCGCTGGGCATCGAGTCGCTGCGGTACGCGCTGCTGTGCGTGTTGTTCTTCAACGTCGTCTCGACCCTCTACTACCTTCTGGCCGCGCGGCACCTGCGGAAGGACATGGCAGACGCAGAATCTGCAAATGCCAGGTCGGCAAACCAGACCGCAACCGCACCGGCGGGCTGATGGGATCCCGGATCAACCCGCGGGTTCGGGTAGCCGCCGCGCCACCAGCCTCGCCAGCGCGACCGGGCGGCCGTCGGGGTCACTGCTGACGCCTTCCTCAGCCAGCTCAACCTCCAGCCCCTTTACGGCGTCAGCAAGGGCGCCCGGGGCGACGCGGAAATCAGGATTGCCTGGGCCAATGACTGCCGCGCGGGTCTGCAGGTGCTCTTCGCAGATGAGCCAGCCGCCGGGCTTCAGACGCCCCCCGAGCTCCCGCAGCAGGGACAGGTTGACATAGCGGACGAGGAGGATTAGATCGAAGCCGGAAAGCTCTTCCGGCAGCCCGCTGTCGAGATCATGCTGCAACCAGCGCACGCTGAGGCCGTCCGCTTCGGCAAGACCCCGCGCGCGTACCAGACCAGCTTCGGCAATATCCAGCGCGTCCACCTCAAAGCCCAGACCTGCAAGATAGCGGGCATTACGTCCCGTGCCACAGGCGACATCCAGGGCCCGCGGTTGCCCTAGCTGCGAGCCAGACCGGGAACTCAGGCGGGATGCCAGCACGCGTGGCGCCCAGGAAACCAGCAGCTCGCTGGGATAGGTGCGTTCGCCATAGGCGCCTGAAGCGTACCGCTCTTCCCAGCGGGATCTGTCCTGCTCACTCATGGCGCAGCAGGATAGCCTGGGCAAGCGCGCCTCTGCGAGGGGGGGCAGAAGGCGCGGATCGTCACAGTTCGGCTACGGGTTCAGAATGGATCATTGCTACCTGGCAAAACCAGGTTTATATTCCGTGGCGTGTCGGGCTGATATAAAAGGAGGTGATCAATGTCTAACCGTTTCGCTCGAGAGGGCAATCAGTAAGACGATAGCCTTTATTGGGCTTACGGGGGGCCGGTCTTTGACCGGCCCTTTCATTTCTACCGCCCAGAATTCTACCGCCCAGCATTCTACCGCCGAAAATCTGCCTCCGAAAAGCCCGCCCAACCGCCTGCCACATCGCTCTGCGTTTCCGCTCATTCCGCCGGCACGAACTTCATGGATATGGAGTTCACACAGTGCCGCAGATTCTTCGGCGTGAGGCGCTCTCCTTCGAAAACGTGACCAAGGTGCCCGCCGCATTTCGCGCACAGGATCTCGGTGCGGAATCCGTCTGCATCCTGTTCTCTTCGAACAGCGCCCTCGATTTCGTCGTCAAATGCCGGCCAGCCGCAGTTGGAGTGGAACTTGTGCTCCGACCGATACAGCGGGGTGTCACACCGCTTGCAGACATAGTGGCCACCGGTTTCGAAGTGATCCGTGTATTTGCCGGTAAAAGGCATCTCCGTGCCTTTGTTAAGAATCACCCGTTGCTCGTCGGGGGTTAGAGAGTTGTACTCCATCATGCTCAGCTCGCCGCGAAAAGGCAGATCCTAGCCCAAATGCTTGTCGCTCTGCCATGCCTCGAGAACCGCACGGGCACGGTCGTGATCTGCTGACGCGCTCGCACCGGTCCCCTCCTTGGGAGCGGCAAGCTCAACCACGTAGCCGTTGGGGTCGCGGAAGTAGATGGACTCGATGAAGCCGTGATCGGATATCCCGCGGGTTTCCATCCCCGCAGCTTTGCCTTTGTCGAGCATCTCGAGAAGCGTCGCCCTGCTGACTTCCAGCGCGACGTGAAGATCGAAGTCCCGCTGCGGTTTGAAGTCAAACGCCACATCCGGTTCTTCGAAGAACGCCAGGCAGGCGCCGTCTGCCATGGCGAAAAACGTGTGCAGCACGTTGACCCCTCGCCCGGTTTTCGTCTTCTGAATGACGAACGCGTCGATCAACGGCAAGCCGAGAAAGTCTTCATAGAAACGTCGAGTTTCTTCGGAATCCCGGCATCGATACGCGGCATGGTGAAGGTTTTTGATGGCCGTCATTATCAGCGGATTGCTACCGGGTTGATGATCGCCTGCACGGAGCCTACGAATCGGGGTTGGCCCAGCACGAACAGGAACTCGGTGGCGCCGTCCGCAGCCAGGGCCGTCGTGTTCATGACTTCCAGAATGTAGACCCCGTTCTTGGCCAGCAGCTCTGCGTGCACCGGGAACGCCATGGCCGGATCTTCGTGTGGAATCGCTTCCAGCGCTGCGGTATCGGCGCCGATCGCCACCACACCCAGCCCCGCCAGGTAGCGGGCACCTTCCAGGCCAAGACCCGGCTGCTGAGCGATGAAATTCGCCGGATCCGATTCCGCAGTGGCCAACCACCCGGTGTGGAACAGCACGACGTCACCCTTACCGATGCTGACACCGGCTCGCTCAGCGGCAGCATCAATTTCCTTACGATTGAAAGCCGTGCCTGCCGGTACCGGGTTCTTGCCCAGCTCACGGGTCATGTCCAGCAGCACGCCACGCGTGACGATGGGCGGAATCTCGTGGGTGGAGAATTTTCGCAGCCCGGCCGGCCCGGCGAAATCAGCAGCCTTGGTGCCGTTGTAGTAGACGTGGTCGACCCCGATGTGGCCGAGGCCGTCGATCTGGCTGCCAATGCCCATATAGGTCGTGAGCAGGTCGTCATAGCTCGTCGCTTTGTTGGAACCCAGGGTAGCTCCGTCGCTGGCGCCCAGCTGGAGAACCGTTATGTGGTACCAGCGGGGCGGATAGGCAGGCGTGTCCGGCCCGGTCGCGACCCCCAGGGGATACGTCTTGCCTAGCTTCACCAGGCGGGCGGCGTTGGTCACCCCGGCGGCGGAGAGATTGTTGGCAGCACCCAGGGTATCGTCCGCACCGTACCGGGAGGGATACCAGTCGTCCGCCAGCACGGCGGAAGGGTTCAGCCCCAGCAGCCCGCTGAGCATTGCGCCCCGACACAGGGCAGTGATCGCTCGATTCATATTTGCCTCCCCGGCTCTGGTCAACTGTCTGGCAACCCGATCTCTTACCGACTCACCCATGGCAGATCACTTGGAGTCTATCGCAGCTCGCATCAGATCACCGAAAAATAGGCCTCCAGCTGGTCCAGCAGATCGGACCATAGCTGTCGGGCCGCGTCCCGCGAGGATTCGGCGGGAAAACCATGCTGCTGGATGTCGATGCGCGTGCTGCCCGCGGCGTCCCCCAGCGCAACGCTGAGCTCAGTATGTAAAGCCCCTTCGATTCCTTCCTCGTAATGCGCCGAGCACTGAAATCCCGCCGGCGGGTCCACCCTGCGGTACTCGCCGCTTTGAGCGAAACGGGTACCATCCGGGGTCGTCCAGACAAACAGGTACTGGCCACCGGTACGCGCGTCAGCGGTGACCTCCCGGGTGCAGTCGGCCCGGGGCGAATACCAGGCTGACAGATGTTCCGCCTCGGTCCAGACCTGGAACACCAGATCCCGGGGCACGAACAGTTCCCGGCTCAGCGTCAGACTATGGGCCATGCTGTGTTCTCTCCCAGCAAAAAGGCGGACGGACCGCGTTCAGATCTGTCCGATGATGTCCTGTCCCACCCGCTCCAGAACGTCGAACCGGGTATCGAAATTCGGCAGGATCATCACCTGATTCAACCCTGCCCCGGCGAGATCGCGCAGGCGCGCCAGCAGCTGGTCACGGGTGCCGATCATGCTCGAAGCTTCGAGCACCTCGCGCGTAAGGAACTGCGCCTCCTCATCCAGTACCCAGCAGTTATGGCCCCCATGGATGCGCTGATGGCGCCGCTCCTCCGGATAAGAAGCCAGCAGCGCGCTGTAGTCGTCCCATATTTCCCGCAGCGCGCCCGGCGGCTGGTGACCGAAATTCCGCCACTGGTCGTAGGCGTAGTGCACCGTCGCCATGGCCATGGCGCCGCATTCGGCCTTTACTCGATCAGAGTCAACGGCTTCGCCTTCGTCGAGCACCACCATGGTGGTCAGCGCGGTGGTGTAGAACGCATCGCGGTCAAGATCGCGGTTCGCCTTGCGGGCACCCTCCTCAATCATGCGCCAGAGGTTCTGCATGACCCCACTGTTGCCCGGCAGCGCCAGCACCGCACCGTCGCCGTGCTTGCCAGCGAGGCCCAGGGAGCGGGGTCCGAAACCGGACACGTAGAGCGGAATCGGGTCGCTGAAGTTGACGAACCCTTTGTCCGGCATGATGTGGCGGATGGGGGCCTCGCCGGTCGCGCCCACGGTGAGCGGTCCCATCAGGGCTTCTTCCCCTTTGAGCAGCGGGCGAAGCGCTTGCAGATAGTCGTCGAACTCGTGGATGCGATGGGGCGGTTGCCCCATCACCCGCATGGCCGTATTGCCGGCACCCACGCCGCAGAAGGTCCGGCCCGGGGCCAGCGCGTTGATGGTGGCGATGCCGGCGGCGTGAACAGGGGCCGGCCGGGTACCGGACACCGCCACACCCGTCCCCAGATTGATGCGGGACGTTCTGTCGGCCGCCAGCGCCAGGGTGGCATAGCAGTCCGACCAGAGCATCTGGCTGTCCGCCAGCCAGGCGTGGGAGTATCCCAGCGCCTCAGCGCGGACCACGTAATCCACATCGCCGATATGAGAGGCCACGCATATGCCGATGTCCATGGTTCCTCCTACTTGCGGACTTCGTAGTAGTTGTTCATCGGGTTGTCGAAATCCAGTCGCCGGAAATGGCTGAAACCCGCCTTCGCAGTCATCTCCTGGGCCACCCGCTCGTTGAAGCCCAGCGTGCCCAGCCCCGCGCCATCGGCCGTCGACAGCGAGCTGGACATGCAGACCATGATGGAAAAGCCGTACAGCAGGCCCGCAAGGGGATGCTCTTCCAGGTTGCGCTGGAAGCTGGGAAAGCTGCGTATGTCCTCACACAGAAAAGTCCCGTCATCCTTCAGGGCCTGAAAGATGGCGTTCAACAGGGTTTGAGGATGGGCGGCATCGTGAATCACATCGAAGGTGGTGATGAGATCGAAGGTTGGCTCCGCGGGCATCATCTCTTCCAGCGGGTTGAGGAAGCGGATATTCGGTACATCCACCGTGCCGAGATGGTTCCGCGCCCGCGTCAGCGCATGCTCGCTGATGTCGTACCCGATGAACTCGGAATTGGGAAAGGTTTCGGCCATGGCCACGGTCGCGACGCCGGCGCCGCACCCCACGTCGGCCACTCGGGCGCCGCGCTGCAGCTTTTCCACGACCCCGTCGAGCAGGGGCAGTACCTTCGGTACCAGCGCGTGCTCGTTGAAGTAGCGGCTCATGCGTTCGATGCCGCTGGCGCACCCGGGTCCGTGATCGTCGTAGGTGAAGCCGAGCCCGGATCGAAAGCTGTCCACCAGGCCTGGTAGGGAGTTGAAGCTGGCGGTGGCGCTTTCGAAGCCGCCGCCAAAATAGGCCGGATGCTGGGTATCCAGCATTACGGCTATAGCCTCCGGCGACAGGTGGAAGCGATCGGTTTCGGGATCGTACTCGATCTGCTGCATGCACGCCTGGTGCCGCAGCCACTCGCGCAGCCAGCGCTCATTCAGTCCGGTGTGATCTGCAAGCTCCTGGCTGGAAGCGATGCGCAGGTCGTGCATCGCCTGGTACAGGCCCAGCTGGTCGCCCAGCGAGCTGATGGCGCAGTTCAGGCCGGCGGCAATGCCCCCGGTGACTCGCTGCAGATACTGATCCAGAGCGTCTTTGTCGATTTCGGTACGCGGTGTCATCTGTTCTCCCCCCTTCACTGGCCGAACAACCGGAAGCGAGATGCTAACCCGCTGCGTTAGCTCACACTACCCGTGTCCTCGCGGGTCGCCCTGACGGGTCGCCCCTGCGCGTCCCCGCTGATGTCCTCCAGCTCCCGAAGCCGGGTCTCCGGAAAGACCAGCAGCAGCAGGCCAGCGACCAGCGCGGCCACGGAGATGAGGGGTATGAGGGTGATCAGATCACCATCCTGCTGCTGCAGCAGGCCGAGAATCGCGAGGCCGGCCGCGGCACCGAGGGTTTCCATCAGCGCCAGCAGGCCCGCAGAGGTGCCGCGATGGGCCGTGGGAAAGAGCTCTGAGGACAGGGCCCGAATGATGACGTTGCCGCCCATGAGCATGAAGATCAGCAACCCCCAGAGGAGGGTCAGCGACCAACCGGGGCCGTTGTAGAACAGCCAGGCCGCGCCGGGAAAAAGCGCCAGAAACACGAACCCCACCCAGCGCCTTCCCACCCGGTCCGCCAGCCTTCCCGCGACAACGTTGCCGATGATGCCGACCGCCCCGGCGGCAATCACCATAAGGAAGCCACCGAGGCGACGATGGCCATGCCGAATGCCCGTGACGTATGGGTGCGCGCAAAGCCCACCAGCGGCGCCCACCAGCGTTGCAGCCGACCGGCGTTGGCCGTCTGATGCTCGGTGAAACGGGCCGTTTCCTGAATGCCGCGGCGGAACACGGGCAGCAGCAACAGGGGCACCACGCCAAAGCCGTAAAGGGCGCGCCAACCGTAAGGCAGCTGCTCGATAGCGCCAAACATGGCGGCGCCCATCCCATGCCCGACCGCCGAAACGGCCGCCAGCATGCCGATACCCCAGCCACGGGCGCCGGCCGGCAGTTCCTCTGCGACGATGACGACGGATACCGCGGATGCGGTAAGCACGAAGGTTCGGGTCAGCATCTGGCAGGCGACGAACTGCGTGGCCGTCTGGCTGAGCCCCGTAAGCAGCGTGCCCAGGCTCATGCCGACGAGGGAGGCGAGAAACAAGCGTCGCCGGCCGAGCCGGTCGACGAACGGAATGATGAAAAACGCGGGCAGCGCGCCCAGACGGATCATCATCTGAAAGTAACCGAGCTCGGACTCGGCGATGCCCAGGTCTTCCTTGATGAACTTCAGCGCATTGCTGAGCAGAGAGGTATCGTAGTGTTCGAAGAACAGCGCGAAAGAAACGAAGCCCAGGACCTTCAGCGCGCGGTCATCTACCGAGTCGGGCACGCGGCCGAGCACATGGGGGGGGATCCACCAGGGATTTCTCCCCCACCATCCCCCGCGCTCAGCCACCGGAATCAGGCATGATGATAAATCGGGAGTTCCTCCATCCGATCGAGAATACCATCCAACGTGCGGCTGACCATGGTGCAGTTACGGATCATCTCGATCTTCGGCCAGGTAGCGGCTTCGCCCTCCGAGATGAGGTAGCGGATCTCCTCCTCGCTGAGGATGGAGAGCAGCTTGCGCGGATCCCAGAATCGCCGCCGGGGCAGGATGTTGATATCCGCCGTGTAGTCCTGAGTGGCCACGCCGTATGCCATTCGCGTCACCATGTTCAGCGGGTACATGCCCTGGGTGAGCTGCATGGCGAGGGGAAAGGTGGCACGCAGCCATTCCCGGGTGGCGTTCTGATTGATCTCGAAAAGCTTGGCGAAGAGGTTGTCCTGGGCCTGGGTATCCCGCACGGCCCAGAGGATGACCGGATTCGTCTGGCTGGTGATGAAGTGGTTCACGCCGTAGAGCCGCGTAAGCCGCCGGATGGGCAGGTCGTCGGTGACCGAGCCGTCCACCCACTGCCTCGAAGGCACGTAGGGCCGGCGCTGACCCTGGGCGTTCTTTGCCGCCAGCGTCACCGCGGGGAAGATGCCGGGGATGGCGCTTGAGGCGAGCACGGCCTCGCGGATGTAGACATTGGGCGAGGTGACAGCATTCAGGAGCCGGGAATGCTGATGCATCTCCCTCGGCGATACTGAAATGTTGATGCGCCGACCGGTAAGCTCGAAAGCTTCCTGGAACGTGAGATCCGGAATCTCATGCTCGACGAAACCGCGCACTTCGGCGATCCCCAATCTCCGGTTACCCTTCAGCAGCTCGATGCCGCCCTCGGCAACGTCCTCGAAGGTGCTGGCCAGGGTCTTTGCTTCGAAAGTGTCCCGCAGGTTCTCGTTGGTGCGGGTACCTATGATGGCAGCCATCATCGAACCGGCGCTGGCGCCGGATATGACGTTCGGCAGCAGCCCCTGCTCCACCAGCGCCTTGAGCACGCCCAGATGAAAAGGACCCAGGGCGCCACCGCCGGAAAGCATCAGCGCCGAACGTCCGAAGCAGTGGCCGGCACGGCGGAAGAAATCCAGCTTCTCAATACGCGGTATGGTGGCGTCATCCACAGCGGCCACCATGTCCAGCGCTCCTGAAAGCTCCGTGATGTAGTTGGTGACGAGGTCCTTGGTGCCGAACTTGACCTTGCGGTACAGGGCAGAGGATCCGATGTTACCCATGTTGCCGTGGATGCCTTCGTTCAGATAGAACAGCACCTCATGGGGGTCTCCGGACGCCTTGACCTCCAGCAGCTCATCCAGGCGCCGGCGTATTACCTTGTAGTCGTAGCGACGCGACTGGTCCGAGCGCCGCCAACGCGCGCCGCCGCTCTTCTCATCGTGGGCAAGCGCTGCTGCCTTCCACTCTTCATAGTTTCCAGCATCTTCCATACGCGGCCGGCGCAACACGCCGGGTTGGGCTTCCATCTGCATGTGGGCTCCTGGCTTATTGACCTTTTGTGTGCTGCACAATTTATCCGATCTTTGTAGCGATTCCTAGCGGCAGCATGTAACCCCGACACGCCTGTTCCGGAGGTCGGCAAGCGGCCGGCCTTTGTGGTCCGGGGCCCCAGCGCTTACCCTTAACTATAGAGCGAACTGAAAAGGCCCTACGAAGCCTCCCACAGGAAGAGCACCGCCGTGACCTTGATACACACTTTTGCCGGCAACCCCATCGATCGGGCGGATACCAAGCGCCGGGACGCCCCATGGCTGGCTGAGGCGGAGAAGAATCCCCTGAGCCGCCTGCTGCCTTTCTCGCAGCTGAATGTCCTGCTCCGCGACGGACCCGACCTGGATTCAGGGCCGGAACTCGGCTGGATGGGCCAGCCGGATATCGCGCGTCTGGAAATCGATCAGCCGCCGATCTTCCTCGGGCTCCTGCACGGCGAACCCGCTTTCGCCATCGACATTTCCGAGCTGGGAGACCCCATTCACGAGCTCAACCTGGACGATCGCTGGCAGTTCGAAGATTGCCGGATGGCCGCCATGCGGCTTGACACCCCGCAGACGGGAATCGTCGCCCAGGCCCGCGCGCAGCTGAACTGGCATCGCAGCCACCGTTTCTGCAGCCAATGCGGTGCGCTCACAGAGCAGGAGCGCGGCGGTCATGTCCGCCGCTGCCATGCGTGCCGGGCCGAGCACTTCCCCCGCACCGACCCGGTCGCCATCATGCTGATTGTGGACGGCGACCGATGCCTGCTGGGTCAGTCTGCCGGGCGTCTGGCCCGTACGGGCATGTACTCCGCCCTCGCGGGATTCATAGATCAGGGCGAATCTATCGAAGAGGCCGTTCGCCGGGAGGTCATGGAAGAAGCCGGCGTGAAGGTCGGCCGGGTGCGTTATCACTCTTCACAGCCCTGGCCGTTCCCTTCGTCCCTGATGATCGGTTGTCACGGCGAGGCGTTGAGCACGCACATCGAGATCGACACCAACGAGATGGCCGACGTAAGCTGGTTCAGCCGGGAGGACGTGCGGCTCGCGCTGCGCGAGGAAAACCCGAATCTGCGGGTGCCCGGGGCCATCGCCATTGCGCATCACCTGATCCGGTCCTGGGTCGACGACGAAGGCATCCTGTTTGCGGGATGACGCGCATCCGGCGAGCAGCGTCCGGGTCACCTTCCAGTATTGAGCCGGCTCAGCGGCGAGGGGATTCACTCATCAGAGCCGCCAAATAGCGCATCCAGCTTCGCCCGTGCATCCGCTTGTGCGTCTTCCGCAGAAGATCCTGCATGCGCGCCGCCGCGAGGGCTGAACCACTCGCAGAAATTGGCGTTTTCCTTGTTTGTCGGAGGTTCCGCCCGGTCTTCCGTGCACTGGACGCTGGAAGCCTCTTCGTAGTAGCGGCAGAGACGGCAGCAGTGCAGCGCTTCGAAACACTTCTGGCAATGCTCGTGCCGGCTGATGGGTTGCGGCACGGCGTCCAATGCCGCGCCGCAGTTCCAGCAGACCAATGGTACTGACATGTCGATCTCCATGAAAGACGGGCAGGCCGCAGGAGGCAGACATGATATCAGCTGGCCCGGTACCCGCCACGGGCTCAACGAATGCTGGCCCAACGACTGCGAGCAATGCCCGAGCTGAACGCGCCACAATTTGCGCGACTCAGGAACCCGGTGCGCGAAAATTATGACGCAATTCCGTTCTTAGGCCACATAACTGCCTAGGCTTAGTCTAAACCCGGGCAAACGGACTGGTCACCCATGTCAGAAATCCTGCTCGCTGCACCGGAAGGCAGCGCCACGGAAAGGCTGTTTCGTACGCGTGCACCCAGCGAAGGCGCATACGACGCCACCCTGCTGCCAGATCTGGCCGCGGTCTCCGGCACGCTGGCGGGTCGCAGATGGTCGGTGCTGCTGGCCGACGCCGCCTTCGATCAGGCGGACCTGGAGCGGACGCTGCAGGAAACGGCTCAATCCCATCCTGAGGTTGTCAGGCTGGTGATAGCGGAAACCAGCAATGGCAGCGGCCCCGAGATTCGCGGCGCGCACCAGGTGCTGCCGGAAAAGGACGACTGGACTTACCTTGCACCAGTGCTGAGCACGGCCCTGGAAGTATCGGCGCAGCTGTCAGCCAACCCCCGTCTGGCCGGGCTGCTATCAAAAATGGACAAGCTGCCCTCTCCTCCGATGCTCTACTTCGATCTCCGCGAGGAACTGGAATCCGAGGCAGGTGGCACGGCTGGCCTCGCCCGCATCGCGGCGCGTGACCCGGCGCTCGTCGCCGAGGTGCTGAAGATTGCCAACTCCGGGTTCTACGCTTTACCACGCTCGGTAACGGATCTTGCCGACGCTATCCGCCTGCTAGGCAGCGACGCGCTGCTCTCGCTGGTGCTTGCGGCACACGTGTTCTCAGGAATGCCGCCTCCGGGCATGCGCCTCGACGTGCTCTGGAAACACAGCGCGCGGGTTTCCTCCCTGGCACGGCAGATTGCGGCCATGCAGGGTGCCAATCGCAACCAGCAGAGCGCTTGCGCTGTAGCCGGAATTCTTCATGACATCGGGCTGATCGTGCTGCTCGAGAACGACCCCTCCACCTACCAGCAGCTGTGGAAGGAGAGCAACGGGGACGAAGCGAAGCTGGCTGAAAGGGAACAAGCCACCTACGGGCTGAACCACGGGGAGCTCGGGGCCATGGTGCTCAAGCTGTGGACGCTGCCTGAGGAAATCGTTCAGGCAGTCAACATCAGCCATCACTGGGGCGAGCCTGTAGAAGCCCCCGTGGCGCTTGCAGTCACGACCGCAGAGTGGCTGATCGACACCAGCAGAAGTGACGCCGCATCCGAAGAACCTCTACCGGGGTTTCTTGGCGGCAGCATCAGCGCACAGCTCGCCGACTGGATTGAAATTCGCGACGGGCAGGAGCAGGAGGTAGCCTGATGAACGGCGCAACCATCCTGCTGGCC
>CAMYJX010000055.1:43844-50390 GCA_947258825.1 uncultured Pseudomonadales bacterium
TGGAGCCACCCGACCGGAGCGGCCTCATGCTTGCGAGCTCGGGAGAAATGCTTCCGCCGGAACTGGTGAGTCTGGACGCTGCCTGGAACTTCATCAACGACCAGCAATCATCGCAAAGCCACGATGACGGACAGGACCGCATCCGCCAGCTGACCAGCGGGGACGGAAGCAGCACGCTGATCTGCCTGCCGCTGTCGCGCATCCTGCCGCGTCCAGCGGAACATGCCCCGCTGCTGGACGAGCGCCGTCAATATCCTCGTGCTCAATCGGCACCGGTCCTGGACGGCAACATCTGGATTGGCGTTCATTCGGCGACCCAGGTCCAGAAGCTGGTGCAGCTGCTGCGGGGAATCGAAGCGGACGGCTCGGCACCACAGACCGGAGAGGCGCAGCTGGCAAGGTTTGTCACCCTTTCCGCACGCCTCGCCTGGCAGGTCTACCATCTCAGCCGGGTGCTGCGAGATCCGGTCAGCCTGCTGCCGGGCCGCATGGAGTTCGAGGTATTCCTCAATCGGGCACTGGCTGCTGCCTGCGACAGCGGCCAGCCGCTGGGCGTGCTGCTGATCAACCCCGATGACTTCGTCATGGTCAACCACCGATTCGGCCGCGAGCTCGGCGATCACGCCGTTCGTGAGATCGCCGAACGCCTGGGGGGATGCGTACGTGAAGCAGACGGCGTCTTCCGTTATGGGGGTGCGGCCTTCGGCGTCGTGCTGCCGGCAACTGACCTTGCGAGCACCCACGCCGCGGCAGAAAAGTTCCGCCGCCAGCTTAGTGAGGCCCCTTACCTGGGAGATTCCCTGGAGCTCGTCTTCACCATCGGCGGCGCGGTAGCGGACCTGGATGCTCTGCAGCTGCCTGACCTGGAGCCGGCCGATATGGTTCAGAGAGCGGACAACGCGCTCAACCGGGCGAAGCTGTCCGGAGGGGGCCAGATCCTGCTGAGCTCGATGTCTGAATCTTCCGCTGGCCTGAGCCATTTTGACCCGCTCAGCGGTATCTTCACCACGGACTCGGAGAAGGACTACCGCAACATGCTCCTGCTCTGGGAGACGGTATCGCTGGTCTCTTCAACGCCCGATCCGGAGCTCATCGCCCGCAGCTTCGCAGATCTCCTGGGCGCAAGGTTCCGCCCGGACCGGCTCGCCCTGATGAAGGAAGAAGCACCCGATGAGCTGCAGCCGCTGGCCACCAACATGCGGGACGACGCAGCCGCAGACGGCCGGGCCATAGGCCGGGATGTGCGGCTCAACCCGGAACAATCCAAACTGATCCGCAGCGCCCTGACTTCCGGCCACGTGGAGCGGCATCGCGATGGCGAGGCGGACTCACCGTTGGGATCCACGGCATACGCGGTGCCTCTCATGGCGGGCAAAAAGGCCGTGGGGTGCCTTTTCCTGGACGGCATCAACCGCCGCATGCAGCTGGATTCCACCGATCTGATCTTTCTCAACGCCCTGGCAGATCAGGTAGCCATCGCGCTCGACCGCGCAGCGCTCTCCGCCTCCTGGATCAGAGACAAAGATCTGGAAACGCGACAGCTTGGCGAGCAGGTGCGGGAGCTGCGTCAGGTACTCGGCCACTCAAAGCTGATCTACGAATCCCCTCAGATGCAGGACGTGCTGAACACCGTAAAGCGCGTCGCGCCTTCAGACGCCACCGTCCTCATCATCGGCGAGAGCGGAACCGGCAAAGAAATGCTGGCGCAATCCGTGCACAACTACAGCACCCGCCACGCCAGCCCCCTGGTAACCGTAGATTGCGGTGCCATCGCGCACAGCCTGCTCGAAGCCGAGCTGTTCGGACACGTGAAAGGTGCGTTTACGGGTGCTGAGGCAGCATCCGAAGGCCGAATCGTACAGGCCGACGGAGGCACCCTGTTCCTGGATGAGATCGGCGAGCTGCCGCTGGACGTTCAGGCCAAGCTGCTTCGGTTCGTGCAGGAACGGGAGCTGACCCCGGTGGGCGGCAGCACCACCCGAGTGGTGGACGTTCGGATCGTCGCTGCGACCAACCGTCAGCTGAAGGACGAGGTAGCCGCAGGACGATTTCGCCAGGACCTCTACTACCGCCTTCAGGTGGTCCCGATCCAGGCAGTGCCGCTGCGAGAACGGCCTGACGACATCATGCCGCTTGCTCAATTCTTCATCGGCAAGTTCGCTGCCCTCTATGGCGGCAGCTGTACTCAGATCGGCGAGGACGCAGAAAGGCTCCTCAAAGCACACCGCTGGCCGGGAAACGTGCGCGAGCTGCAGCACTGCATTCAGCGCGCGGTTCTCATGACCGACAGCCAGGTGCTGGGTGCAGACGGTATCGAGTTGCACCCGGAATCGGATCGGACGCCGGAAGCAGCACTACAACTCGAAAGCTACGGCACCTCCAACCTGCAGGCCGACGAGGCGAGTTCTCACGCGCCGGAACTTCCAGCAAGCACCGATCATGACCCTTGGCAGGCGCTCAACGATGCGCTGTTGCAACAGGTGGATATTGCCCTCGCCAACAACGCTCAGCGACCGGTCCCCATCGGGCGCTGGCTGCAGGAAGACCTGGTGCTGGCGGCCAGCGTCGCCAGCGGCGATGTGGCCAGACGCGCAGCACGCCTTGTCGGCGTTCCCGAGTCCACTTTCAGGCGCCAGCTGGACAAAGCGCGGATGGAAGCCGAGGCTGGCCTGGCGTCTCGCACCGAGGCCTGGCAGCGAGTGAGCCCGTTATTGCGGGAGCTGGTGCAGTGCGCCGCATCCGCAAAAGGCAGCGACCTTCTGGATGGCGCCCGTCTGATCCTGCTGCGCATTGTTCGCGAGCGCGTGACTGACCGCAATTCCGCCGGCGCATCCCTCATGGGGGTGACGCCGCCCACGTACAAGCGCTGGCTGCAGGACCAGGCCGCCTGAAGACATGAGCTGGCGCAACTACATACAGCTGCAAGCCTGGGTCCTGACCGCCTTGAGCATGTTGCTATCGGCAAGCCCAAGCGCTTCGGAATTGCACGTCCATGACAACACCGCCGCCAGTGCGGTTTCTCGAAACGTTCAGTTCAACCAGTTGACCACCGAAGACGGTCTGTCTCAGAACATCGTCTACGATATCGTCCAGGACCGGCGCGGGTTCGTCTGGTTCGCGACTCAGGAAGGCCTCAACCGCTACGACGGCTACACGGTGAAGTCCTACGAAAACCTCAAAGATGATCCGGCCACGCTGTCTCATGATTTCATCCGATCGCTTCTGCTCGACAGCGACGGCGTGCTGTGGGTTGGAACCGAGAACGGGGTCAATCGTTACAATGAGAAGACCGAAACCTTCCAGCGCAAACCATTCGCTTCTCTGGGTTTCGGAGAGCTGGACGGGCTGCCGATCAGAGCCATGCTGCAGACCAGCGACGGCACTTACTGGCTGGGCACCAGCGAGCAGGGGCTGGTGAGGCTGGATATGCAAACGCGCACCGCGCGCCGATTCCAGCCGAACGATGAAACCCGGAGCCTGCCGGATGAAACCGTGCTGGCTCTGTTAGAGGATGGCAAAGGCAATCTTTGGGTCGGCACGCAGAACGCCGGGCTGCTGAGATTCGATCCTGTCACAGATCAGTTTGTCAGCTACGGCGCGTCTCGAAGCGACGGTCGCGGTCTCAAGGGACGGGAAGTCCGCAGCATCTACGAGGACCACCTGGGCTATCTGTGGGTTGGTACCGCGGATGCCGGCCTCAGCCGCTATGATCCCAAGCGGGGCGTCTTCGAGCACTTCACTCACGATAAGAACGTACCCAACAGCCTGCGGGACAATCGCGTGAGGGATATCGTCGAAGACAACCGCGGCACCGTTTGGATCGCAACGGATGGCGGCCTGTCGGAATGGCGACAGGACATTCAGGGCTTCGTGACATACACCCGTCAGGACGATGATCCCCGATCGCTGCTGGGTAATCGAGTAAACTCGCTGTTCGTAGACGCTTCAGGCGTGCTCTGGGTTGGCACCTGGGACGGCGTGAGCAAATGGAACTACTTCAGCGACACTTTCAGCTATTACCGCACGGAGAACGGCCTGCTGCCGGGAAACGTCGTCACCTCCATTGCGGAGTCCGCTGACGAAACGCTCTGGATCGGCACCTACGGCAGCGGGCTCGCGCATCTGGATCTTGCCACGCAGCGCACCCGCGTCTTCAGACACGACCCGCAGGACCCCGGGTCGCTACCTGATGATCGGATCATGGCCGTTCACGTCGACGCCGAAAATCAGGTCTGGGTGGGCACGCGAAGGCACGGGCTCGCCAAGCTCCACAAGGAGAGCGGCGAGTTCCAGCGTTTCCGCAAAGATCCGGAAAACCCGCGAAGCCTGAGCGGCGACGCAATAGCCAGCCTGTATTCGGACGCCGATGGCCACCTCTGGGTCGGAACCTTCGGCGCGGGCCTGAATCGGACGCCAGTCGCTTCGCCGGGGTCATTCGATCGCTTTAAACACGAACCCGATGACCCGAACAGCATCAGCGGCAACAAGGTGATCTCACTGTTCGGAGATCGACAGGGCACCCTGTGGGTCAGCACCGACGGCGAGGGCCTGAACCGTTTCGACGCCAGCACAGGCCAGTTTGAACGCCTGCAGAGCTTCGATTCGAATTCCAGCAAATTGAATCTGAATACCCCGACTGATCTGATCGAGGATCGGGAAGGCGCCCTGTGGATCGGCACTCTGGGCAACGGATTGCTTCGCTGGTCGGCCGAAGCAAGGAGCCGCGGCCTCGCTCAGGTAGAGGTTTACGGAAAATCTCAAGGCCTGCCGACGGATACGATCTACGGAATCGTCGGCGATCAGAATGGGGCTCTGTGGCTCAGCAGCAATCGCGGCCTGACCCTTTTCGAGCCGGCCTCCGGAACCTCACGTCAGTTCGACAGTAGAAACGGTCTCCGCGACAGCGAATTTCATCAGGGCGCGCGGCTACGCAGCCGCAGCGGGCGTCTGCTGTTTGGTGGCCCGACGGGGCTCGTTGGTTTCTTCCCAGGAGAGTTGCCCATCAACAACCGTCCCCCAAACGTGGTCATAACCGCCAGATCACGGCAGGAAGAGCTGGCATCCGCGGCGACGGGAGAACCACCACCGCTCATTGAAGTGAGCTATCTGGATCGTTTCCTGGCATTCGACTTCGTCGGGCTCGACTTCATGTCCCCGGACAAGAACCAGTACCGGTATCAGCTGCACGGATTCGACGACGGCTGGGTGGAGGGCGACAACTTCAGACGGGCCATTTATACCAACCTGCCGCCGGGGAAATTTGCCTTCCAGGTACAGTCGGCCAACAACGACGGGCTGTGGAACAATAGAGGTGCGGTTGTAGACGTCGTGGTCATTCCGGCACCGTGGGATACCTGGTGGGCGTACCTATCGTACGCCATTTTTGCGGCAAGTATCCTGGGATTTTATCTGTATCGGCAACGGGCCGCACTGCATCGCGAAGCCAGGCAGCGAGTAATGCTGGAACAGGAAGTCGATTCCCGTACCCGGGAACTCGCGCAGCGCAACAGCGACCTGGAAACGCTGAACGAAAAGCTTGCCGAAGCCAGCATCACCGACTCGTTGACCGGACTGCGCAATCGTCGGTACGTGGATCAGTTCATTTCCTCGGAGATCGCGCTGTTTGAGCGCAATCAACACAGCGAAAAGAGCAGCACCGAGGGTCCAGATCAACGAAAAGAATGCAGCACCATGTTCTTCATGATGATCGATCTGGATGGCTTCAAGCTCATCAACGACCATTTCGGGCACCATGCCGGTGACATGGCCCTTACCCAGGTTACCCACTTGCTGGAGAGCTGCAGCCGCGAGGCCGACACGCTGATTCGCTGGGGGGGTGACGAGTTCATGGTCATCGGCTTCAGCTCCGGTTTTTTCGGGGCCAAAGCGCTGGCGGAGCGGATTCGTCAGTCCATCGCCGGGCATGAGTATGACGTGGGCAATGGCAATACGGGTCGACTGTCTGCCTCCATCGGCATTGCCCCTTACCCGCTGATCGAAGACCGCGACAGCATCTGCTCCTGGGAACACGTAACGGCCATCGCGGATCAGGCTGCCTACATTGCCAAGGCCAACGGGCGCAACGCCTGGGTGAGCATTGCGGGAACGTCCGGCCTGGAAAAGTCCATGCTGGCAGAGCTGACCACGAATCTCGCCGAGATGGTCCAGTTCGGACAGATCGATATAGACAGCTCTCTGCACGGGCCGCTGCTGCTGCCCGGCCAGCAGGCAGTAGAATCCAAGCGGGCGTCTGCGGGCTGATCACAGCCCATACGCCAACTGCGTCACTATTTTCGCCGGACCCACCGAAATTTTCGCGGAACCACCGAAATTGTTGCGCGCGAATTTCGGCGACCTCCCTTCCCCAAAACGCCACGCTCCATAAGACCCTGTTTTTCTTGAATATTCGTTGGTCGACGTGAATTGGCACGGAGTTCGCATTCCCTGTGGCAACTCGAACCAAGAGAAGCTGCCCGATGAACACAAAAACAGAACAATCAGCAACCTTCAAGCCGATCGCAGCGGCCGTGTGTGCCTTCACGATGC
>CAMYJX010000056.1:0-2087 GCA_947258825.1 uncultured Pseudomonadales bacterium
TCGCTTCTTCTTCGACTGGGAATGGGCTGAAGGAGAGGAAAACAAATGACGCGTCCGCTTCTCTTGCTGTTGATGCTCTGCCTGCCCGCCGCCGTTTTGTCCAGGGTGGAGGGCATGAATCAGCGCGTATTCAAGGCAATAGATGAAGCGCAGCAGCTGATGGACGCCGAAGACTACGATGGGGCGCTCGCAAAGCTCACCGATCTGCGCAAGCGTCGCCTCAGCTCTTACGAGACGGCACACGTGCTCCGTTTCATGGGCATGGTGTACTACCAACAGGAGGCGCTGCCCGAGGCCCGGACGGCCCACGAAGAGGCCCTGGCGCAGGAACGATTGCCGGATGCCATGGTGGCGAGCCTGCTCGACTCCCTGAGCCGCCTGGCACTGATGCAGGAGGACTACGCCTACGCAGAGGTGCAGCTGAGGAGGCTGCTGACCATCGAGGATCAGAACACAGCCGCCAACCAGGTGCTGCTGGCCATCGCGCAGCTGCGCCAGGAGGAATACTCAGAGGCTCGGGATCTGATGCTGGCGGCCATCGATCAGGAGCGGCAGAAAGGCAGGCCCCCACCCGAAAACTGGCTGACCATGCTGGCATCCGCGGAATATGCGCTGGAAGACTACGAGGCGATGCGGGAGGTTTTTCGCGAGCTCGTAGCCCTCTACCCCCGCGAGCGTTATGTCATGAATCTGGCGGCCCTGCACGGCCAGCTGGGGGATCGGCAGCGCCAGCTGGCACTGGTCGAGTCGATGCTGGATGACGATCGCCTCGAGGAGGAATCGCACCTGAAAATGCTGGCCAATCTGTTCCTGGCAGAAGGCCTGCCCTACAAGGCGGCAATCCTGCTTCAGGCCGAAATAGACGCGGGTCGCGTCACCGCTGACCAGCGCAGCCTCGAAATGCTTTCACAGGCCTGGTACATGGCGCATGAAACGGATAAAGCACTACCCGCTCTGGAGCGGGCCAGCGATCTGGCTGACACCGGCGAGCTCTACATGCGATTAGCGGGGCTGCATATGGACCTCAACCAGTGGGAGGCCGCTTCGGCTGCCGCCGGCAAAGCGCTCGAGCGGGGCGGCCTGCCCCGCGAAGGGAGCGCGTGGCTGCTGCGCGGCATGGCCCTGGTGCGGCTCGACGAGCTGACAGAAGCGGTGGAATTGTTCAACCGCGCCGCGGAATTCGACGAAAGCCGTGAATATGCCACGCAGTGGCTCCGCTACGTTGCCGACCAGCGAAAGATGCAGGCCGCCCTGGTGACGTCGAACTGAGCAGATCCACCACGTCATGCCTCAGACCAGGCTTTTGGTGACAACCTCGTAAAGGTCCGCGGACAGCTGGTCGCCGCCGGCGATTCGCTCCAGCTCCGCCCGCATGAGGCGCTGCAGGTTCGGCTGGTAACGACGCCAGCGGGTGAGCGGCGTGGTGAGGCGCGCGGCGACCTGGGGGTTCGTGAAGTCCAGGTCGATTACCGCATCCGCCAGAAAACGATATCCGCTGCCATCCTGGTTGTGAAAGTTACGGTGGTTCTGATTCCCGAAGCTGCCGTAGAGCGCGCGCAGCTTGTTCGGGTTGTGCGCGTCGAAAGCCGGATGGGAAGCCAGTTCCTGCAGCTGCTCCACGCCGGAGAGCGGGCTGGCAGCCTGCAGGGCAAACCAGAGGTTGACCACCAGCGACTCTTGCTGCCATCGGGCGAAAAAATCGTTCAGAACCCGCTGGCGGAACTCGCTTCCGATGTGTGCCAGGCGGGTGATCTGAACCAGCGCGCCGCGACGGTCGGTCAGGTTGTCCGCCGCATGATAATGATCCCCAAGCAGCGACTCCGCGGCCCCGGGTTCCGCCGCGGTGGCGACGAAGGTCAACGCCGCGTGCTTGAGGCTGCGACACGCCATGTCCAGCGGTTCGGGCTTGAAGGTTCCCGGCGGCCGATTCTCCTCGTAGAGGGCGAGCCAGCTTTCCGCATGGGCCCGTGCCAGCGCCTGCCGCAGGCGATCGCCGGCGTCGCAGACGGCGGCCACATCCACCGTACCCAGCTGCTCGAACAGATAATTTTCGTCCGGCAGGGTGAGCATGGTCGCCAGCAGCGCGC
>CAMYJX010000056.1:2196-21609 GCA_947258825.1 uncultured Pseudomonadales bacterium
GATCCGAAGGGTCCGCGGCTTCCTGCAGCCGCTCGATCTCGGCAACGACCAGGGTCTGCAGCGCATCCCAGCGGGCGAAGCCGTCACTGTCATGCAGCGCCAGAAACGCCAGCTCGTCCTGGTCACGGGGAAAGTCCACGCGGACCGGGGCGGAAAAGCCGCGAAGAAAGCTCACGGCGGGCCGCTGTTTCAACCCGCCGACGACCAGTTCCGAGCGGGCGGAGCGCAGCTGAACCAGCAGGCTCGAAGCGCCCGTATCCGGATCGGTGCGTATCTGCGCCGGGTCGTCACTGGCGACGGCAAGGCGCGAGCTCACCAGCTCGTCACCCTGATCGTTCAGCAACCCTATCCGGATAGGCATATGAAACGGTGCCTTGTCGGCTTGACCCGGCGTCGGCGGGCAGCTCTGGCCCAGAACCAGGCGGAGCGTACCGGCGCCGTCGCCCTCGGCTGAATCAAAGCTCGAGCGCACGGAGATCACGGGGGTACCGGCCTGATCGTACCAGCGCTGAAACTGGGCGAGATCCTCACCGCTGACGTCCGCCATGGCCTGCACAAAGTCGTCCGTCGTCGCCGCTGTCCCATCATGACGCTCGAAGTACAGGTCGCTGCCTCGGCGGAACAGCTCGGGACCCAGGAGCCCGTGCAACATGCCCACGACCTCGCTGCCCTTGTCGTAAACCGTCGGCGTGTAGAAGTTCGAGATCTCGATGTACGAGTCCGGCCTGACCGGATGAGCCAGGGGACCCGCGTCCTCGGCAAACTGCACGGACCGCAGAAAGATCACATCCTCGATCCTCTTCACGGGTCGGGCCTGCATGTCCGAAGTGAACTCCGCATCGCGGTAGACGGTAAACCCCTCCTTGAGGCTCAGCTGAAACCAGTCGCGGCAGGTGACCCGATTGCCCGACCAGTTGTGGAAGTACTCGTGGGCAACGATGGCTTCGACGCGCTGATAGGCCGCATCGGTCGCGGTATCCGGAGCCGCCAGAACGGCAGAGGTATTGAAGATGTTGAGGCCCTTGTTTTCCATGGCGCCCATGTTGAAATCTTCGACCGCCACGATCATGAAGATGTCCAGATCGTACTCCCGACCGAACTTTTGCTCGTCCCAGGCCATGGCGCGTTTTAACGCGCCCATGGCAAAACCGCACTGGCCGATGTTGTGGGGTTCTGAATAGATGCGCAGGGTCACTTGCCGACCAGACGCGGTCACGAACTGGTCTTCCAGCAGCGCCAGGTCTCCGGCGACCAGGGCAAACAGGTAGCTGGGCTTGGGGAAAGGATCATGCCAGGTGACCGATCGACGACCGTCGGCCAGGGTCTCGTCCGTCAGCAGATTGCCGTTGGCCAGCATCACCGGATAGCGATCGCCGTCGGCCACCAGGGTGGTGGTGAACCGGGACAGCACGTCGGGCCGATCCTGATAATAGGTGATCCGCCGGAAGCCTTCCGCCTCACACTGGGTGCAGTACATGCTGCCGGAGCGGTACAGGCCTTCCAGCGCCGTGTTCTTTTCCGGGTAGATTCTCGTGACCACGGTGATTTCCGCTGTCGCGGGCAGCTGGAACAGGGTGAGGGATCGCTCGTCGCGCTGGAACTGGTTGCCGCTGAGCCGCGTGCCGTTGACCGCGATGGAGATCAGCTCGAGATCGTCCCCTTCCAGCCTCAGCGGCGCTTCCGCATCAGCGGTGGCCGAGCGTTCGACTCGCAGCCTGGCGGTGACCTCGGTCACGCCATCCGTCAGATCGAAATTCAGTAGCGTCTCTGAGGTTCTATATGCAGGTTGTTGATAATCCTTAAGATATATCGTCTGCCTATCGGCGTCAGTCATGTCGAGAAAAGCTCCATCTGATCATCAGTATCCGTGCTGGCAGTGGCATCGCCCCAGCGCAAGCGAACATGAAACGAGGTGTGCTGGCGGATGTTGAGCACCCCGCTCTCAAACAGCAGGAACTGACCTTTGATACCCAGCAGGCGGCCGCTTACCCTCTGCTCACGCTCGAGCCGGAAGCGCTTCAGCGTCTGGGGATAGCTCAGAACCGGGTAGCGGAGGGTCTGAGGGGCTTCAGCGTTCAGCCACGCCACCTCCGCCGGCAGATCCAGGACCAGGCTGCGAAGCCGCTCCCGCAGCGCGGGAAGGTTGACGGGCGGCGCATCCTGTCGCACCAGGGCCCGCCAGTCCGTTCGATCCGAGATGTGCCGGGCCAGGGCCACCTCCGCCAACCCGGCAAGCTTCCGGCTGGGCGCGCTCAGGATGACCAGCCCCTGGCTGGCGCCCTGATCGAGCCAGCGGCCTGTCTGATGCCCGCAGCGGGTAATCCCCACTTTCGGGCCGCTGGAATTGGCAAGATAGACGAGGTGCGGCTGCATGCAGAAAGACTCGCCCCATTCGGGTTCCCTGCACGTTCCGGCCGCATAGTGGCAGCGATCGGGACTCATCACGCACAGATCACACCGGGCGAGCTTGCGGAAGCACGGAAAACAGTAGCCCTGGGCGTAGCTTTTCCTGGTAGCCCGCCCGCAGTAGCTGCAGCTGATGCTGCCCAGATACTCGATATCCAGGTGGTGGCCCAGAAGGTCGTTCAGGTCGGCAGCCTGCTCGCCGGGCGCCAATGCTGCACCGGCACGCAGACGCAGGCTGAAGCGTGCGGGATCACCCGACGCCTTCCCCGGTTGGACCGACATTTTTTCCAGGGCGCCTTCAAGCACGCGGCGCGCCTCGCCCGGCCAGCAAACCGGCCGACAAACCGTACAAGGCGCCGCTGAGCATGCCGCCCCAGTGAGCGGCATTGGCGATTCTCAGCCCGAACGGTTCGGTGACGCCCGTGGAAAAGAGCACGAGAAACAGGAGCAGGCCGACGATCAGGCCACGAGGCAGCTGATAGGCCGCCACCGCGGGCGCGAGGCGGTGCCTCACCATCAGGTAGCCGAGCAGGCCATAAGCGACGCCAGACAGGCCGCCAAACAGGGGGCCACCGCCGAAGGCGTACTGGCCGAGGTTGCTCAGGCCGCCAATGGCGAGCACCAGAACCCAGAAGCCCAGCGCTCCGGAGCCGGACTCAACCCTTCTACCCAGCTCGATGACCACGGCGCAATTGAAGGCCAGATGCAGCACCGAAAAGTGCAGCAGCATCGGCGTGAACCAGCGCCACACCTGGAGCTCGCCCAGCAGCTGGAGCAGCGTCGGCGCTACCGGGGCGCCAGCCATCAGGCGCGGATCCAGGCGCGGATCGATGATGGCGAGCGCCGCAGCCAGGTCGGTCAGCCGACCTTCGGCCATCGGCAGGCTGAACGGAAACACCAGCAGGGCCAGGCCGATGAGCAGGCTGAGACCCGGATAGCGAGTAAGGGCACGGGCAAGGCCCGACCGCCCCTTGCCAGCCCCGGCGTCCGGCGACCCGGCGGCCGGCGAACCGGCAGCCGGCTCCGCTTCGCTGATCTGCACGCGCCCGGACCGGAATGCTTCGTAGGCCTGACGAACCGTATCGGCGTGAGCCGGGTCCGCCAGCTCCACCACCTGCATACCCCGCTCTTCGAACACGCGATGACGCACCCGCTGCTGCCAGAGATAGCGGCAGAACAAGGACAGATCCTCGTCGAGGGCGGTTTCGATGACGCGCATGAAGGAAGCCGGAAGTGGTAGTAAACTGCGAAGGTCACTTTCACGGGTTCACCCAGAAGATGCAAGCAGTAGACGACGAAGTTCTAGGCGCGATCTGCCGGTGGTTGGGGGATGGCAGGCGCTGCTGGCTGGCGACGGTCATAGAGACCTGGGGCTCTTCACCAAGGCCGGTGGGTTCCCTGTTCGCCTGCGACGAGGACGGCAGCATCGTCGGCTCGCTCTCCGGCGGATGCGTGGAAGACGATCTGCTGGAGAAGCTGACGAGTGGGACCCTCGCCAGCGACCGGGCCCAGTATTTTCAGTACGGGGTTACCGCCGAAGACACCGAAAAATTCGGCCTGCCCTGCGGCGGGTCGCTGCACATCGTCATCGAGCCGCTGGCCCCGGAACCGGAGACGCTTGCGCACTTTACCGAGCTGCGCGACGGGCTGAGCGCGCGACGGCACACCGAACGACGCGTCGAGCTGCGGACCGGCCGGATGTCCCTGCGCCAGCTGGATGCGCACGTGCCGCTGAGCTGGAATGCTGAGAGCGAAACCCTGGTTCACACCTACGGTCCGCAGCACCAGCTCTTCATCATCGGCGCGGGCATGGTATCGAAGTACCTGGCAGAGCTGGCGCTCAAGCTGGACTACCAGGTGCGGGTCTGCGATCCGCGGGAGCACCTGCTGAACGAATTCGGCGTGCCCGGCGTCATGCTAATCAACGACATGCCGGACGACGCGGTCAGGAAATTTGCCGACGATCCGGCTTCCGCCATCGTCGCGCTGACCCACGATCCGCGCATCGATGATATGGGTCTGATGGAGGCGCTCACTACCCAGGCGTTCTACGTGGGTGCCATGGGTTCGACCCGCACGTCGGCGAGCCGCCGGGAACGCCTGTTGGCGCTGGATCTCAGCGCACCGGAGATCGACCGTCTCCACGCGCCCATAGGCCTGCCCATCGGCAGCAAGACGCCGCCCGAGATTGCCATCGCCATCCTGGCCGAGATCATCGCAATCCGTCAGCACGCGCTGGCCGAGACCCAGGACAGCTTGGCGGCCGCCACCGCGGGCTGATCGGACAGCCCTTGAATCGCGGTTCGGATGGCAACCCGCGCAACGGCGCGGGCGGCGGCGCCCTGCTGCTGGCGGCGGGCTTTTCCCGGCGCTTCGGCAGCGACAAACGCCGGCATCGCCTTGCCGATGGCAGCTCGCTGCTGGCTGCCTCAGTCGCCCTCTACAGCCAGGCTTTTCCCAAGCTGATCGTGGTCCTACGGCCGGAGGATGACGAGCTCGCTGCCGAGGTCCAGGCGAGCGCAGACGGCGCAAAGGTGGAAATCGTTTTCTGCACCGACGCGATCGAAGGCATGGGTCGCTCCCTGGCTGCTGGCGCTGCCGCAGCGCAGGCGTGGGACTACCTGTTCGTCGCCCTCGCCGACATGCCCTGGGTGCAGCTGGATACCCTCGCGCATCTGAGGCAGGAGATGCAGCGGGCGGGCTCAGACAGCATCATCCTGCCGGTCAAGGGAAACCAGCCTGGCCACCCTGTGGGTTTCGGCGCCAGCTACCTGCCTGCCCTCGCGACCCTGACCGGGGACCAGGGTGCTCGAAGCCTGGTGCGGGAAGCTGGACATCGGGTCCACCGCGTCATGGTGGAGGACGCGGGGGTCCTTCAGGATTTGGACACGCCGCCAGCCTGACCGGGCAGCGGTCGCCCGCCCAGACGACTGGCCCAGTCCAGCTTGCTGCGGCAGGATTCGAAGAAGCTGTGCCCCAGCGGGTAAATGAGCCGCAAGGGCGTCTTGTACTTGCGGATGATCACTTCGTCTCCGGGACGAAGCTCCAGATCCACCTGCGAATCGCAGCTGACCTGAGCATCCCCGGTGCCGATTTCCCCAATGCCCACCTTGATAGCCGACTGACCACGAACCACCAACGGCCGGGAAGTGAGCGTATGGGGAAACATCGGCACGATGACGATGGCGTCCAGCGAGGGATGCATGATGGGCCCGCCGGCGGACAGAGAGTAGGCGGTGGAACCGGTGGGCGACGCAATGATCAGCCCGTCGGATCGTTGATCGTAGACAAACTGGCCGTCCACCCACAGCGAGAACTCCATCATCCGGGACATGCCGCCCAGGTGAACCACCACGTCATTGAGCGCCGGGGATTTTCCCACCTCAGTCCCATCACGAATCACCCGGGCGTCCAGTAGAAAATGATCCTCGGCGCTGAACTCGCCGGCGAGCACCTCCGGCAGCCGAGCGTCGATCTGATCCGGAGAGATGTCCGCCAGAAAGCCCAGCCCCCCCCGGTTGATACCCAGCACGGGCACGCCCGCGTGGGCGAGATCGCGGCCAAGGCCCAGCAGGCTTCCATCCCCGCCGACAACGATGATGAGGTCGCACTCGTCCCCGAGCCCGGCCCGGGAAGCCGCCTGAATCGACGAGCCATCGATCATGCGAGCGGTGGCGTCTTCAAAAAGAACCGCCACGTCGCTGCGGACGAGACAATCGCGCACGGCCAGCACGCTGTCGAGGATTTCCGGGCTGTCCCGACGGCTGACCAGCCCGACCTTTGAGAATGCGGCTTTCATGAGCCCACGCGTTTGGGAGGAAGCAAGCACAGTACACAGCCAGCCGACGCGGGACAATGCTTGCAATCCCATCACGAGGGACTAGTCTCGGTGCCTGTGCCCGACAGACAGATCGAAATCCGGAGCCCGTGTGCATGAACAGCGCTCACGACATCCAGGTTGATGCCGAGCTGGCCAGAGCATGGCAGGAAGCCCGCTTGCCAGCGAACGCCGGCCTGTGGCCGCTGATGCGGCAGGAGGCTGAACGCAAAGCGGCTGAAGAACCCATTCTCGGCAGCTACTTTCACGCCACCGTGCTCAACCACAAATCGCTGGGTTCAGCACTCAGCTTCCGGCTTGCCAGCAAGCTGGACAATCCCATGCTGCCCACCATGCTCATCCGCGACGTCATCCATGAAGCCATGGAATCAGAGCCTGAAATACTGGCGTCAGCGGCCAGGGACATCATCGCCTGCTATACGCGGGACCCCGCCTGCGAGGACCTGTCGACGCCGTTCCTTTTCTTCAAGGGGTTTCACGCGCTGCAGGCCCATCGCGTCGCGCACTGGCTGTGGCACCAGGGCCGAAAAACGCTGGCCCAGTTCTTTCAGAATCAGATCAGCGTGACCCTCGGGGTGGATATGCATCCCGCTGCGAGAATCGGTGCCGGCATCATGCTGGATCACGCCACCGGCATCGTCGTAGGCGAAACCGCCGTCATCGAAGACGACGTCTCCATCCTGCATTCCGTCACCCTGGGCGGCACCGGCAAGGCGGGCGGTGACCGGCATCCCAAGATCCGTCGCGGCGTGCTGCTGGCCGCGGGCTGCAAGGTCATCGGCAACGTGGAGGTGGGGCGCGGCGCCAAGGTGGGCGCAGGAAGCGTGGTTCTGGAGGATGTGCCGCCCGGCGTTACGGTAGCCGGCGTGCCGGCCCGCGTCGTGGGCACCCACGCCGGTGAAATTCCGTCTCACGACATGGACCAGACCTTACGATGAGCGGCACCGATGTTCCGCCAGAGCAAATTGCGGAACCTAAATGCCCCGACTGCGGCGCACGGGGGATGGACAACATCGTATCCCGGGAAAGCCGGGAGAAATCCCGCACCAAGCAGCCGTGGTATCTGGTCGTGCATTGTTCGGCCTGCGGTCACGTCTACGACGTCTTCGCCAAGCACGTTTTCAGCCAGCCGGTTACCCCTCGCCTGGTGCTGCCTAAAACCGACTGACCCAGAACGACTGGAGAGAACGACGGGAGAGAACGAGCGAGGCGACGCCCGTCACACCGCGGGCGCGAAGCGCTCTTTGGCCCGACTGATCAGCTGCCCCATGACCTCCGGCGTCTGGGCCCCGGGGATGGCAAACTTCCCGGCCAGCAGGAAATGGGGCACGCCGGTAATTCCCAGCTCGTGACCTCTGTCCAATTGGGCCTGCACTTCTGCAACGCCGTCGCCGCTGGCTAGAAATGCGGCTGCCGCCTCGCCGTCGAGGCCTACCGCGGCGGCGGCGGCGGCGAGCACCGTGCTATCCCCCACGTCCAGGCCGAGCTGAAAGTAGCTGCGGAAAAGCGCATCGGCCAGCTCGTGCTGATACCCTGAACCTTCCGCCCAGCCCATCAGTCGGTGGGCCAGCAGGGTGTTGGGCATTTTCTTCTGGGCGCCGAAATCCAACGACAGGCCAACGGTTTCGGCTTCCGCAACGACCCGCCTGTAGATGTCGCCGGCATTCGCGCTGTCACCGAACCGGGCCTTGGTGAAAACATCCCGGTCGACACCCTGAGTCGGCAGCTGCGGATAGAGCTGGAACGGCCGCCACACTACCTCTACGTCCTGCCCCGCTGCTCCGGCGAGGGCCATGTCGAGCCGCCGTTTGCCGATGTAGCACCAGGGACATACCACATCGGAGAAGAGTTCGATCTGCATGAGGGGTGGCCTTGATCGCAAATTAAAACGATTATATGAGCATCTCCAGGATGAATGCGAAGGGAGCGGTTATGCAGGTAGGTCTTGTTACCGGCGAGCGCAAGGTGGATCTGGTGGAAATGCCGGCACCCCAGGCAGAGGCTGGCAAAGCCGTGGTCGACATCAGCTTCTGCGGCATCTGCGGCACCGACGTTCATGCCTATCTTTCCGGTGAGGCCTACAACCCCGCCATCTGCGGCCACGAGTGGGTGGGCTCGGTCAGCGCCTTGGGCGCTGGCGTCGACAACGTTCGGGAAGGCGACCGCGTCGCAATCGGCGTCGCCAGCGCCTGCGGCTCGTGTCCCACCTGCCAGCGAGGCGACGCGGGCCACTGCGAGATGGCATTTGCGGGCGCCATCGGGGTGGGCCCCCTGGCGGCACCTCACGGCGGCTTTGCCCCCGCTATCGCGATCGACGCATCCAGGCTCTATCAGGTAGGCGGCCGCCTGAGCGACGAGGAAGCGGCCATTCTGGAGCCCGTCACCGTCGCCGTGCACGCCGTTCGACGCACCGCCATTCGGCTGGGTGACGCTGCCGTGGTGCTGGGCGGAGGCCCCATCGGGCTGCTGGTTCTGCAGGCGGCCCGTGCCGCAGGGGCTGGACACGTCGCGCTGGTAGAACCCGAAGCCAGCCGCCGGCAGCTGGCCGCTGAGCTGGGCGCGGACACCCTGATCGATCCGACCAGCGAAAACACCGCCGAAGTGCTGGCCGGCGTTTTCGGGCCAACGGGCGCCGACGTGGTGTTCGAATGCGCGGGCATTCCCCAAACCATCCAGCAGTCTGTGGATCTGGTACGGCGCGGCGGCGTGGTCTCCCTGGTGGGCGTGCCCACCCTTCCAGCCACCATCAATGCCGCTGCCTGGCTGATCAAAGAGGTACGGCTCGCCTCTTCCATCGCCTATCTGCACGAAGAGTTCGAGGTCGCCAAAGGTCTGGTGGAAGACGGGCGCATCAAGGTTGGCCAGTTGCACACCAGCACCGTCGGCCTCGCGGGCATGGCCGACGCTTTTGCCCGCCTTGCGGAGCATCCCTCGGAGGTGAAGATTCTCGTCGATCCGCGCGGCGACTGATGGCTGAACCCCCCACACGGGGCGAAGCCGGGCCGCTGTATTCGGTGGGCGCCATCGCGGTAGGGACCGTTCTGGGATCGCTGGCGGCGGGGGCGGTCATGCTCTGGCTCAACTACCGCAACCTTGGATATCCGGCGCTTGCCAACCGGGTCGCGGCGCTGGGCGGTCTGCTTTATCTGATCATCATCGGCATCGCATCGGTGCTGCCAAACGATCCTCTGCTGGGCGTGGCTTTCATCGCGCTGCAGACAGGCATCGCCTACTGGACTGCCACGGCGCTGCAGGCCAAGGCTATCGCCTACCATCAGCAGCAGGGAGGCGCCATGCACTCTCTCGCAAGAGGCGCGCTGGTGGGTTTTCTCGCTGGAATCACCGTGATCTTCGCAATGCTGCTGATCGGTACCCTGTTGGCGAGCTTCACTGCCTGAGTCGGCTCGAATGAGTCGGCGCCCTCAGACCTCTCCGCGCAGCAGCCCCTGGAGACGCCTGCTGCGCTCCTGCTCATTGCGCAGTGCTGATTTGAGCTTCTGAATCTCCGCTCGGCAATTGCGGATCTGCTCGAGATAGTTACTCTGCAGGTCGCTCATCTCCGCACGATGCTGCTCGGTTATCTCCTCAATCTGCTGGCGGTGCTGCTGAGCGAGCAGCCCGAGATTGAGTCGACCCTCCTCGCCGAAAGTCGCGGTCAGGCGCTGCTCGTGCTGCGCCGTTTGCGCTGTCATCGACGCAACCGCATCGGTCTTGCCTCGAGGACCACTGGTCGATGCTGGCGGCTTGCTGCGCTTGGCAGGCTTTGCCCCGCCGGATGAAGGGCCCGCGAGCCCCTCCAGATCCGCCTCGAGCCCCTCGGACGCGGGTACCGGTTTGAGGCCGACGCTGTTACGCCACACTGCCTTCTGTACCAGCATGGCGGGGTGTGAATCGCCCTTTCCCTTCGGCTCCCAGAGGTTCATGGAATGCCAGGGCACCGGGCACTGGCTCCGACACGCCAGGCGAAACGGCCGCATGTCGAGCTCCGGGCCGAGGCCCGCGTGTCGCACCAGATAACGCAGAGGCAGGTTGAACGAACCGTCCAGCAACCCTTCCTCATTGACCCGAAACTTGAAAAACACCACGCCACAGACCGCAAGTCCCGTTCCCACGACCGCGTAGGCGGCCTGGACAAGGCTGGCGGCGACATCGGGTAAAGCCGCGGTTTTTGCGGCGAGGGCCTCAAACTCTTTGAAAGATATCGCCTGCTCAATCCGGCTGCCGTCTGCGTCGAACAGCAACACAATCTCCTGCAAGCCATTGTTATCTTTCATTTTCTCCTCGTCGCTTCCCGTCGGTGAACGAAGGGCCGCTACTCCATGACGACCCACGCGGACGCGCCCGGCGGTGCCGCTGGCACGCCGGCTCGATTTCTGCGCGCTTAAATTAGATCAGAGGAGAGAAACCGGCGCCGCGCGCTGAGTCGCGGGCGCACCGTGATGTGTCTCAGATTTCGTAGGCGTCAACCCAGGCAGGTACGGGATCGGCGCCCAGATCGTATTCCACGTTCTCGTCCAGCAGGGCCTCGGCCTCCGCAAGCTCTTCCAGTTCCACGGTTATTCCTTTGCCTTTACTTTTTTTACCTCAGCAAGCTTAGCGGACTTTCGTGAAATTCCCGTTACGCAGGCTCAAGCTGAGGAACCGGGCCAGGTGGGGGTCAGTCAGGCGGATCGAGGCACGTCGAGAATCGATGCGATATCCGCGTAGTGGAAGGCTGCCCGGTTCGGGGCTGCCGGCCCTGGGGGCCTGGCGCCGCCGTCCAGGGCATCGCTGGCCGCCGCAGTTTCTGAGGGGACGGGCTCCGCGTAGACCATGACGTCACCGCCCATCTGCCGGACGTCGACGATGCGGTAGCGGCCATCCGCGACTGAGAAACAGGTACCGACCAACTTTTTCATGTTGCCAAACCAAACTGCATACAACAGGCCCAGCTTACGCGCTGAGAGTGACAGTTGGGTGAAGAGATTGTAATTCGATGTTTGGCATCTGGCAGAATCCGCCAGGAACTGGGTGTTCAGACCACCATGGCGTCAGGGTCGGAGGTTTCTTCCAATAAATTCATAGGCTTAAGGTTGGCACCGGTTTTGCTTGGACCTTACCTGGTACCTTGTACGTACCGGGTTCTTACCCAACCAGCAGCTCAACAACGCGGACAGGAAAAATGCCTACATTACTACGCAGATTTGCACTGATGATCGGCGGTTGCGCCTTGACGGTTCTCGGCGCGATCGGACTCGTGATCCCCGTGTTGCCAGGCGTGCTGTTCCTGGCAGGGGCGGTCATCTGTTTCTCAATGGTATCCGTCGGGTTCAGAGACAGCGTGGGCATCCATCTCTTCCGGCATCCCCGCTACCGGCTGGCGCGCCGACGCTGGAACGCCGGCGCCGGGCTGCCACTGTGGGAGCGTCTCAGGCTCGCCTTCTGGACCAGCCTGGCGGCGCTGGCCCCCGGACAGCGCGCCAGGAAAAGCTGATTCAGGGCCGCGCACGGGGCAGGTCGCGGAGATGCTGAGCGCCGCGGATGCGCGCGGATACGCAGGTCAGCCAAAAATGCCGAACGCTCGGGTTCTGTTGCCACTTTCGAGCTATTTTGGATAACTTGTTGATTACTAGAATCAATCCTGTTAATTTCCTCCCCGATTTCGCCCTGCCCTCCCGGCAACGGATTACCGCAACGGGAACGCGAATCACGATGAGAGAATCCCGGAAAATAATAATAATCCGGAATTTTGAGCCGCCCTCGGGCGGCTTTGTTTTTTTGCCCTCGCCTGCGTTGTACCGATTAGCATGAACAGCGCCTGGATACTCGACAGCCCCCGGCTTCGCCTGGGCTATCTGCCCACCCCTCTCGTGCTGCTGGAGCAGCTTAGCGCGCAGCTGGGCGGCCCCCGCATCTGGCTCAAGCGCGACGACTGCACGGGCCTGGCAACCGGCGGCAACAAAACCCGAAAGCTTGAGTATCTGCTGGCGGAGGCACGTCAGTCCGGCGCGGACGTCGTCGTGACCTTCGGTGCCGTGCAGTCCAATCATGCCCGGCAAACGGCCGCCGCCTGCGCGGTGCTGGGGCTGCCCTGCCACCTGGTATTGAGCCGCCGGGTGCGCTGGCAGCACCCGGGATATGAATCCAGCGGCAACGTGCTGCTGGACCGACTTCTCGGCGCGGAAATTCATCTGAGCGACCGGGGCCAGGTCGCAGACACCGCCAAAGCCTTGCTGTCCGACCTGCGAGCGGCGGGTCACCGGCCCTACGTCATTCCGGCCGGCGGATCCAACGCCACCGGTGCCCTGGGTTACGTCCGGTGCGCGCTGGAGCTCGTCCAGCAGTCGACGGCGCTGGGGTTTTCTCTGACCCAGGTGATGCACGCGTCTTCCAGCGCCGGGACCCAGGCCGGGCTGGTGGCCGGGTTTGCCGGGCTCTTGCAGGACCGCCAGGGCCCGGACCAGAGACCCGTGCCGCAGGTTCACGGCATCAACGTGTACGAACCCGACCCGGAGACGCTGGTCGCCAACGTGCATCGCCTGGCCAACCAGGTGCTGGACGAAAAGCTGCCGGGCGCACGGGTTACCAACAGGGACATCCACGTCGATCACCGATATTTCGGCCAGGACTACGGCATTCCCACAGCCGAAACCCTGGAAGCGATCCGCCTGCTGGCGCGTACGGAGGGCGTGCTGCTGGACCCCGTTTACTCGGGCAAGGGGTTTTCAGGCCTGATCGACCGGGTGCGGCTTGGAGAATTCCACGGCACGGAGGATCTGGTCTTCATCCATACCGGCGGCACCGCCTCCCTTGGGGTCTATGACGCGGCCTTCGACGCCCCTCGAAGCGGCAAGCTCTGATCAATGCCCGCTTCCCCCCCAGGCATGGTTCCTTCAGGCGTGGGTGACCCCGAGTCCGAGGCCACCATCCACGTCGAGAACGGCGCCCGTGGTCCACTCCGCGCAAACCAGGTACGCCATCGCCTCCGCAATCTCCTCCACGCTGCCGATTCGACCGAGCGCGTGCTCGCCCGCCATGGCCGCGAGGCGGGCTGAGGCCTGCTGGTCGTCGAGGATGCCCGCACGCTGATAAATCTCGGTCAGCACGGCCCCGGGAACCACGCAGTTGACCCGCACACCGCTGCTGCCCAGCTCCGCCGCCAGCACGCGGGTCAGCGTTTCCAGCGCGCCCTTGGTGGCCGCATAGGGTGAAGCGCCAGGGAAAGCCCTGCGGGTGTGCACGGAGCCGACGAAGATCACCGCACCCCGGCGCTTTTCCAGCAGCGGAACGGCGAGGCCGGTGAGCAGCATGCCAGCGACCACGTTGCTGTTGAAGATATCGATCAGCGCGCTTTCAGACAGCTCCGTAATAGGGCCCCGATACATGTTGCCCGCATTGCTGATGAGGGCATCCAGCCCGCCACCATGAGCTTCCGCCGCCGCCAGCATGCGACGCCTGTCGGCGTCGACGGTCACGTCGCCGACCACGGCAGAGCAGGCATCGCCAATCTCGGCGCGAACGCTTTCCAGCCGATCTTCACGGCGCCCGACGATGGTGACCTGCGCGCCATGCCGCGCAAAAAACCGCGCCGCGCCGGCGCCGATTCCAGAGCTGGCACCGGTGACCAGCACGGACATGCCAGCGATGTTCTTCATGGTCAGATCTCCCCCATCAGCCACAGCATGCTCTGCCGGAGCAGCCGACGGTGGGGGCTACAGGCCAGACTTTCCGGGCCGTGCCCCAGGGCGTCGTACACCACGCGCCCCTGGCCCCACTCCCGACACCAGGCGACCGCCTGCCAGTCACTGCCAGGGACCCGGGCTTCCAGCAGCACCTCGGAATCCGCCGCAACTTCCAGGTTGTGATACACCTCATCGGCCAGCTCAAATCTGCTCAACCCATCGGTTACCGGATGTTCGACAACCGCCTGAACCTCTACCGGCCCCAGCTCGGGATGAAAGCTGCTGCCCCAGCGCCATCGGCCACCCAGAAGCTGCCCGAAATCGTACCAGGTATCGAAGCAGATGCTCGCCGTGTGCATGGCAAGCAGGCTACCGCCGGACTCGACGAAGCTTTCGATCCGGGACGCAGACGCTTCGGGAAGCTCGAACGCCCAGCGGGCGCGATGCGGCGCGTATTTGTCGTCGTTCTCCATTCGCCAGCGCAGCGCGTTGATGGTGAAGAGTTCCGCGTGCTCAAGCTCGGCGACGGCTTCGGCAACGTTCTCCGTGACAACGCTCTCGACGCCCAGCTCGGCGAAGAGGGAAACCAGCGCGGCCGAGGTCTCATCGAACGGATGGTAGATGCCGCCGGTCAGTAGTACGTTTTTCATTGCTGAAGGCAGGGCCGTGTATTCAACATCAGGTCAACATCAGGATTGCGGGTAGCGGACGCGAACCGGGAATCGCTGCCAGTTGCCGCGCACGCTGTGTTTGTCCCTCCGGGGCGGATCGTCCGGCGCGTCCATGGCCCCAAGATCGCAAAGCACCACGCGCACCAGCGCGGTAACGGTGCCGAACTGGTGATCGTCAGGCTGGGTATCCACCTGGGGAACCAGCCCGGCGTCCAGATCCCGGCCGAGACAGTTGTGCACGCCCAGGCCAAAGGTCAGGCCAAAGGGCTGAACCCGCCGGGCGGAAATTTCACGATAGGGATTGAAGCGTCGGCTGTCCGAGCCGAACACCGTCTGGTCCACGTTGGCCGCGGCGAGATCGAGCACCAGCAGATCCTCGGGCGTCACCGCAACCCCCGAAGGCAACGTCAGGGGGGACACGGCTCGACGCCAGGCCACAGGGCTCGCGGGATGCAGCCGCAGCGCCTCGTGGACCGCTCGCTGCAGAAACAGGGGGTCGGCCTCCAGCGCCTGCCGCCGGTCCGGAAACCCCCGGCACCAGCGCAGCAGCTCGTCTATCGCGTGCACGGTGGCGTTGGCCGTGCTGTGGGATCCGGCCTGCAGATAGAAAGCGATCTCGCGGCTCAGAACCCCGGGGGAAAGCTCGAGGCGATCCTCGTTACGCAGCAGAATCGTCAGCATGTCACGGGGTAGCCCGGCTTCAGGCAGGCCGCCCCGGGCAAACTCCGCCAGCAGCCGCTGCCTGCGCGCCAGCGAGGGTTGCAGAAAATCCCGTTCGTACTCGCCGAGTGCCCGCTGCACCTCGGCGGTCAGGACCGCGGGATCGCGGGTGCTGTGCACCATGGTGGCGCCTTCACCGAACTTCTGCACCAGGCTCAGCAGCCTGGCCGTTTCCTCGGGCTCGCCACTTCGGTCGATGCCAGCGAAGTCCGCCGTCAGATTCATGGTGACCGAATGCCCGAAGGCCACCAGATCCAGAGGGTTCCGGCCGTGAAAATGGCCGAGCGTTCGGGCCACCGTGGCAGGGAAAACGGCATGCTCGTAGTGACGGGCAAAATCCCGCTGGAACACCCGCAGCGCCAGATGCCGACGTCGAGTGTGTTCCTGGCCGTGCAGGGTCAGGAGAGTATCGGCCATGATCACGGCACCGGCATCGTAGAGGGACTGCTTCAGATGCGGGTTGCACAGAGCCTGATAGACCGGCTGATAACCTTCGATGCGGATCTCAGGCATCTCGCGTATCGCGCCAGTAGAGCGGCCCGCTGGAATAGGGGCTGACTCGCCAGCCGCTGATGGGCTGACGTTCCGGCAGCTCCGGCAGCCGTACCACCTGCCCGTCGAGGATAATCTCGCGGATTCGGGATTTGTCCCCCAGCAGGGTGACATCGCGGGACGGGTCACCGTCGATGAGCAACAGATCAGCCAGACGCCCGACTTCCACGGCACCCACCTCGCCCTGCAGCCCGATGGCCCGGCCACATTCGGACGTGGCCGCCCGAATGGCCTCCAGCGGCGTGAAACCAATGTCGCGAACGAAGACTTCCATCTCTCTGTAATGCCACTCGCCGTAGGGCGTCAGCGAGAAACCCGTTTCCGTGCCGCAGAGCACGGGCACCCCCGCATCGTAGGCACGCCGAATCGTCTCGGCGCTGTCGGCAATTTCCCGACGAAACAGGTCCTGCAGCGCCGGGTCTGCACCGACCCGGTCACCGTAGTCGGCCAGATTGGCCTGAAACGTGAAAGTCGGCACGATTGGCGTCTGATGCTCGATGACCGCCTCGAGCGCCGCGTCGTTCATGAAGGTGGCATGCAATATCATGTCGAAACCCGCGCGCGCGCAGTCGATCGTGCTCTGAGGGTTGCGGCAATGTCCGGTAACGGGTATGCCCAACTCGTGGGCGGTATCGCAGACCGTTCGCAGCTCATCGAAGGACCAGGCCTGGATCTCCCCTTTGTGGCGCTGCCTGGGAATCAGGCCGGTTACGTGCACCTTGATCCAGTCGACGCCGATTTTTGCCTGACGGCGCACTTCGGCCACGATCTCGTCCCGGCCCCGAACGATTCTGGCGTAGCCACGCCGACCCTCTTCCGGAAACAGCAGGCCCGCAGTGCCACCTACCGAGGTCAGCAGCGCGTTGCCACCCGTCGACATCCTGGGGCCGACGAGCACCCCGGCGTCGATGGCGTCACGCAGATCCACCCCGATGTCGAAGAGGCAGTCTGCGTCCAGGAAACCGGTAACGCCCGCGCTCAGCACCCGCTGGGCGTTGCGCGCGGCGACGAGCGCGGACAGCCCTTCGCGCCGATGGAAAAACAGCTCGTCATTGGAACGCGGCTCGTCAAAAGTCACGTGACAATGCGCATCAATGAGGCCCGGCATCAGGTGACACCCCGCGCCATCGATGATCTTCGGATCGTGCAGATTCATCGACGACCGGTCACCCACAGCGGCAATGCGATTGGCCTCCACCAGCACCGAACCTTCGAAGGGGGCATTGCCCAGTCCGTCGATGATCCGCACCCGATCGATGAGCAGCTGTCCGGTCATCGCGATTGCTCCTGCAGCACGCGCCAAACCCGCTCCGGCGTGGCGGGCATGTCGAAGGTATGAACGCCCAGCGCGTCCGTGAGCGCGTTGATGATGGCCGGCGGCGCGCCGATGGCACCGGCTTCACCGCAGCCCTTGATTCCCAGCGGGTTCGAGGGCGAAGGCGTGTTGGTAAAGCCAACCTTGAAATCCGGCAGGTCGTCCGCGCGTGGCATGCAGTAGTCCATGAACGTGCCGCTGAGCAACTGTCCGGATTCCAGGTCGTACACGGTGTGCTCCAGCAGCGCCTGTCCCACGCCCTGAGCAATGCCCCCGTGCACCTGCCCCTCGACGACCATGGGATTCACCAGCGTGCCGAAATCGTCTACCGCAACGAAATCCACCAGGGTTACCTCCCCGGTCTCTGAGTCCACATCCAGCTCGCAGACATGACACCCGGATGGAAAGGTGAAGTTGGGCGGATCGAAAAAGCATCCCTCTTTCAATCCCGGCTCGAGATCCGCGGTGGGAAAATGGTGGGCCGTGTATGCGTTCAGCGCCACCTCCGAAAAAGACAGCTGCTGATTCGTCTGGCTGCTGGAAAACGTGCCCTCGTCGAACTCGACCGTTTCGGGCGGCACGTCCAGCACATGACCCGCGATGCGCTTTGCTTTGGCGACGACTTTGTCCGCGGCGATCGCGATGGCCGAAAGCCCGACCGGCCCGGAGCGGGAGCCGAAAGTGCCCATCCCGAACTGGACTTTGTCGGTATCACCATGAACGATCTCCACATCTTCCACGGTAATGCCGAACCGATCGGCAACCAGCTGAGCATAGGTGGTTTCGTGGCTCTGGCCGTGGCTGTGACAACCGGTGAGCACCTCCACGCTGCCCGTGGGGTTCACCCGCACCTCGGCAGATTCCCAGAGGCCGGCACCGGAGCCCATCCTGCCCAGCTTGGCAGACGGGCCGATACCCGCCGCTTCTATGTAGGCGCCGATGCCGATGCCTCGCAGCCTGCCCTGTTCCCGCGCCGCTGCTCTTCGCTCCGCAAATCCCGCATAGTCGATGAGCCGCAGCGCTTCGTCCAGGTGCGCTTCGAAATCGCCGGTGTCGTATTCCATCTCCACGGGCGTCTGATAAGGAAACTCACGCACGAAATTTCTCCGACGCAGCTCGGCAGGATCCGTACCTGTCTCCCGCGCTGCCTGTTCGACCAGCCGCTCAATGACATAGGAAGCCTCCGGCCGCCCGGCTCCGCGGTAGGCGTCCACCGGCGTCGTGTTCGTATATCGAGCTATCACGCGGGCGTGAATCGCCGGGATCGCGTACTGTCCGGACAGCAGAGGAGCGTAGACATAGGTCGGAATGAGCGAGCCGAAGGTGGAAAGATAGGCGCCGATATTCGCCTGGGTGTGAACCCGCAAACCGAGGAACCGCTGGTTCTCGTCGAGCGCCAGCGAAGCTCGGGTCACGTGATCGCGCCCGTGGGCATCCGCCAGGAACGCCTCGCTGCGATCGGCGGCCCACTTGACCGGTCGATTCAGAAACCGGCTGGCAAACAGGCACGCGACTTCCTCCGCGTAAGTGAAAGCCTTGGATCCGAAGCCGCCTCCCACGTCTTCGGAAATGACCCTCAGCTTGTGTTCCGGGCCAAAGCCGATCACAGCCGCGAGCGTCATGCGCAGACCGTGGGGATTCTGGCTGGCGATGTAAACCGTATGCTGCCCTGTTGCGAGATCAAAGCTGGCGTTGACGGCCCGGGGCTCCATGGCGTTAGGCACCAGTCGATTGTTGACAATATCCAGCTCGGTGATGTGGGCTGCACGCGCAAACGCCGCCTCGGTTTCGGCGAAATTGCCCAGCTCCCAGTCAAACACCTGATTGGCGGGGGCTGCGTCGTGAAGCTGGGGCGCGTCGGGCGCACCCGCTTCCACCACCCCTACTACCGCGGGCAGATCTTCGTAGTCGACCATGACCAGCTCGGCGGCGCTGCGCGCGGCTTCCCGAGTCTCTGCCACCACCACCGCGATCGCATCGCCCGCGTAGCGGACCCGCTCGACGGCCAGAGGAGGATGCTCCCCCGCGTTCATAGCGCTGCCGTCACGGGAGTGGATCATCCATCCGCAGGCGAGGTTTCCGAGGCCGCTCGCCGCGTAGTCAGCGCCGGTGAGAACAGCCAGGACGCCGGGCAACGCAGCGGCTTCAGACGTGTCCACGACGCCGAGGCGCGCGTGCGCCATGGGAGCCCGAACGAAGCTCGCGTACGCCTGCCGCGGCAGCACCAGATCATCCGTATATCGTCCGGAG
>CAMYJX010000056.1:21712-57900 GCA_947258825.1 uncultured Pseudomonadales bacterium
CGCGGCAGAGCATTCTCAGCCAAACCTTTCTCCCAGCGGGTTAAGCAGGCCAAAGTTAGCCCAGTTGCGCTTTACTGACCAGCACCAGGATTCGGGACGTTACCAGGACCTGGCCAGCACCCGGGCTTCCTAAGGGTATTTCCCTATTTCTGCGCTGCGACGCGCTCGGGCACATTGCCACACACTATGACGCAGCCGGCGACAGACAATCCCTGCAAATCCTGCCCGACCAGGGTGCTGTGCCTGGCATCAGGTCTGGAGGAGACAGCTCTGGATTCGCTGGCCGAGTGCGTGAAGCCCAGCGCTCCGCTGGAAAAAGGAAAGCATCTCTACCGGGAAGGAAATCGTGCAGACCGTTGCTACGTGGTGCGATCGGGGGTTTTCAAGACATTTGCCATGACGCCGGCGGGAGATGAGTACGTGACGGGGTTTCACTACCCGGGCGAGCTGCTTGGTGTCACCGGACAGGCGACCGGGCGGCATGCGGACTCTGCAGTGGCCCTGGAGACCAGCACCGCGTGCCGGGTTCGGCTGGACGAGATGGCAACCCTGTGGGAAATCGGCGGCGGGACGTCGCTGATGCGCATGCTGGGTCAATCAGAAAAAAAGGCCGCCGGCAGTCAGATCAACCTCGGACAGGTACGGGCCGATGCAAGAGTCGCCGGTTACCTGCTGCAGCTGTCCAGAAAACAGCAGCAGATCGGGCGGGACAAGCGGATCCTGCACACCCCGATGAGTCGTACCGACCTGGCGAACTTTCTGGGCATGACGCTGGAGAGCCTGTCCAGGGTCATGGGTCGTTTCAGCAAGGCGGGCCTGGTAACCAGCAGGCTCGGAGAGATCGTTATCGAGCGACCGGACGACCTGCAAGCGCTCGCGCTTCACATTCCGGACAGCGATTAACTGGGGATCTCGCGCGATTCCGAGGATACCCGAACGGCAAGAACGTCGCACTGCACGCCGTGGATCACGCCGCTGGCTGTCGAACCCAGCAGCAATCCGAGACCGTGACGCCCGTGAGTTCCAATGACTATCAGGTCCGCACCGGCACTGTCCGCCAGATCCCGTATCTCGTGGGCAGGCGCCCCGAGAACGACGTGCACGTCTTCCGCCTTCGCCCCGTATCGGCCGGCCAGGTCCGTCAGCTGCGCCCTGGCCTGTTTTACCGCTTCCTCTTCGAATGAGACCGCGCCGCTGCTGATGGGCGCCATGTCCAAGCCGCCGTATACCTGAGTCAGCGGCTTTACTACGGATACCATGGACAGTCTTGCGCCGTTGAGGTCTGCGCTTTCCCGTGCCCGCGAAAGAACCTGTTGCGAGTCCTCTGAGAGATCGACCGCCACGAGAATGTGTTTGTACGCCATGAACACGCCACTCTTTATTGATGTTTGCTTTTTTGGGTTTGTTTTTGGGTTTGTTTTTTGAGTTTGTCTTGCCGTTTATTTTCGCAGACTAATGACCGGCCAGAATATAGACTATTCGGGGAAACACCTATCGGCACTTCGCCCGGCGGCTTCGGAATCCCCTTAGTGACACCGGTTGCGGGCTCTGTGTTCATAGCAGACAACCACGGAGCAGAACCATTGAATACGGAACAGATAAAAGACAGGCTCGAGGACATGCGCAAAGACCTCGAAGAGCGCCAGACCCGCATCGCCAAGCATACCCGCCATCGGGAGGAGCCGCTGTCGGCTGACTTCGCAGAGCAGGCGACCGAGCTCGAGAACGGCGAGACGCTGGTCGCCCTGGACCGGGAAATCCAGGATGAGATCAAGCGAATCGAACAGGCGCTGAAGCGCCTGGAAGATGGAAACTACGGCTCGTGCGTCAGCTGTGGCGGCGACATCGCAGAAAAACGTCTGGAAGCCATTCCCCACGCCGGCCAATGCATCGACTGCGCCAGCAAGGAATGAGCCGTCGCGCACCCGGAATCGAGTCCAGAACACAGGCCAGACCCCATCCCAGACCCAATCAATGAAAGAGCCGCATCTGAAAGCCGTGATGACCCCGTTTCCCTACTCCGTCTCTCTGGAAGAGCCTCTGGCTCGCGCCCGTAAGCTGATGCTGGAACATCACGTTCGACATCTGCCGGTAACCGTTGACCATGAGCTCAAAGGGCTGATCAGCGATCGCGATATCAAGCTTCTGCTGGGGCCGGAGCTGGGCTCCCCGGACCCCAAGCAACTGACCGTGGAAGACGCCTACGTGGAAAACTGCTACGCCGCAGACCTGGAAACCCCGCTACGCCTCGTGCTTGCCGAAATGGCCGACAAGCACGTCGGCGCCGTTGTGGTGACTGCCCACGGCCGACTGGCCGGCATCTTCACCGCGACCGACGCCTGCAGAGCCTTTGCCGAACACCTGTCCAGCCAGTTTCATCCCGGCGAGGGAGACCCGCCCGACGTAGCCTGAGTTACAACCGCCCTGAGCCGTGCAGCCACGCTGGCGATGTCCAGATCACCACCGGTATCGACGCGCAGGACGGGCTCGGGCCGTTGAGGTTCTTCGAACCGCTGGCGCTGTGCCTCGAGCACCGGCAACCCGGCTTCTGACGCGTCATCACCCTTTGCTGCACGGGCTGCCACCCGAGCCCTCAGCACGTCCAGAGGCGCATCACAATAAGCAACGACAACCGGAAACTTCTCCAGACCAGCCGCCTCCAGCAGCAACCGACGCCGCCGGGCCGCCAAAAACGTTGCATCAAGAATCACCGTCTCCCCGGCGCGCAGAAGATGCACGGCCAGATCGGCCAGAGACGCATAGACGGCTTCGACCCGCTCGGCAGCATAAAGGCCCTGATCAAGCGCGGACCCAACCTGGGCCTCCTGCGCCTCTGCCGCCTGGCCCGCATCACCCGCCCCGCCGGCCCCGGTTTTGCGCAGCACGTCGGAGCGCAAACGCAGCGCGCCCAGCTGCGGCACCAGCCGGGTCGCCACGTATGATTTCCCGGAACCCGACAATCCGCACATCAGCACCAGAAGCGGGCCGTCGGGCCGACCTTTCGACCCCTCCTCCCGCGCGCCGCGCTGAGACCGGCGCGCACCCCAATCAAGGTGGGCGTCGAGACGCGCAACGAGGCGGCTCCGTGAGTCCGGGTCATCGCCAACCTGCGCCAGCTGCAGGGCCGCGACCTTGGCCCTGACCATGGAGCGATAGGCGGCGTAGAACGGCAGCAGCACCAGACCTTCGTAGTCACCGGTGGCATCCATGTAGCCATCAATGAAGGCGTATCCCAGGTCGGTACGGCCACGAACCAGACAGTCCATGAACAGAAACGCGATATCACTGACGGTGTCTATCCAGCGGAGATTGGGATTGAACTCAAGGCAGTCGAAGGCAGTCACGACGCCTTCCAGATCCACCAGGTTGGAAAGGTGCAGATCGCCGTGGCACTCCCGAACGTAGCCTCCGGCAAGGCGGTTCAGAATCCGCTTCCGCAGCGCAAGCAGGTCCGCGCGAGCCGCCCGGGCGCACAGCATCAGCTGCCGGTTCTGCTGATCGGTGAGCGGCTGGTCGCCAAGGATGTCGAAGTTCCCCTCTATGGGAGATGCCACCCGCTGCTGCAGCTCCTGCTCCAGATCTGCGTCGGCATTCAGCTTCAGGCTCGGCAGGGCTTGATGCTGTACGGCCAGTCGGGCACCGAAATCCCGCAGCATGGCCACCGAGACCCCATCCGCCGCCAACAGCCGATCGAGCTGACGTTGCGGCGGGAACTGCCGCATTTTTACCGCCCAGTCCAGAACCTCCCCCGCCCCGGCCATCTCCACTTCTCCGCTCGCGTCGCGGGTTACTGGGACCACATCCAGATACAGATCCGGCGCAAAAGCCAGATTGCAGCGCAGCTCTTCACGGCAGAAATGCGCCCGCCGATCAAGGGTGCTGAAGTCAACGAAAGGAAACCTGACGGGCTTTTTCAACTTGTAGGCGAAATCGCCGGTGAGCAGCACCCAGGAAATGTGGGTTTCCACGAGCTCGATCGGATCACAGGCGTGCGAGTAAGCGGCCGAACGCAACAGAGCGGACAAAGATTCCGGCAACGGCATGGCTTGAACCGGAGAAACAGACGTCCCAGTAGACTCGACGTCCCGTAGAGGCTCTACTAGGGGAACTACGGATAGCCCGGCAATCGGGGCACCGCGAGCATGAGCGCCGCGAGCTAAACTGACTAGCCGCGAGCTAAACTCGAGCTAAACACTAGCCGCGAGCTAAACTAACTAGCCGCGAGCTAGACTAGTCGCGAGCTAAACTAACTGTAGGAAGAACCTACAAATCAGGGCAGAGCAAGATGTCTGTAAGCGGGATCACTGGGTCTGACAGGAAGTACCAGAATGGGGTGGTTGCCTTTCTCCTGCTGGTGACGGTCGCCGCCGGATCCCCGCCAGCGACAGCTGCGACAGAGAGCCCGGAGGCGCTCCAGGAGGCCGCTCTGATCGCGGGTAAAACCCTGTACGTCGAGCAGTGCGCACGCTGCCACCAGCGAGACGGACGCGGCATCGAAAACCTGTACCCGAACCTCCGTGACGCGCCAGAGCTCTGGACCGAACGTTCCAGACCCATCGTCGCCGTCCTGGCGGGACGCTCCGGGGTGCTGGTCGTGGAAAATCAAAGCTTCTACAACGTGATGCCCACCCATGGTTATCTGGGTAATGAAACCGTCGCCGCCACGCTGACCTACATACGCCACAGCTGGGGGCCGGCCGGTGAACCCTATAGCGTTGCAGAGGTAGCCGCAGAGCGCCTGAAGTTGCTCGCGGCCCATCCCAGCAGCGACTACACGCTGGCGGATCAGAGCCCGCTTGCGGATATGTCCGCCGAGCAGTACGTCACCGGCGACGGACCACCCATGACGGTGGATGAATTCTCCGAAGCGCTGAGCCTGTACTACGGTCACTGTACGGCATGTCATGGGGTGCTGCGTCACGGCACCGCGGGGTCACCGCTTACGCCGGAGCTGATGCGGGCGCGGGGCACAGAGTACCTGCAGTCCGTCATCAACTACGGGTCGTCTTCCGGCATGCCCAACTGGGGCACTTCCGACGCGCTGGGCCCGGAACAGATCAACCTGCTTGCCCGTTTCCTGCAGCACCCGGTGCCCCAACCCCCTGACATGAACCTGGCCGCTGTGCGGGACAGCTGGCACCAGTACCGGAGTCAGAAAACACGAGCGTCGGAAGTAAAGCACGGTTATGACCTGCAGAATCTTTTCGTCGTGACCCTGCACGACCTGGGCGAAGTGGCCATCATCGATGGCGCCAGCAAGCGCCTGATAAGCCGGGTAAAGGTGGGCCGCGGACCGCATCGCGTCAGCGCGTCCGCGAGCGGCCGCTATCTCTACGTCATCTGCAGGGACGGCACCCTCAGCATGGTCGACACTTTCGCCAGCCCGCCGGAGCGGGTGGCGTCAGTCCGCATCGGCTACGAAGCCAGAGCCGCAGGTGCTTCCCGTTACCCGGGCTACGAAGACCGCTTCGTCCTTGCGGGCGCCTACTGGCCGCCGCAGCTCGTTCTGCTCGACGGCCGAACCCTGGAGCCGCTGCGACTGATCTCCACCCGCAGCTTTACCGCCGGCGGCCTGCGCTATCACCCGGAGCCCAGAGTAACCGACGTGATCGGATCGCGGGCTCGCCCGGAATTCATCAGCCAGATCAAAGAAACCGGTCATGTGTATCTGTTTCCCTACGATCGCACGGACCGGCTGGAAGTGAAGGACCTGGAAACCGTACGCGAGCTTCGAGCCGGCAGCTTTGCCACGGACGGTCGTTACTACCTCACCCCCGCGGATACCAACGCCATCAGCGTCATAGACACCGAGCAGCAGACGGTGGCTGCAGAGATTCCCGCCCGGGTATTCGGCGGCGGAACAGGCACCAGCTATATCGATCCCGACTTCGGTCCCGTCTGGGCAGTCAGTACCATGGTGGACTCGCGGATCGTGGTGGTAGGCACGGACCCGGAAGGCCATCCGGATGCGGCATGGCAAATCGTTCGTGACGTTCAGGGGCCAAGCCTGGGCTCCATGTTTCTGGCAACCCACCCTGACTCTCCGCATCTCTGGATGGACACGCCGCTGTCGGCGGACGAGGAGAACTCTCAGGCGATCGCCGTTTTCCGCAAGGACGCCCTGGAGGAGGGTTATCAACTGCTGCCGGTAGCGGAATGGGCGGAATTGGGACCCGGGCCGCGCCGCGTGCTGCAGCCGGCATTCAGTCGGGATGGTTCGGAAGTGTGGCTGGCTGTGTGGAATCCCCAGGATCTGAGCTCGGCGGTGGTGGTCATCGACGATCGGCAGCTGAAGCTGAAGGCCGTGATACGCGATCCCGGGCTGATCACACCCACGCGAATTTACAGCCTGGCGGCGCTGATGCGAGCGGGCCATCCCCTGGACGAGCCGCGCAGAGAACCACCCCGGTAGAACTTGGAGGCGAAGCAATGGCATTCAGACGCATCAATGGTCACGATCTCAAAACAGGCATGCGAGCGGGGCTGATCATGGCAACGCTGATTGGCCTGCTCGCCCAGGTTTCTCTGGCCGCCGTGCAGGAGAACGCTTCCTCTGCGCCGCCAACGGTGGCCACCGCGATCATCGACAACGTGCCGGCCTACGATGGCGGCGCGCTCTATGCCGCGAACTGTGCGAATTGTCACGGCGCCTTCGGCGAAGGCGACGGTATCGTCACGCCCTCGCTGGCCGTCGTGCTGCTGGATCTGCGTTACCTTGCCGAGCGCAACGACGGCAAGTTTCCCCAGACGTTCATCCACGAGGTCATCGACGGCCGGGCGATGCGGGCAGCCCATGGTCCAGAGGACATGCCCATCTGGGGCGCGGAGTTTGCCCGGGGTGAGGGCTACGACGCGGCCGCCAGCGCTCGGGTAGCGGCCAAGATCGATGCTCTGATTGCCTATCTCGAATCCATACAGATCAGCGGGAGCGACTGAAACGATGCGTGAACTGCTGGTGAGCGTTGACGGCAAGCACTACCGGGGCAACTGGGACACCTGGGAAGACAAGGAATGGGGCCAGATGATCGAGGTCACCTATCGGGACGCCTGCATGGTGCGCTTGCCGGTGGGCGAGGAAAGCCCCGCCAACGCGGCCGAACGGGCCCTTCGCTGGTGCGTTCAGGAAGCCGTAATGGGGCGCTGAAAGCAGGCAACGCCCCCTCCGGAGTTACGGTCAGGGGTGTACGGCCAGCACGTCACAATTTGCCCGGCTGAGAATCTTTTCCGCCGAGCTGCCGATGAGCACCTCGCCCAGCCGGCGATGCGATCTCTGCTTGGCTTCCTTTTGCTTCTTGCGCACGTCGATGATGTCCAGATCGCGCAGCACCACCGAGTACTCGACGGCGCTGACGCAGTGCATCTTGCCGCCGCCAATTTCGGCAAAGCGCTCGGCGGCGTCCAGCACCCGTAGGTTCATGACCTGATGCTTGCGGTCGGAGTGCCGCAGATCCAGCGTCGCCAACACGTTGCCCGACTTTCGTTTCCGCTTGGTGGAAACCAGCAGCAGGGGGGCGCCGCAGCGGCGCAGCAGGTCCCAATCCAGCGGCGTGTGCATGAGCGTCTTGGAATGGTGTACAGATTTGATGACCAGGTGAGTCTTTGCATCGGCCACCCTGTCCTGAACCCATCCGGCAATATCATCCGTCCAGACGACTTCCGTGCTGACGTCTGCCGACATCAGCTTGTTGTCCAGCACCTGCTGACGCAGCCAGATCTTCCGCTCGTCCACCACGGCCTTCTTCATGGCGCGGCGCTGGTGGGCGTCGAACACGTCTTTCTCTTCGGCCATGGCAAGCCAGGCAAACGAAACCAGATGAAGGTGCGCGTTCGTGGCCTCGGCGAGAGATCTGGCCCGGACGAGTGCCGTCTGGGCATGTTTTGGTTTGTCCAGAATGACCAGTATGGAATCAAGCTTCTTCATGCGCGAGCGGCGCCTCCGTCTTTTTGAATCTCTAGTGTGTTAACCATGCATGGTTAACACATCGGTGGCAACCGCGTGCAGCAATCGTTCCGATGTGTTGCCGAGCAGAAGGCCCTTGACCCCTTCGCGGGCATGGGTGCCGATCACCAGAAGCTCTGCTTCCGTATCGTCTACCAACCGGCCGATGACCTGCGCGGGCTGACCCTCGTCGGCCACCAGCCGATCGAAGTCAACGCCCGCTTTCTCCACCAGGGCGTGCACGCGCTCCCGGATCTCCGTCTCGATGTTGTTCTTGAGGTCTTCATAGCCCTGCATGGCACCAAGCTCGCCGACCCAGGGCTCGAACAGCGGGTAGGCGACCACCAGCAGCAGCTCTCCCTCGAGCACATCGGCCAGTGTTCGCGCCTCCTGCAGCAGCGCCACCGAAAGCTTCTCATGGCTGTCGTCGAATGGGTCCAGCGCGCAAAGCACCGTAGGGTTCTTCACCCAGGCCTGCGGCTTGACCAGCATGACCGGCGCCGCCGAATTACGCAGGAGATTCCAGTCGTCGGGGGTGCGCACGATGTCACCGAACTTGTGGTGCACGCTTGCGCCCTTGATGACCAGGTCTGCCTCCGCCCGCTCCGCCGCATGCAGAACGCCTTCCCAATGCCGGGGGTTCCAGAGTGCGGCCGCTTCCAGGTCCGGGTGCCGGGCACGAACATCGACCACCGTGTCTTCCAGGGCAGTCTCGGCGGCCTGCAACATCAGCGTTTTGAGCTCGTGGGTTGCGTCGATGGCTGCTGCGCCAAGCTCCGCGATGCCCTCGTAGATAATGCGCACGACATGTAGCCGGGCGCCGGTCGCGTCGGCCAGCATGTTGGCTTTCTCGAGGACGTAGCGCGCCTGCTCAGCATCATCGCCGGAAACCACCAGGATATTCTTCAAAGACTGCATCTTGCCCTCCATCTGGACCATGCTGATCAGCGATATCGAAGCATGATATGGGGCCGCACCGGGAAGGGCGTATCCGTAGTTTCCACCGGCCACTAGCGGGGCCCTGCGGAATATACGTACTGACGCCAGGGTCTGGCTGAAGGAATCATAAAGGACACTGGATTACATCCTGTTTTACTATGACCGCAATGGCGCGTCGGTCTTGGTGCGTAGCTCAGGGTGGTCATGAATCGCCCAACCGGAGGCAGCTGGTGGCTGCCGAATTTTTTGCGGAGAGAGCAGGATGAAGCAGATCAGCCGGATCATGGTTGCCAATGACAGCCTCGATGGCCTGGCGGAAGCGCTACAGAAAGCGGCCCTTGTCGAGCACTACTCAGGCGCAAACATCGATGTGGTCGCGGTTGTGTACGACACCATCGCCGAAGAGCCCCCGGAGGTGCTGCCCAGGGACCAGCAGGCGCGCCTGATGGAGGCGATGAAAGCGGCGGAAAGAACCGGGTTGCGGCACCTCATCGAGCCCCTGAAGAGTCGCGTTGCCAGCATCGAGCCACAGGTGCTGTGGGGCAAGCAGGCCGACCAGAGCATTCTTTCGGAGCTCGGCGGCAGCGCGGACCAGTTGCTGATCAAACCGGTATCGCAGCACCATCAGCTGGCTGACTATTTTCAGACGCCCCTGGACTGGGCGCTGATGCGGGAGGCGCCCTGCGCCGTGCTGATTTCCAAAGGCGCGGGCTGGGTCCAGCCTGAGCACGTCCTGGGCGCGGTAGATGTCGCGGACGTTGCCCACGACGCCCTGTGCCGCGAGATCCTCCTCACCGCGGCGACCCTGGCAAATGTCCTGGGCGCGGACCTGCATATCGCCACCGCCTACCCCAGCCTGGGTCAGAGCGTGGATGAGCTGCAGGTCGCAATGGACTACGAGGGCATCAAGCAGGACATGCGCGACAGCCGGGCACAGGCGGTCGACCGTTGGGTAAAGGAGCTGTCTCTGGAAGTCGCCGAGGTCCACCTGCTGGAAGGGAAACCCTCGGAGGTCATTCCCGACCTTTCGAATCGACTCAAGGCCACGGTCACCGTGCTGGGCACCGCCGCACGCAAGGGCCTGAAGAAGCTGCTCATTGGCAACACGGCGGAAACGCTCATCGGCCGCGTGCACGGCGACATCGTTACCGTGAGGGAGCCATGAAGCTGGAGCCGGCCCAACTCCGGCGCAAGGCCTCGGCATCAACACTGGGTTTCCGCTCTACCGCGGAGGTAGAACCGTCGAGCGTTCAGCTCGGCCAGTCCAGAGCCCAGGGCGCGCTGGATTTCGCGATGTCCATGGGCTTCGAGGGCTACAACATCTACGCGCTGGGCGTGCCACAGATAGGCATGCACGCGTTCGTTCAAGAGCGGCTGAAGGAACTGGCAGAAGCATCGGAAGTTCCCCAGGACTGCTGCTACCTCAACAACTTCGAGGACCCATCCAATCCCCACATGTGCCTCCTTCCGGAAGGAATCGGCAGACGATTCAAGACCGAAATCTCACAGTTCATTACCGACGTGCGCACCACGCTGCCGGCTGCTCTCACATCGGACGAGTATCGGAAGGCAGCCTCCGAGCTGACCGGTCAGTTTCAGCAGCGACAGATGGCCGATGCGTCGGAGCTGCAGAAAGAAGCCGACCAGCTTGGCCTGACCATGCTGCCCACACCCAACGGCTTCGCCTTTGCCCCGGTTGAAGAAGGCAAGGTGATGGAACAGGACAGGTTCGCCGCCCTGGACGATGACCGCAAGCGGCAGATTGCCGAAGGCATCGAGCACATGAACCAGCGCCTGATCGAACGGCTGCGGGAGTACCCCAAGTTCCAGGAGCAGCTGATCGCTCAGCAGCGAAAGCTGCTGCACGAAACCGCCGACAGAGTCCTTACCCGGCTGTCCGCTCGTCTGCGCAGCCACTATCAGATTTACCCGCCTGCCGTTGCCTTCGTCGCGGCTACCAAGGCGCACCTTATGGAGAACGTCGAACGCATCATCGCCCTGGAACAGGGCGGCGGGCAGGATCAGCTGTCAGGTTTGCCTGCGCCAGTTACGGCCACCGGGGACGCGGCGGACCGATTCTTCAAGCAGTATCAGGTCAACCTGCTGATCGACAACGCGGAGCTGAAAGGGGCCCCGATCATCTATGAGAGCAATCCCAGCCTGGACAATCTGGTGGGCAAGCTGGAGCACCGGTTCGAGTACGGAACGCCGGTCACCGACTTCAGCATGATACGACCCGGCGCTCTGCACCGGGCCAACGGCGGCTACCTGCTGCTGGATACAGACCGGCTGCTGCAGAAGCCGTTCGCCTGGGAGGCATTGAAGCGCGCTTTGACCGACGGCCGGGTCCGAGTGGAATCGGTGGGCCAGCTGCTGAACATGGCGTACTCGATATCCCTGGAACCAGAGCCCGTTCCGCTGAACGTCAAGGTCATCCTGCTGGGGAACCGGCGGCTTTATCAGCTGCTCCGCCGCTTCGACCCGGACTTCGACAACCTCTTTAAGATTCTTGCCGACTTCGACGACTACGTGCAGTGGAACGACGAGAACCAGGCCGCTTACGCGGCGATGCTGTCACGGTTGGTTCACAGCTCCAACATCCGCCATCTCACCGCGGCGGCGGTGGCCAGCACGCTGGAACACAGCAGTCGCCTGGTACATGACCGCGGCCGGCTGTCCGCGCGGATGAAGGACATGGAGGACATCCTGCGCGAAGCCGACCATCTGGCCGGCCAGGACGATGCCGAGCTGATCGACGCTTTACATATCGACAGCGTCATTCTGAACCGCATCTACCGCCTGGATCGGATCCGCGAGCTCATTCACGAGAACATCACCCGCGGCATCACCGTCGTAGAGACCGAGGGCAGGAAGACGGGCCAGATCAACGGTCTTTCGGTGGTACAGATCGGCAAGCTGATGTTCGGCCAGCCGTCCAGGATCACGGCAACCGCCCGCGTCGGTAAGGGTGAGGTAATCGACATTGAACGTGAAGCACGGCTCGGCGGAAACATACACACCAAGGCGGTAATGATCGTTTCGAACTTCATTGGCTTCCGATACGCCAAGGAACATCCGCTGTCGCTGCACGCCAGCCTGGTATTTGAGCAGTCTTACGGCGGCATAGAAGGGGACAGCGCGTCCATCGCCGAAGTCTGCGCCCTGATCTCCGCCATCATAGACCGCCCTCTGCGCCAGGATCTGGCCGTCACCGGGTCTATGGATCAACATGGCAAGGCTCAGGCGATCGGAGGCGTGAATCAGAAGATCGAGGGCTTCTACGACATCTGCAAGGTGCAGGGAATCACTGGAACTCAGGGCGTCATCATACCGCTCAGCAACGTCGACAACCTGATGCTGCGACAGGACGTGGTGGACGCCGTCGCCGAGGGCCAATTCAACGTCTACACCATGGATACGGTGGACGACGCCATGGCCGTACTGTTTGCCGAACCGGGTGGCGAGCCCGTGGACCCGGCCGAAGTCAACACGGCGGTCAGCGACCGGGTTGCGGAGCTGCACGGGTTCTGGATGGCCGCCAACAGAGGTCACGGTGACGAGGAGCAAAGGTGACGGGAGCTCACACGAATGAAACCTGAAACCACAACTCGCGTGCTGATTTCCTTCGACTGCGGGCACCCGAGCGAGGAGCTGCTGCAGCTGCTGCCCAGACTGCTGGGAACAAGGCCGCTGGAGCTGACCGGCCTGTACGTGGAAGATGAGGATCTGCTGCGGGCCGCGGCGCTTCCCGGACTGCGGGAGGTGTCACTCAACGGTCAGGTCGCAGAAATGGACGTCAACCGGCTGCAGCAAGAGCAGGCCGCCGAGGCATCCTCTATTCGCAAATCGTTTGAAGCGGTAGCCGCAAGGATGCGAATGCAGCACCGGTTTCTGGTTACCCGGGGACGGGCCAGCGAGGAGCTCACCCGCATTGCCGACGAGTCAGATTTCGTGCTGATCACCCGGGCGCTGCGTACCAGCGGCTTGCGGCCACGCAGCGGCGTGCACTACGACGGGCTGTTGCGTCAGTCGAGGAACATTTTGTTCGTCAATGAGCCCTGGCGATCCGGATCATCCGTGGTCGTTCTCGGTGGCACCGAAGACTCTCTGGACGTCGCCCGCAGGTTCTCCGAGGCCGAAGCGCTGACCGTCGTCCTGGCGGCAGAGGCGTCGGAACCCCAGAGCCTCGAGGCAGACTCGAAGCTGCTGGACGTAGAGCGCCGAGTGACGTTGGCAGAGTGGACCGAGGAAGCCATCGCGGACTTGTGCCTGGCGGAAGACGCCCGGCTGCTGATCGTCCCGAAAACTCATCCCCTGGATTGGGAAGAACTGCTGCCGAGGCTGATGGATCGCCTGCCCTGCTCGGTGCTGAAGCTCTGCTGAGCGCCTTGGGCTGACAAACCGAAAACAGGCCGGATCCGCGTCAGTCCGACTTCGGCGGACTTTCTGGGCCGGATGCCTCCAGCAGATTTTGTATGGTGCCCATCATATTTATGGGCAACGGAAACACGATGGTGGAGCTTTTCTCGCCGGCAATTTCCACCAGCGTCTGCAGATAGCGCAGCTGCATGGCCTCACCCTGCGCTGACAGCAATTGAGCGGCCTCAACCAGCTTGGCCGCCGCCTGCTCCTCGCCTTCAGCGTGAATGATCTTGGCGCGCCGCTCGCGCTCGGCTTCCGCCTGTTTGGCGATTGCTCGGATCATGCTTTCGTCGATGTCCACATGCTTGATCTCGACGTTGGAAACCTTGATTCCCCACTGATCGGTCTGCTTGTCGAGAATTACCTGGATGTCCGCATTGAGGCGCTCCCGTTCTGCCAGCAGCTCGTCCAGCTCGTGCTGTCCGAGCACGGAGCGCAGCGTCGTCTGGGCGAGTTGGCCGGTGGCTTCCATGTAGTTCTCGACGTTGACGATGGCCCTCTCCGGATCCAGAACGCGGAAGTACAGCACGGCGTTCACTTTGACCGAGACGTTGTCTCGAGTGATCAGGTCCTGGGAAGGGATATCCAGCACCAGGGTGCGCAGATCCACCCGAACCATCTGCTGCACGATGGGAATGACGAGGATCAGGCCCGGCCCCTTCACCTTGTAAAAACGTCCGAGCAGAAAAATGACGCCGCGCTCGTACTCTCTGAGCACCCGGAAGGCGCTCATCACCAGGCCGGCGATGACCACCAGTACAACGATTGAGAAAATTTCCATGGCCCTAGGGCTCCTCTTGATTATCCGGCTTTACGATCAGGGTAATGCCATCCACTGCGGTAATGATTACCTTGTCACCTTTGCGAACAGGCTGCGTGCAGCGGGCCTTCCACTGCTCACCGAAGGCCCAGACGAAACCCTGTCCGTCAAAATCAGACTGAGCTTCGCCGCGTCCCCCCACCATGGATTCCGTCCCCGTGGTAATCCGCTGCCGTCTGGCATGCACGGCAAAGCCGACGGCGAAAAGCGCCAGACCTGCCGTCGTCGCGGCAAAGGCCGCAATGACGGCAATCGGCACCTGATAGCCGGGGGCTTCGGTATCCATCAGTATCATGGAGCCGAACACGAAAGCCGCCACACCGGCAAAACCCAGTATCCCCAGGGTGGGGGTGAAGACCTCGATGATCATCATGGCAATGCCAACGACGATGAGCGCCAGACCGGCGTAGTTGATGGGCAGCATCTGCAGACCGTAGGCGCCGAGCAGAAGACAGATGATGCCGATGACCGATGGAAAAACCATGCCCGGGTTATAGAACTCCAGAATGAGGCCGTAGATGCCGAATATCAGCAACCCGTAGGCAATGGTCGGATCGGTAATGACCTCCAGCAGCTCGTGCTGCCAGTCGGCTTCGACCACGTACACGTCGGCCGTGGCCACATCCAGGGCTACCGTACGATCCGGCAGGGTCACCGACCATCCGTCGATCTGCGCCAGCAGGGACGACATGTCAGACACCACGAGGTCGATTACGTTCTGCTCCAGGGCCTCGGACGCACGCAGATTGGCCCCGAAACGCACCGTCTCCTCGGCCCAGTCGATGTTGCGCTCCCGCAGCTCGCCGAGGCTCTGCAGATAGGAAACCGCATCGTTGACGACCTTTCGGGTCATGGCGTCTCCCGCCGACGGCGTCCGGCTGTCCGGCTGATCTTCGGCCCCGCCGTCCGGACCGGGAGACCTGGGTTGGGGCATGCTCGGCGTGGGCGCAATGCTTACCGGGGTGGAAGAGCCGATGTTAGTTGCCGGCGCCATGGCTACGATGTGGCTGGCGTAGGCAATGTAGGTCCCGGCGCTCGCCGCCCGGGCACCGTCCGGGGCGACAAAGGTTATTACCGGAATGTTCGCGCCAAGAATCTCCTTGACCAGCTGGCGCATGGCCTTGTCGAGCCCGCCGGGCGTGTCCATACGAATGATGAACGCCCGCGCCCCGGCCGCTTCCGCATCTGCCATGGACCGTATGATGAAATCAGCGGTCGCGGGGCCAAGCGCGCCTTCCAGATCGGCAACCCAGACCTGCCCCTCGGCGCTGGTGGCCGGGTTCTCTGCATCTTGAGCAGTGACCCAGGAAGCACCGACCAGCACCGACAGCACGGCGATCAGCCACCGCAACGAGCGCGATTGGAAGAAGTTCACGCCCGCGCGCGCCCGCGGGCTTCGGCCCGGCCCGTCGCGATTTCTGACCGCATCATCCGCATGGGTTCTTTACCCCCTCTAGCATCGTGTCGAGCGTCGTGGATACGATCAGCACCGCCCGCTCGTCGTGAAAGGTCTCGTCGCCAACAATAGCATGCGGGCGATCCATGGACCCCTGCCAGATCAGCGTATCGTCGCGATTATCGACCAGCTGGAGATCGACGTGCGCGACAAAACGGGTGATCTCGCCCGGAGCAACGGCGTCTCCAAAGGTATCTCGAGAACCGGGATCGGGCATTCTATCAATCATGGAAAATCGGGTAACCGCAGTGATATCAGCGCCAGCAGGGTCGTCAGCCGCCTGCAAACCCTGACGTTTCAGGGCGCCCGCAAGCGCCTGAGCGACCACCGGCTCGATAAAGCCCGGCATGGCATGCTGCTGGATACTGAAGGTTTCGAAGGGGGCCGCTGCGAGATTACAGCGCTGCGGCACGAAGTGGGTCATGGGCGCGGGACCGGCGCAGCCCCCCACCGCCAGAAAGAAAAGCGCCAGACAGATTAACGCCACGCAGAAAAGCGCCACATCCGGAAGCGCCAAACCTGAAGGGCTCGGGATTGGGCGTCCGCTCATGTCCGCTGGCTCACCCCTGAATGCGCACCGTCAACACATCGCAGGGAGCGCCATGCAGGACGGCGTTGGCAGTGGAGCCAAGCATGACCTGCGGCAGACCGTGCCTGCCGTGAGACCCGATCACGATGAGATCCGCTTCGATCATTTCGGCGTGGGCATGAATCTCGGCGGCCGGGCGTCCGAACAGCACTGTCACCCTGTCCGGAGATATGCCGAAGCGGGCCACCCGTTCGCGTACGCTATCCGTAATCTCACGGCTTATCTCGGCCTCCATGTCCTTGAGCGGCCAGGTAGCGGCAAACGAAGCGCCGTCCATGCCGCTGATGCCCCCCATCATGGGCGGCACCACGGTCGTGACGTAGTAGCTTTCCGCAACGCGCGGATCCAGAGCGGTAGCGGCTTCCAGAACCTGATCCCCCTCTTCCGAAGCGTCCAGAGCAACCAGAATTCGCTTGTACCTGCCAATCATCGCGCCAACCTTCAGTCTTTGATACGGACCGTGAGCACGTCACAATTCGCCCGGTGCAGCACGCCGTTGGCTGTCGAACCCAGCATCAGCCCAAGGCCGTGCTTGCCGTGGGAGCCGGTAACGATCAGGTCTGCGCCCATGCGCTCGGCGCTGTCGACGATCTGGGTCACCGGCGAGCCGACGCTGACTTGAACTTCATCGCCACCGATCCCCTTTTCCGCCGCCATGGCCTGAACCTGAACTTTCGCCTGCGCTTTGGCCTCTTCTTCGAAATTCACGCTGATCTGAGTATATGAGACCATATCCAGGCCGCCGTAGACGTGCGTTAGAGGCTTGACCACGGTCAATATCGACAGCTTGGCCTTGTGCTCGTCGGCAACCTCGCGAGCCATGGCCAGAACCTGGCCTGCTTCCTCAGTTACATCGACTGCTGCCAAAACGTGCTTGTATCTCATGGTTTCATCCTTTATCCACTTTAACGCTACGCCGAACGAACGCTCATCGGGGTTTTCCTGAGCTACCGCTTCGGAAAACCCTTAGAGCATCATATATAAAATGTCCCGACGATGGGTGCTGCGAAGGGGCGCATGAAGTAGCATCCCATCGTTCGGAACCTCCAGCGAGAAGACCAAGGTGTAGAGGACCAAGTTGTATAAGAAAGTTCTGGTCGCCATCGACCTCACCGAAGCCAGCGCGAGCTACGTCCTGGAGCGTGCGCGCCCGTTCGTAGCCGAAGACGGCGAGCTGTTCGCGGTTCACGTCGTGGAGCCGCAGTACGTCCAGTACAGTTTCGACCCCACCTTCACGGGCTCCCTGACCAGATCTCTGGAAGAGGACGCCGTCACCGTCGCCACAAAACGTCTCGACGAGCTTTGCAGCGCCCAGGGCATAGACCAGCAGCATCAGCGCGTATTCCTGGGGCGCCCGGCAGACAAAATTCACGAGCTCGTCGAGCAGGAAGCGTTCGATCTGATAATCACCGGCTCTCACGGTCAGGAAGGCATGCGCCTCCTGCTCGGATCAACGGCCAACGCCGTGCTCCATGGATCCCCTGTAGACGTCGCCACCATCCGCATGCCCAAAGGACTCCACTGATGAGCGATCCATCCGACTCTCCCCTATCGGCGTTCCAGAAAGACATCGAGGCGCTGGCTCACGATGTGGAGGAACTGGCAGATGACATAGGCAAGGACTCCAGGCTGATCCGCGAGGAGATGGTAGGCGCTGAGATCCTGGCAACGAGGGAACTGATCGAGAACCTCGGAATCGTCTGGGAAACCCTGGACGAGTTGAACGATGTGATCGTCCGTCAGGTCCAGCATCTCGCTCGGGACCAGGCGAAGAGCGTCCGGGATTTTCTGGCAGATCCGGGGCCGGCACAATTCTCCGCGGTGGCGCTGGCCCACTGCCAGCGTCGCCTCGAACACATCGCGGAAGGGGTTTCGGAAGCTTCCAGCCTCATGGTCCGCAGCAGCGACCACGCGTCCGATATCCTGTTCGGGCTGTGGAAACCGTTCTTCGCCGTCATCAACCGCGACTGGCAGGGCAAACGCAGGGCATCCAGCTGATGATGGGATAACGGTCGTGATAGAAACCTTTGGAGTGGCGTCGTGGCAGCCCTGAGCAACCTGGCGCGCGGATGCTGAATAACCCTCTTTTCGACGCGAGCTACGCGCGCATGTTCGGCAGCGACGTCACCATCGACGAAAGTTCAGACGGCTTTTTCGAAACCTTCTACCGACATTTTCTGCAGGCGCCCGACATCCATGAGCTGTTCCGCGAGACGGACATGCAACGTCAGGTGGTCATGTTGCGAAAATCCTTCTTCCAGCTCGCCGCCTTCTACGTCACCAGCAGCCCGTCGGCAGAGCTGGAACGTATCGGCTTCATCCATCACCGGCTCGGCGTGAACAGCAATCATTTCGATCGCTGGCTGGATGCCCTGGTGGCTACCGTGGCTGAGGAGGATCCGCTGTGCGACGAGGCGACGGAGCTCGCCTGGCGATGGGCCATGACCCCGGGGATCACCTATCTGAAGCTCTTCAACTACTACCAGAAAAATTCCGGTTCGTGACCTTTCCCGACACCAACAGCCTGCCGCTGCCGGTTTTTACGGCGGATGCGAACGGGAGCATCACCCATGTCAATGCTGCCTGGCGCAAGGTTTTTTCTGCAGGCGTGGGTGATCGGTGGCTAACCGTCTTCCCCGATGTTGTTGCCGAGGATTTCGAAGGCCGGTGGCGCGCCTACCAACCCAACCAGCCGCCGCTGCGGCTGCGCAGCGGCGTCGTAACCACCGCGGGTGAGCCGCGGGTTTTCGAGATCCATTGTCAGCCCGGTCTGGCAACAGAAAACGACCCGCTCCGGCTGATGGCTACGCTGGTCGATGTGACCGATCAGGTTCGCGGCGAAGCCGAGATCCTGGCGATACTGGATACCGCCGTGGACGCGATCATCATCATGGATGAGGAAGGACGCATGGAGCGTCTGAACGAAGCGGCGGTTCGGCTTTTCGGCTATGCGGCCAGCGAGCTGCAGGACCAGCCCGTGACCATGCTGATGCCGGAACCACACCGTTCACGGCACGAAGGCTACGTGCGGCACTATCTGACCACCGGAGAGAAACGCATCATCGGTAAGGGTCGCGAGCTGCAGGCGGGCGGTCCGAGCAGCAGGCGGCTCGCGAAGCGTTGGCAGAGCAGCGTGAAAGGCTCGCCCACGTCGGTCGCCTTTCCACCATGGGAGAGATGACCGCCAGCATCGCGCACGAGATCAACCAGCCGCTCACCGCCATATCCATGTACGCCCAGTCCAGCATCAAGCTGATCGAACGGGGAAATGCCGATCCGGACAAACTGCGCGCCGCCCTGGAAAAACTGAACACCCAGAGCCTGCGCGCCGGCGCCATCATCGAGCGCATTCAGCGCTTCGCCAGACCCCAGCAGGGCCAGCAGGAAATGACCCGGCTGTCCGTATTGCTCACCGACCTGCTGAAGCTGGCGGAAAGCGACGCGCGTCTGCATGAAGTGGAGCTGAAATTCGAGCTGGACCAGGATCTGCCCGCGGTGCTGTGCGACCCCATTCAGATTCAGCAGGTGGCGCTGAACCTGATACGCAACGCCATCGACGCCATGAGCGAGATACACCGCGCCTTCGGGCGGACCATCGTCATCCAGACGCGGGCCGTCAGCCCTCAGATGGTGGAAGTAGCCGTGGTCGATCAGGGCCCCGGGGTTGCCGAAGACGTCGAAGACCTGTTATTTACCCCCTTCCACACCACAAAAAAGGACGGTATGGGAATGGGCCTGTCGATCTGCCGGACCATCATCGCGCAACACGGCGGGGTGCTCAGCTTTCGGAACAACGAAAACTGCGGAGCCAGCTTTTACTTCACCCTGCCCGTAGAGGTCATCCCGGATGAGCAGCCGGATGAGTGACCAGGTGCCGACCGTTTTTGTCGTGGACGATGACGAACCGGTACGCGACGCCGTTGCCATGCTCCTGGAGACCGTAGACCTCCCCTGCGAGACCTTCTCCAGCGCCAGGGACTTTCTCGACACCGCAAACCGTTTCGCGATCAGGAGCTGCTGGACCGCGTTCAGGAAGCGCTGTCAGTGGATGAAGCCCAGCGCGCGGAATACGCTGGGCTGGAAGAAGTGCGGGCCAGAGTAGCTTCGCTGACGCCGCGGGAAAAGGAAGTATTCCTGCGCGTCGCCGACGGCCAGGCCAACAAGGTTGTCGCCATCGACCTGGGCATCAGCGAGCGCACCGTCGAGATCCACCGCAGTCAGGTCATGCAGAAGACGGGGGCGCGAACCCTGGCGGACCTCGTTCGGATGAAAATCAACCTGGAGCGCGCCGGCGACTGACTGAAGCGCCTCACTTTCCGGTTGTCTTAAGTAAAAGCCCGTATTCTCCGCAACCGCATCAGCATCTAGCGTTGCATATGTTCAGATGGCACGAGGACGAATGGCGGTCGGATGGAGGAATCCCGCGTAATCGTCATCGACGGAGACCCGGCAGTCCGCGACAGCCTGGCCACGTTGATGGAGCTGAACGGTCATGCGGTAGTGACCTATGCCTCCGGACGCGAGTTTCTTCGCGACGCCGATGGCGACGACATCGTCGCACCTGCCGAGCATTCGAAGAACATCGACTGCGTCATCTGCGAGGCGGAATTGCCGGACATTTCCGGCGTGGACCTCTACCAGGCGTTCCATGCCCACCACCCGGATACCCGCTTTGCGCTGCTTACGAGCCGCAAAGACAGTGGAACCACGACCCGGGCGCACGATCTGGGCATCCAGGATGTTTTCAGCAAGCCCCTGGTGCACCGCAAGCTGGTGCGATTCGTCGGCAAGCGTGCCTCCTGAGCGCCTCTCTGAGCCGCCTTCCCGGCTGGATGTCCCAGCCTCTCGGGAATTACGGATAGGCCGGCATCCGACGGCTGCCTAAGCTGCCGACCCACAAATTTCAGTCACCGTTGCGGATGGCGCTCGGCGTATCTCCGCCCACACACAACCAATAAGGAAGAAACGTGACCGAGGATACTCCTTACAACCTCCAGGTGGTGCGTTGGTTTGCCGTGATGACCGTCGTCTGGGGCATCGTGGGCATGGCGGTGGGGGTACTCCTCGCCGGCCAGCTGGCCTGGCCGGCGCTCAACTTCGACATCCCCTGGCTGTCATTCGGCCGCCTCCGACCTCTGCACACCAACGCGGTGATCTTCGCGTTCGGCGGATGCGCCCTCATGGCCAGCGCCTTCTATGTGGTTCAGAGAACCTGTAAAGCGCCGCTGATTTCCAACAGTCTGGCTCAATTCGTGTTCTGGGGCTGGCAGACGGTCATCGTGCTGGCCGCCATCACGCTGCCCCTGGGCCTGACCACCACCAAGGAATACGCTGAGCTGGAATGGCCCATCGATATCCTCATCGCGCTGGTCTGGGTCGCCTTCGGCATCGTGTTCTTCGGCACCATTGCCAAACGGACGGTCCAGCATATTTACGTCGCGAACTGGTTCTTCGGCGCGCTGATCATCGGCGTCGCCATCCTGCACATCTTCAACAGCCTGGCGCTGCCCGTCTCTCTGACCAAGAGCTATTCCATCTATTCCGGCTCCGTGGACGCCATGATGCAGTGGTGGTACGGACACAACGCGGTAGGCTTTTTCCTGACCGCCGGCTTCCTGGGCATCATGTACTACTTCGTGCCCAAACAGGCGGGCAGGCCCGTGTACTCCTATCGCCTGTCCATCGTCCACTTCTGGGCGCTGATCGCCATCTACGTCTGGGCGGGACCCCATCACCTGCACTACACCTCTCTGCCGGACTGGGCTCAGAGCGTGGGCATGGTGATGTCTCTGGTGCTGCTCGCACCCTCCTGGGGCGGTATGATCAACGGCATCATGACGCTGTCCGGCGCCTGGGACAAACTGCGAACCGATCCCATACTCAAGTTTCTCATCGTCTCCCTGTCCTTCTATGGCATGTCCACCTTCGAAGGGCCCATGATGTCCATCAAGACGATAAACGCGCTGTCCCACAACACCGACTGGACCATCGGTCACGTGCATTCCGGCGCCCTGGGCTGGGTCGCCATGGTCAGCATCGGCGCCATGTACCACCTGATTCCGCTGCTGTTCGGCCGCAAGGCCGGTGAGATGTACAGCGTCAAGCTGATCAACCTGCACTTCTGGATGTCCACGCTGGGCACCGTCCTCTACATCGCGTCCATGTGGGTAAACGGCCTGCTGCAGGGTCTGATGTGGCGCGCGACCAGCATCGACGGCACGCTCACCTACTCGTTCGTCGAATCTCTGGAGGCCAGCTATCCCGGGTACTACGTGAGGTTCATCGGCGGCGCCATCTTCTTCGCCGGCATGCTGGTGATGGCCTACAACGTCTACAGAACCGTTCGCGGCGAAACTCGGGAGGAAGCCGCGGCGCCTGCGACGCCGCTGGTATCCACCGCCGCTGCAGGCGCAACGGGAGGTGGCGCATGAAACATGACGTCGTCGAAAAGAACGTCGGCCTGCTGATCGTGCTGATACTGATCGCCGTCAGCTTCGGCGGCATGGTGGAGATCTTCCCCCTGGTCTTCGACAAAGCAGGCGCAAAACCCATTGACGGGCTCGAGCCCCTCACCGCGGTGCAGCTGGAAGGCCGGGATATCTACATGCGGGAAGGCTGCGCCGTGTGCCATACCCAGATGGTCCGCGCCCTGCAGTCCGAGACCGCACGCTACGGACACTACTCGGTCGCCGGCGAGGACGTCTACGAGCACCCGTTCCTGTGGGGATCGAAGCGAACCGGCCCGGATCTGGCCCGTGTCGGTGGGCGCTACAGCGACGACTGGCACCGGGCTCACCTGGCAGATCCCAGGTCCGTCGTGCCGGTTTCCAACATGCCAGGTTTTCCCTGGCTGTTCGACAACGTCCTGGAAGGCGAGCTCACGGCTGCCAAGATGAAAACCCTCCGCACCCTGGGCGTGCCCTACACGGACACGGACATCGAAGGTGCCCGGGACGCGGTGGCGGGGCTCACCGAGGCTGATGCGCTCATCGCCTATCTGCAGAATCTGGGTCTGGACATGCGCGACTATGCCGGAGGTGGACGATGAGCGCGTCCGAGTTTTCTCTGATCGCCGTTGCGATCGCGTTCACCGGGCTGGTGATCTGGGTCTATTGGCCTGGCCGCCGGCAGCGCCTGGAGTCCTTCGGCAGCATGCCGCTTGACGACGACGAGAGTCCGAAAACACCGGACGCCGACCCTGACTCGCTGCTGAACCCGGGCGACGTAACACATCCCGAAAAAAACAAGGACAAGCGGCTATGAGCAGCGTATGGAGCTGGTTCGTCATTCTGGGAACCGTTTTGAGCCTGGTAGCCTGTTTGGCTTTTCTGCTCTCGAACCGCACCACCAGCGGCAAGGAGACCACGGGGCACGATTACGACGGCATTCAGGAGTTCGACAACCCGCTGCCCTTCTGGTGGGTGGCCATGTTCATCGTCAGCATTCTGTTCGCTGGTGGCTACCTCATCTACTACCCGGGCCTTGGCAACTTCAGCGGCATCGGCAACTGGTCCTCCGCGGACCAGGTCGCCCGGGAGCAGCAGGCCCATGAGGCACGCTTCGCTCCGCTCTACGCCAGGCTCGCCCAGCTGGACGAAGCAGGTCTTCACGCCGATCGTCAGGCCCAGCAGGTCGGCCGGCGCCTGTTCATCAACAACTGCAGCACCTGCCACGGCGTGACGGGACAGGGCGCTTTCGGTTTTCCAAACCTGACGGACGAAGAGTGGATCTGGGGCGAGGGTTTCGACAAGGTGAAAACCGCTTTGCAGAACGGCCGTCAGGCTGCGATGCCCGGGTGGGCGGCCGCTCTGGGCGATCAGGGTATCGAAGACGTCACCCAGCACGTGCTGAGGCTGTCGGGCAGCGAGCACGACCCCGGGGCGGCGGCTCGCGGGGCCGGCCAGTACGCAACCTTCTGCGTGGCCTGTCACGGCCCGGAGGGCATGGGCAACCCCGTGCTGGGGTCGCCAAACCTGACGAACGACATCTGGCTCTACGGCGGCTCCGCGGAGGCCATCGCTTTCACGCTGCGCCACGGTCGAAACGGCAACATGCCCTCCTTCTCCCGCGTGCTGGATCCGGACCAGATTCACATCCTGGCCGGATACGTCACTTCTCTCAGCCAGCGGTAGCGTGACAGGTCTCCCATGAACGTTTCGCAGGGCCCCTCAGACACGCAGGAAGACACCGTCAGGCTGGAAGGCTTCGGCGAGCAGGATCTGTACCAGCGGCGGGAGAAGATCTTCACCCGTTACGTCGGCGGTTTCTTTCAGCGGCTCAGATTCTTTACCGGCTGGCCGCTGCTGGCCGGCTACTTTCTGCTGCCGTGGTTGCAATGGGGAGAGCGTCAGGCTGTGCTGTTCGACCTGCCTGCCCGGCAGTTTCACATCCTGGGCCTGACTTTCTGGCCCCAGGATCTCTGGCTGCTGGGCTGGATGCTGATCATCGCCGCGTTCGCGCTGTTCACCTTTACCACCCTGGTAGGGCGCATCTGGTGCGGATACACCTGTCCTCAGACGGTGTGGACCGCCATATTCATGTGGGTGGAGCAGATCACCGAAGGCGAGCGCCACCAGCGCATCCGGCTGGACAGCGCGCCCTGGAACTTCGAGAAGATTCGCAAGCGTTTTCTGAAACACGCCATGTGGCTGGGCTGGGCCTTTCTTACCGGGCTGACGTTCGTCGGTTATTTCACCCCGATTCGCGAGCTGGCCTGGGGTTTCCTGACCTTCGATTTCGAGCTGATCGGCACCTGGGCAGCTCTTTGGACCCTCTTCTTCACCTGCGCCACCTACATCAACGCGGGCTGGATGCGTGAGCAGGTGTGCATCTATATGTGTCCTTACGCGCGGTTCCAGTCTGCCATGTTCGACAAGGACACCCTGATCGTGTCCTATGACGCCGCCCGGGGTGAACCTCGCGGCGCGCGCAAGCGGAACACCCGACCCGACGCGCTTGGCGACTGCATAGACTGCCAGCTGTGCGTGCAGGTCTGCCCGACGGGCATCGACATTCGCAACGGGCTGCAATACCAGTGCATCGGCTGCGCGCACTGCGTGGATGCCTGCAACCAGGTGATGGGCAAGGTAGGCTACGATCCCGGGCTTATCCGCTACACCACCGAGCACGAGCTCTCCGGCGGCAAGACCCACTGGCTCCGCCTTCGAAGCGTGGGCTACGCGACCGCGCTGGTCGTCATGGGCTGCGTTTTTCTGTGGGCCGTGGTTACCCGCGTACCCTTCGAAGTGGACGTACTGCGGGAACGTGGGCAGCTGTTCTCTCAGGCCAGCGACGGCAGCGTCAGCAACCAGTATCGACTTCGCGTGCTCAACAAGGGCCAGCAGCCGGCCAGCCTGTCGCTCGAGGTCGAGAGCACCCTGCCGCTCAGCTTATCCGTAGCCAGCCCGATACGCCTGGAACCGGTCGAGCTGCTAGATCTGCCGCTGACGCTCAGCGCCGCCGGCAAGGATGTCGCAAGCCCGAACACCGAGGTTACGATCACCGTCTGCGAGGCGGCCACCGCGCGTTGTGACGCCGAAGTCACCCGCTTCCTGGGCCCGTCCAAATGAGGGCATTCAAATGAGGGATTTCTTGAGTAGGGCGATGAGCGCGAAGGACTTCGTCGTGAAGCGACGGATGGTCGTCCTGGTCATCGCCATCCCCGCCGCCGCGGTCCTCATGAGCGCGGTTACCGTTTATGTGGCTGTTTCCACACCGGAAGCGGTGGTGAAGCGGGAAGCGCCGCCGCTGTCCAAGACCAGCTGGCGGGAACAGGAATGACGCTGAGCACCATCAGCGTCAGTGATATGCACTGCGCGGGCTGCGTCAGCAAGATCGAGCGTGCGCTGCGTGAGCTGGAGGGCGTGCTCGAAACGCACATCAACCCGGCGCGACGCCAGGTGCTGGTCGAGCATGCCGACGGCACCGAAACCGCGACTTTGCTGGCGAGAATCGAAGCAGCGGGTTTCCATCCCTGTCTGACCAGCAACCCGCGGCAGAGCTTTCGGCAACGTGATCTGCTCAAGCGGCTGGGTATTGCCGGCCTCGCCATGATGCAGGTCATGATGGCCGCCCTGGCGATGTACTCCGGGGCTTTCGAAGGCATGGACCCGGCCGTCCGCCGCCTGTTCGAGATCACCAGCCTGACGTTCTGCATTCCGGTGGTCGCTTACTCGGCCATGCCCTTCTTCCGCAACGCCATCGTCGCCTGGCGGACCGGCCTGAACATGGATGTCCCCATCGCTCTGGCCATCGCCTGCGCCTTCGCGGTGAGCCTGGCTCACACCCCCGATGGCGCTGGCGAGGTCTACTACGACTCCGTCGTGATGTTCACCTTCCTGCTGCTGACGGCCAGGTACATCGACGATCGTCTGAAGCAGCGCTTCGACATGAGCAACGCGGCGCTGGCAGCGTTGCCCGCGACGGGTCTGGTTCTCGACAACAACCGGCGAGTCCCCACGCCGCTGGCCGAAATTGCCGCCGGCACCCGGCTGTGGGTGGAACAGGGCAATCAGGTGCCGCTGGATGGCCGCGTGGAATCGGCCGGGGCGACTCTGGACGAGTCGGTGCTCACGGGCGAGTCTCAGTGGGTCAGCAAAGCTTCGGGAGAGACCGTCTATGCCGGAACGCTGAACCGGGGGGCCGGCTTCTGCCTTCACACCACCGCAACATATGACAGCACGCGAATCGCCGGTATTGCAGATCTGGCCAATCGTGCCCAGGCAGACAAGCCCCAGGTCGCACAGCTCGCCGATCGCATCGCTGCCGTGTTCGTTCCCGCGGTGCTCTGCCTTGCGACCCTTACCTTCGTCGCCTGGCAGCTGGTCAACCCGGAGAAGGCATTCGTCGCCGCCCTGACGGTTCTCGTAGTCAGCTGCCCGTGCGCGCTGTCACTGGCCACGCCAGCCGCCATTACGGCGGCCATGACCCGGCTGCGCCAGACGGGCATCGTGCTGACCCGCAGCGACGCGCTGATGCAGATCGCCCGGGTGAACGCAGCCCTGTTCGATAAAACGGGCACCCTGACAGAACACGCGCCCGACCTGGTGAACGTGGTTCTCCTGGCCGAGGTCGGCGTGGATCGGGACGAAGTGCTGGATATTGCCGCCGCGCTGCAGCAGCACGCCAACCACCCCATTGCCCGCGCTTTCCCGGAGCCGGAACGGGCCGTGGTCAACGACGCTCGGGTCGTCGCCGGCGCCGGGGTCGAGGGACGCTGGCAGAACCGGGCGGTGAAGATCGGCAGCGGCGCCTTCTGCGGCCTGCCGGACGGCTCTGCTGAAACCGGAATTTTTCTCGCCGTGGACGGCACCCCCGCCGCAAGGTTCGAGATCGCCGACCCGTTACGTCCGGATGCCCTGCCGGCCGTAGCGGCGCTCAGGCAAGCGGGCATCCGGTCGACGATGGTAAGCGGCGATGCAGAGGACCGCTGTGCCGCGCTGGCCACGCAGCTGCAAATCGACTACGTGGCACGCCAGGCGCCGGAAACCAAGCTCGAGATCACCCGCGCGCTGCAGGAGCGGGGCGACCAGGTCATGGTGGTTGGCGACGGCATCAATGACGTGCCCGCCCTTGCCGCTGCGAACGTTTCCGTCTCGGTTCTCGAGAGCTCCGATCTGGTGAAGAGCCGAACCGACGTCCTGTTGCTCAGCCGCCGTCTGGGCGCGCTGGTAGACCTGGTCGCCGTCGGCCGCCGGGCAGCGGGCATCATGCGGCAGAACCTGGCATGGGCGCTGTCTTACAATCTGATCGCCATTCCGTTCGCCGCGCTGGGCTTCATGCCCCCCTGGGTCGCAGCCCTGGGCATGGCAAGCAGCTCGACGCTGGTGATGTTGAACGCTACCCGGCTGCTGCGGGTGCCCGTGTGGCGCCCACCTGCTGACAATGATCAAAACAAACTGCCGGGGAGATAGGCATGGATATCCTGCTGCTGCTCATCCCTATTTCCATCGTGCTCATCGCCATCGCTGGCGTTACCTTCGTCTGGGCGGTCAACAATGACCAGTTCGAAGAGCTGGACAGGCACGGATTCGACATTCTGGAAGATGACTCGGGAGAGAAATGAATGAAAACGCTGCTCTATGGCCTCCTCGTCACCGTTAACCCCGTCAGCGGCTGGCAGAAGATCGCCGACCACGCCGCCGGGTTGCTGCCCGTGCTGTTGCTGCACACGCTTCCCTACGCGCTGATTCCCGCCGTCTGCTGGTACGTGGGCGTGACGCAGCAGGGGTGGGCGGTGGCCGGCGACCTGGTCAGGCTGACCCCGGAAAGCGCTCTACCGATGTGCGCCATGTTTTTCCTGGCCATGGTGGGCGGGGTTATCTTTCTCGGCTACATGGTTCACTGGATGGCGGAATCCTACGGCTCGGCTTCCACGGTCGCTCAGGGGGTCACCCTCATCACCTACACCGCCTCGCCGTTTTTCATCGCCGGCCTGCTCGGCCTGCGACCGATCCTGTGGCTGGACATCATGCTGGGCTGTCTGGTGGCCTGCTACTGCATCTACCTGCTGTACCGCGGCACCAGCATCGTTCTGAAGGTGCCGCCGGAGCGCGGTTTCCTCTACGCCAGCGCCGTATTCGCCGTGGCGCTCGTATCGTTCGTCGCCCTGCTGGGTGCTACCGTCGTGCTGTGGGATTTCGGCCCGGCGCCGGAATACACCTACTGAGCCGGTTCGGCTCAGCTTCGGCTGCCGACTAAACTGCCAGCAGCCTAAGCGCCAGGTACCCGACATACAGCACCAGCAACCCGGCGCCCCAGACCCGGCTGATGTTGCCACGGCCCAGCAGCGCAATGGGAATCAGCAACGCCGTCAATGCCAGGCTGAACACCAGGTCGGCCTCCCCTCCTTTGGGGATGCCGATGTCGGCAACGATCGCGCTGATCGGCAACACGAACAGGCTGTTGAAGAGGTTGGAGCCCACCAGGTTGCCGATGGCCAGGTCGGGCTCACGGCGATAGGCGGCCATCACGGAAGTGACCAGCTCCGGCATGCTGGTACCGACCGCAAGCACTAAAAGGCCGATGACGGCAGAGGGAACCCCCCAGGACTCGGCCAGACCCGTACCGGCACTGATGGTCAGGAGCCCGCCGACGTAAAGCAAAACCCCACCCACCGACAGCAGAATCAAGTCTTTGGAGGGCAGCGTTTTCCGGCGGAATCGCGGCACGGCGCCGATTTCTCCAAACAGCGGATCCTCTTCCTGATCGCGAAGAACATCGACCGCGGTCACGTAGAAAAAAATCGAGAACAGCAGCAGCAGGCCCAGACCGTCGGCCAGATCGAGCTTTGAAACGTCACCGCGCAGCAGCGAATCCGTGGAGAAGACCAGAAGCATCGCCGAACCCAGCAGCAGCAGGGGTATCTCGCGGCGAACGATCTGCCCTTCCAACGCAACGGGCGCAATCAGCGCGGTGACGCCGAGCACCAGGCCGAGATTGGCCAGATTCGAACCCACGACATTGCCAAATGCCAGATCTGTTTCACCCTGGAGGGCCCCCAGAACATTCACCACCAGCTCGGGCGCGCTGGTGCCAAACGCCACCACGGTGAGACCGACGATCAAGGGAGAGATACCAAAAGCCCTGGCCAACCCGCTGGCCCCTCGTACAAGCGTGTCGCCACCCAGAAGCAGACCGGCGAGGCCGACCACGAGGAGCAGATAGTCCAAAACCGTAAATGCGCCCAGAGGCCCAGACACGCGGCCTGGAAAGGAGGCACCAACAAATGCTGACGAAAAAACGAACCTTCTGCCGGGTCTGCGAGCCCGCCTGCGGTCTGGTCGCGACCGTAGACGACGAAGCGCTGGTCGCGCTGGAGCCGGACAAGGAACACCCGATTTCGAAAGGCTTCGTCTGCAACAAAGGCATCTACGGCCTGGACATCCACAGTGATCCGGACCGGCTGCAGCAGCCGCTCAAGCAGGTGGCGCCCGGCCAGTTCGAGCCGATCAGCTGGGATCAGGCCCTGAATGAAATCGCCGAGCGTCTGTCTGTCATCATCAACGGTCACGGCGCCGATGCCGTGGGCAGCTACACAGGCAATCCGACCGCATTCAATGCCCTGTATGGCCCCTCTTTCGGCAGCTTCATGCGCCAGCTCGGGGTAAGAAAACACTTCAGCTCAGGCACCCAGGACTGCGCCAACAAGTTCGCCGGCAGCGAGGCCGTGTTCGGCACCCGGACCATGCACCCGGTACCAGACATCGATCACAGCGACCTCATTCTCATCATCGGCGAGAACCCGGCGGTGAGCCACATGTCCTTCGTATCGATTCCTCACCCCATGCAGCACCTGAAGGAAGCGGAGCAACGCGGGGCCAGAGTCCTTTACGTCAACCCTCGAGAGATCGAATCGGCCAGCATTGCCGGGAAGGTGCTCAAGATCAGGCCGGACAGCGACGCCTACCTGCTGGCGGCGCTGTTGCATGAGATCGATCGTACCGTGGGTTTCGATGCGGAAGCCGTTCAGCGCCACGGCCAGAACGTCGACGAGCTGCGCGCTTTCGTCGCCCGCTATCCGGCGGAAAGAGTCGCCGGCGTCACCGGAATCCCGGCGCCTGAGATCCGTCAGCTCGCCATTGATTTCGCCAGGCAACCTGGGGCGCCGCGGGGGCAATTTCTACTCACTGGGTTTCTACGAGCGCAGCCCGGCGGCGGGGAAAGCGGTGCCCGAAGGTTTCCTGGATACCCCCTTCGGCCGCATCCGCAAACCCGGCGGCGTCGGCATCAGCCTGCCCGGAAACCTCCTCGCGAACTACATCTACGACCATCACGAGCCGATTCGCGCCCTGTTCGTCAACTCCGGCAATCCGGTGCTCTCCATCGGCGGCGAAGCGGCCATGCGCGAAGCGTTGAGCTCCCTCGAGCTGCTCGTCTGCGTAGACATCTATCGCAACGCCACGGCCGAGTACGCGGACTACGTGCTGCCCGCTGCGGGAGCGTTCGAGCGCGAGGACATCAACATCACCGGCATCGGCCTGCAGTTCGAGCCCAGCGTGCAGTTCACCGAAGCCATGGTGCCGCCAGCATACGAACGCAAGCCGGACTGGTGGATATACGAGAAGCTGTGTCAGGCGATGAATCTGCAGTCGGCATTCGACGTCGACGAGAACCCCAACATGTGGGCGAGAGTAGACGCCATGTTGCGCTCTCAGGGTCGCAGCATGCGCGAGCTTCGTGCCGAGAACATCATCGCTCTGGAGCGCTCCAGGCCAGAGGAATTTTACGACAGGTACCTGCAACACGAGGACAAGCACGTCGACTGCTGCCCGGAGATCTTTGCCGAAGCCCAGACGCGCATGGAGGAGATTTTCGTTGACCTGGAGACGGCGCCCACGGATCAGCTGAAGCTGATCAGCAAGCGCGACCAGTACATGATGAACAGCTGGTATTCCAACCTGCCGAAGCTCAAGCGTCGGGACAGAGACCGCAACTACCTGTTCATGCATCCCCTTGATGCGGAAAAGCGTCAGGTCGTCGACGGCAGCGAGGTAACCGTAAGCAACCAGCATGGCACCATCTCGGCGCCGGTGAGATTGACCGACGAGCTGATGCCGGGCGTGGTCGCGATGACCCACGGCTGGGGACATCGCGATGCCAAGGGCATGCGGGTGGCCGGCGAGAAGCACGGCGTGAACTGCAACGCGCTGCTGCCGTCCGGGCCGGGCAGCTTCGAGCCGCTGTCGAATCAGGCACACATGACGGGCATTCCGGTAGAGGTGAAACCGCTGGCCGCAACAGCCTGACCGGAAATTGCCAGGTGCCCGATGGTCAGACAGCCGGTCACAACGGACTCAGCATAGACGGGAGGACGGCCGCCGTGACAAATCCAGAGCCAGGCAGCGACGCATGGCTGAACCTGGTCTCCGAAGAGATCATCGATCCGGACCGCCCCATAGTGGACCCTCACCATCACCTGTGGGACAGAGCCTGGGGACGCTATCTTCTGGATGAGCTGTGGGCCGATACGGGATCCGGCCACAACGTAGTAACCACGGTCTATCTGGAGTGCGGATCCAGCTTCTATTCTTCCGGACCCGTGCACCTCAAGCCTGTGGGCGAATCCGTCTTCGTCAATGAGATCGCGGCGGCTTCCCGGGCCAACCCCGACCAACCATCCATCGGCGCCATCGTGGGCCGCGCGGACCTCAGCCTGGGCGCCGAGCTCGACGAGGTGCTGGAGGCCCACGAGGCCGCAGCGCCGGGGCTGTTCCGGGGCATTCGCCATACCGGCGCCAGAGCCCGGCACCCGCAAACCCTGCGCATTGCCCTCAGCGCGCCGGAGGGCCTGTATCAGGATGAAAGTTTCCGCCGCGGCGTCGCCCGACTGGGCGAGCTGGGCTACACCTACGACGCCTGGCACTACCACCACCAGAATCAGGATTTCCTGACGCTCGCTCGGGCCGTGCCCGGCACCCCAACGTGGTGGCCAAGCTGGGCGGGCTCGCCATGCCCGACACCGGCTTCGGATGGCACGAACGAGACAGGCCGCCCACCTCAGACGAGTTCGCGGACGCCCAGGCGCGTTATTACCACCATGCGATCCGGTGCTTCGGCCCGGAGCGTTGCATGTTCGAGAGCAATTTCCCGGTAGATCGCTGGTCGCTGTCTTATCCCGTGTTGTGGAACGGTCTGAAAAAGATCGCTGCCAATTACTCGGAAAGCGAAAAGCATGCCATGTTCTACGGGACGGCGGCGCGGGTCTATCGGCTGTAGCCGAACATCACCGGTCCGGTCGACCTGCCCAACCAGCTGGCGCCCGCCGGACCGTCCCTCAATCCGGCAGGCCCAGGACCCGCTTGGCGATGATGTTGAGCTGAACTTCTTTGGTTCCGCCTGCAATGGTCAGCGCCTTGTTGCGCAGCCAGTCCCTGGTGGCCGCCAGCTCCTCGCCGGCGAAGCCGTCACCGGCCCCCAGCCCGCGGGTTCCCATGGCTTGCAGCAGCAACTCGTCGCCGCTCTGGGTGTGCAGCGCCCCGGTCAGCTTCACCGCGGATGAGGTGAACCCCGGAGCTCGAGCCTTCGCTTCCTCAATGGCGCGCTGCTGCGTCAGACGCTGGGCGAATCCATTCATCTCGTAGTCTGTGAGCCTGCGGCGCAGGTTCTCATCCGCAATCCGATTGCCGTCGAGCGTTGCGTAACGCCGGATGAGCGCCGGCATGCGGCTATCCTCTGTGCGTCCACCCTGTGATCCGGAGATGTTGATGCCCGCGTGGGTCGACCGCTCGAACTGCAGGAGCCGCTTGCCGACGCTCCAACCGTTGTCGACCCCGCCGATCACATCGCCAACGGTTGCCAGCGCGTCTTCAAAATTGGTTTCACAAAACGGTGAGGCTCCTGACAGCAGGCGAATGGGGCTCACCCGGACACCGGGTTGATGCATATCCACAAGTATCAGGCTGATGCCCTGATGCTTCGGCAATTCCGGCGAGGTACGCGCCAGCACAAAAATGTAGTCGCAATGCAACGCGTCGCTGGTCCACATCTTGCGGCCGTTGATGACAAACTGATCACCTCGGCGTTCGGCCCGGGTCGACAGGCTCGCGAGGTCCGATCCGGCGCCTGGCTCCGAATAGCCCATGGCCCAGCCACCCTCGCCGCGGGCGATGCCGGGCAGCCACCGGGCTTTCTGCTCGTCTGACCCCAGCTCCAGGATGGTTGGCCCGATGTAGTTGACGCCGCGCCCGGTAAGTGGCGTGCGCGCGTTGATCCGTTTGAGCTCGTCAATCAGCACGCGGTACTGATCCCGATTCAGCTCCGCGCCGCCGTAGGCTTTAGGCCAGGTCGGTGTCGTCCAGCCGCGTTCCGCCATGCGTTCCAGCCAGAGCTGCACATCGGGCTCTAGCGCAACCGAGCGGCTGCCCCAGGCTGTCTGTCCCGGGCCCCGCGCACCCGATGGGCAGCGTTCCTCAAGCCAGGCACGGGTAGCGTCCCGAAATTCCGCGAGCTCGTCCATCTGTGTTTCTTCCAGCAGCGCGGACGCCGGCCGCCGCCTGCGGGGGCGTTGCTCAGGCCGCTTTGGTAATGTTCAGGTTCAGTGCCAGGGTGCCCAGCATGATTCCCGGCTGATGCTCGAACGTGTTGCCCGGCGCGTAGGCAATGCCGTCCAGACGGTCCAGCAGCAGGTTCCACGCGATGGTCTGCTCGACCCGGGAAATTCCGGCACCCGGACAGACCCGCGGACCGGCGGAAAACACCAGGTGTCGGGTAACCGCCTTGCGGCTCAGATCCAGATCGTAGGGGCACTCCCACTCCTCCGGATCTACGTTGCCGGCGCCGAAGCGCAGATGCAGCAGCGAGCCCTTGGGCACTTCCACCCCTTGAAACACCTCGTCCTGGCTGGTGACCCGGGTCGACAGACCCTGGGTGGGAGAGCGCAGCCGCATGCCCCGTTCACTTCCATATCGGTGAGCTTGCGCCCCAGCGCCTGGTATTCCACCTGGGTCAACCAGCTGATCATGTCCTCCTGGGGATCTTTGCGCTTCTCGAGCACTTTTTCGTTCACATATTCCTTGAAGCCGTCGAGCAGCTCGAACTGAGCCCGGGTCTCTTCTTCGGTGAGGATGTTGCGGTGGCCCTTGCCATGCACGAACGAGGCAACCTGCGCCGTGCCCCACTCCGCCAGCTGCGGGATGTCCTCTTCCGGGAACCCCAGCACGTGGGCCATGACCAGCTGCGGCAGCGGACGCGCGAACTCGGCGATGAAATCCACCTGCTCCTTGTCGATCCAGCTGTCTATGAGTCGCGTCGCACACTGGGTGATCATCTCGGTATGACGGCTGGAACCGGGACCCACCCAGGGGTCGGTGAGCTCCTGGCGATGCGCCCGGTACAGCTCGTTATTCGGCCGCAGGGTCGCCATGGACGCCATCATGGCGTTGACCCGGGGCGCATCCTCCGGTGACACGCCGGACTCCAGCAGCGCCTGGATGCCGAGGTTGAGGGTCGGCAGAAACCGCACCGGATCCCTGACCACCCTGGAGATGTCCTCGTACTTGGTGAGGACGAAGCCGTCGGTACCGGGCGCGAAACCCTCGCCGGGAATGCGCAGAACGGGGGCCTCTCGGTGAAGTATGGGATAGGCTTCATACCAGTGTTCCTGCGCGCCAGGCCCAAACAGATCCACGTCTTCCAGGTGCACGGGGCACTTCATGGGGCTCAGCTCGTGGTTCGGCGTCTTGTCACTCATCTTCTACCTCTCTCCAGTTACGACACAACTCGCCCGGCCAAAGAATACCCCGGCGCTTCAATGATGAACATGCCCCCTCCCATCCATGGCCTGGGCACGACGCACAGCTTGGACACCTCGGCGCCGGTGTAGGGTAACCGGCCATTCCAGCCCACGATGGCTGCGGGTACAATAGCGCGCTTTTTGCGGCGAGGAATTCACGTGCCTGACATCCATCACCGCCTTATCGTCATCGGCTCCGGGCCCGCCGGCTACACCGCAGCGCTGTATGCGGCTCGCGCCAACCTGAAACCGGTGCTGATCACCGGGGTAGAAGTGGGTGGGCAACTCACGACCACCACCGAGGTGGAAAACTGGCCCGGCGGCCACGCCGAGCTGCAGGGACCTGAGCTGATGATGCAGATGGCCGAGCATGTGGAGCGTTTCGATGCCTGCGTGGTCAATGACTTCATCAACGCGGTGGACCTGTCGAACCGGCCCTTCACCCTGACCGGCGATTCAGCCACCTACACCTGCGATGCCCTGATCATCGCCACCGGGGCTTCCGCCATGTATCTCGGCCTCGAATCGGAGGAAACCTATAAAGGCCGTGGGGTATCTGCCTGCGCCACCTGTGATGGATTCTTCTACCGTGGCCAGGAAGTGGCCGTGATCGGCGGCGGCAATACCGCCGCAGAGGAGGCCCTGTATCTCTCCAACATCTGCTCCAAGGTCTATCTGGTGCATCGGCGTGACGAGCTCAGAGCGGAGAAGATCCTCCAGGATCGCCTTTTCGCCAGAGAGAACATCGAGCCAATCTGGAATCACACCCTGCAGGAAGTCCTCGGGGACGAC
>CAMYJX010000057.1:0-63000 GCA_947258825.1 uncultured Pseudomonadales bacterium
GAGGATGCCGAGGCCCGGGCAGAGGAGCGATTCGTTTCCACGGATGCAGATGGCAACGGCGAAATCAGCCGTGAGGAGTTCCAGGCGGCACCCGGGCGACGCCACCACCGACGTTGGGGCGGTCATCATGGCCAGGGTCGAAGCCCCGAACAGCGAGCGGCGAAGGATGAGCAGCTGTTCATCGCTCTGGACAAGAACGGCGACGGTCTTCTGTCAACCGAGGAGTTCAGCACCCGAGAGATGCGCACCGCGGGCCGCGCCATGAAGCGCGAACAGAGGTTCAATGATCTGGATGCGGACGGTAACGGCGTGCTGACCCGGGATGAGATGCCCGACATGCCCGCCATGCTGCGCGCCATGGATACCGATGGCGACGGCGTTGTCACCAGCGAGGAAGCTCTGCTGCATCATAAGCCTGGCGGGCCCACCGACAGCTGAACCGCAGCAGCAGGTGGCCGAGCCCAGTGATGACGATCTGATGCAAGCTGTCAGCGCAGGTGATCAGGCGGCATTCAACCGCCTGGTGAATCGACATCTACCCGCACTGCATCGCTATCTGACGCATCTGGCCGGATCGGCCGCCGACGGCGACGAGCTCTCCCAGGAGGCATTTCTGCGGGTCTGGCAATCGGCCAACAGCTTCCAGTCTGGAAAAGCCCGTTTTACCACCTGGCTGCACCGCATCGCACACAACCTCTATATCGACGAGATACGCAAGCGCCGAACCGTCGATCTGCCGGAAGACGTGATGGTCATCGACGAGGATCCCGGTCCCGAGCAGCAAGCGCTGCTCGGTCAGGAGCGAAGGGTGCTGCTGCAAGCGCTTTCGGAGCTGCCGGAGGCACAACGTTCAGCTCTGCTGCTCTGTCGGGTGCAGGGATTTTCCAACCAGGAGGCGGCTGCAATCCTGGATACCGGCGTACGCGCGGTGGAATCGCTGCTGGCCCGGGCACGACGGGGGTTACGCCGGCGCCTCGGCACCTCGTTTCGATCAGATGACACAGATGCGGGGCAGCCGTGAAAGCTATGGACGAACACAGTTTCGAAGAGGCCCTGGACCGCTGGGGAGCGAATCTCCACGACTGGCCAGAGGAGGACCGGCAGGCAGCTGAGGCGCTGCTGGCGCAGTCGAAGGTCGCTGAATCACTTCTGAAAACGGAGCGCAGCATCGATGCCACTTTGTCTACGCTCCGACAGCACGTCGCCTTCAACGGTGGCCGGGCGAAGCCTGAGCAGCGCCCTTCGATTGGCCGACCCAATCTGTTCCAGCAAGTCGGCGATGTCGGCGGGGTGCAGCGGTTCGAGCAACAGGGCCAGTTGCGGTTCGTCGCGCGCCTCGACGGCGTCGAGCACCGCTTCGGCCAGATCGCGGTCGAGGCTGAAGTCGGGCTCAGCCAGATCCTCGCGCTCGATTTGATCCTCAGCCATGTCTGCTCCTCCGCCTCGCCCGCGTCACAGGCGAACATTCGCGACGCGCTTGACTCCGACCCCTACGATCCGGTGGAACTCGAGCGTGCGCTCGGCGAGTTTCGCGCGGCCCTGCTGGCAAGCCAGGAGCACAGCCACCGGGCGCTGATCCGGTTGGCGTCCGACATGTCGCCGGACGAGCGGAACCAGATGATACAGGCCATGAGCTGGAAGCCCGGTCGTCACCGGAACCCTCCGCCGGCTCACCGGCGACCACCGGGAGCTCACCACGAAGCCCCTCCTGCAAGAGAAAGCGCGGAAGGAAGAGCAGAAGAAAGATCCGGGCCATGAGCAGTAACTGACGGCGTGAGTGCGGATCGAAGCAGTCCTGCCCCGGATGTAAAGTCCGGGTGTTAACATAGCGTCTCATGCAACCCATTCGGCCTGCGGAGCCCGGATTCTTGTTGGAAGAAACTTCAGGCGGATCATCGACCGGCAAGGAACTGGATCAGTTCATCGAGCACACGCTCAAAGCCTATCCCCGTCTGGAACGGTGGTATGACCCGGAGTGGCGCTCACCCTGCGAGTACGGCGCCCCGTTCAGAAACGCTCAAGGCGAGCAGCGCATACTATGGCGGCCGTTCAAGCGATCAGAACCCGGCTATCGGGACCTCGCAGGGCTGGAACGCGCTCTTGAGCTGTCGCTGCATCCGGATATCAAGGCGTACTACGGTGCCTACTGGTCCGGCGGCCTGGAGGCCGAAGCGCCAGAGGGCCACGTCAGCCTGATCCTGCTGTGGAACGAAGAGGACGCTGCAAGGCTGGTGGAAAACCTGATCGGCCACGCGCTGGCCAAACGCCAGTCCCGCAGCCCATTTACCGTGTTTTTTGCCTGCACAGAGCCCGACGCCGAAGAATTTCTCAGCATCGACAACGAAACCGGACAGGTGCTGCTGGAAAAACCGGGACGTAAACCACTGCGCATCGTGGCCGAAAACCTGGGTCAGTTTCTGCAGACTCTGGTCCCTGCCGATCCGGAGGTCGCCCTGGACGGCCATAGGGCTGAAGGCCTGTGGGTTTGATGCAGGCACGTTACTTGGGTGCGCGGCCGTGAAAAGGCTGCGCCTGGCGCCCGTCCAGCAGGTCTCCGGGAATCTGAAGCTCCCCGGATCGAAAAGCATTTCCAATCGGGCGCTGCTGCTTGCCGCTCTGGCGGAAGGCTCTACCCGTCTCGAAAACCTGCTGGACAGCGAAGACACCCGCTACATGCGGACGGCGCTGGAACAACTCGGCGTCCCGGTGGTGCACAGCGGGGACATCTGGACGGTAGCCGGACGGGGCGGGCCGCTGGTGACAGAAGACGCCCATCACGAGCTGTTTCTGGGTCTGGCAGGAACGGCATTCCGACCCCTCACCGCCGCCCTTACCCTAGGCCGGGGCACTTTCGTCCTCGACGGCACGGAACGCATGCGCGAGCGGCCGGTCGGAGACCTGGTGGACGCGCTGCGTCAGCTGGGCGCATCCATCCGTTACCTTGGCGCCGAAGGATATCCGCCTTTGGCGGTGGTCGGCACGGGTCTGGCAGGGGGCACGGCGAGCATAAGAGGCAACGTGTCCAGCCAGTTCCTGACCTCGCTGCTGCTTTCAGCGCCACTTGCCGGCGGTCCCGTTCGGGTTAACGTCCAGGGCGAGCAGGTATCCAAACCCTACCTGGAAATCACCCTGCAGATGATGGCCCGGTTCGGCGCCCAGGTACGTCACGAGGATTACCAGCGTTTCGAAGTCAGCCCCGATACTTACCGAACGCCTGGACACTATCTGGTGGAAGGAGACGCGTCCTCCGCTTCCTATTTTCTGGCTGCGGGCGCAGTCCGCGGACCGGGCGTGACGGTTTACGGAATCGGCGAGGACAGCGTGCAGGGCGATGTAGCCTTTGTGGATGTCCTGGCTTCCATGGGAGCCATGGTGACCAAACATGCCGACCGCATCAGGATCTCCCCCGGTCCGCAGCCGCTGAGGGCTGTGGACGTGGACCTCAATCACATACCGGACGCCGCCATGACTCTGGCCGTTCTGGCTCTGTTCGCCGAAGGGACCACCCACATCCGTAACATCGGCAATTGGCGGGTAAAGGAAACCGACCGGCTCCATGCCATGTCAACCGAGCTGCGCAAAGTCGGTGCCCGAGTGGAAGAAGGAGCGGACTTTCTTCGCGTGACGCCGCCAGACAGCTTTGCCTGCGCCGAGATCGAAACCTACGGCGATCACCGCATGGCAATGTGTTTTTCCCTGGTGTCGCTGGCGGGCGTTGCCGTCACGATCCTGGATCCAGACTGTGTAAGCAAGACGTTCCCCGACTATTTTCAACGCTTTCAGTCGCTTGCGTCTTGAGCGGAATCCCCGGCGGGGACGGAAGAAATGGCAGGCTTCAGCCGGACTCTCGGCTTCGGGTGATCGGCAATCTCACCAGGCGCCATCGAGGCCAACAAGCCGGTAATTGCCGAAAGGCTGCCGTTTTCACGCCCACCGCCCCCGTGCGCCCGCTCCAGAACGACGTGAGCCATGAGCATGCGTGCCAGCAGGGTGACGTCCAGATCTCCCGGTAGCCTGTCTTGCCGTTGCAGAGATTCCAGGGCAACCCGCAATCCCTCAGCACCCAGCTCGCCATCGGCCGTTTCGGATTCTTCTACCGGCTCCAGCAAACGCCAGATCAAAAGGCGAGCCAGGGTCTGGTCCAACTGGCGCAAGAGCTGTTTCAGCTGTTCGTCCGGGCTGCCGCCCACACTGGTCAGCCCGGTCAACCGCTCGGCAAGCACCGCGCCGTAAAGGTCCTGCTTGTCACCGAAGTAGTGATACAGCATGCGCTTGTTGATGCGCGCGCTGCGGGCAATGCGGTCCACGCGCGCGCCGGCAAAGCCAACGGAGGCAAACTCGGCAGCACCGGCGTCGAGAATCCGTCGCCGCGCGGCATCCGGATCACGCCTTGCGGATGTTGGCGGCGAAGCGTCTTCGCTCGAAATATCCATTTAGTTACTACTTATATAACTATCTAGTTAGTTATTAGTAAAAGACGGCCTTCGTCCTTCAAAAGCCAGGTTTTGCGCGACTCTCCAGCAACTCACCAGCAAAGAGAAGGGGCAGCCCCGAAGAGTAACCGATCAGTTACCAATTGTCATGCAGCGATCTTAGTAAAAGGAGCGGATAGGCGGATAGGCGGCAATCGGGTCGAGCTCGGATCTCAAGCAGCGCCAGTGCTCAGGCTACGCCTGAGGTCGAAAACAGACCGGAGTGGCGACGCTCCAGATCGAGCAGATAGCGTTTGACCTCCAGCCCGCCGCCGAAGCCCGTCAACGCACCACCACTGCCAATGACGCGATGACAGGGAATGACGATGGGCAGCGGATTGCTGCCATTGGCACCCCCCACCGCTCGAACGGCCGTGGGATTTCCAATCGCAGTCGCTATGTCCTGGTAGCTGCGGGTCTGGCCGTAAGGAATTTCCTGCAACGCCGCAAGCACCCGACCCTGAAACGCCGTCACATCTGGGGCCAGGGACAGGTTGAAGTCCTGTCGCTGGCCGGCAAAGTAGGCGCGCAGCTGCAGCTTGGTTGCCTTGAAAGGCCCGTCACGCCGCTCCCAGCCCGGGTCAGCGCCGCGGGCCTTACGACCGGTGGAAAATCGGATGTGCTTGAGGCTGCCTTGCTCCGCAGCCAGCAAAAGCTGACCAACGGGGCTGTCCATGTAGGTGTAGATCATCGTGATTTCCTCCCTTTGAAAGGCTTTGCCAGGCTTTCAGCACTTCTTCAGGCCGCGGCCCTCAGCAGCTCCGAGCGCTTCCACAGATACATGACCGCGTAGGAGCGCCAGGGTTGCCAGGCAGCAGAGATGCGTCGCGCCTGGCCGGGCGTGGTCCCCAGCACCTTGAGCACCACCCAGTCGCTGTGCGGAAAAGCATCCGGGTCTTTGGCGATCCGCATGCCGATGTAGGCCGCTGTCCAGGGACCAATTCCGGGAATGTCACAGAGCCTTGCGCTCAGCGCCAGCGCATCTGCCCCGTCATCCAGGGTCAGATCGCCCCCCGCCACCAGGGCCGCGAGGCTGCTGATGGCTTGTCCACGTCGGCCGGGCATGCCGATTTCCGCCGGCACGGCGCCACTGAGCGCCGCTGCAGAGGGAAACCCACCGTCACCGTAGGTTTCCATCAGGCGTCGGCTGAGCGACGTCGCCCTGTCCACGCTTACCTGCTGTCCCAGCACCGCGCGCACCGCGGTCTCGAACCCGTCCCAGGCGCCCGGCACGCGCAATCCCGGGCTGCTTCGAACCACCTCAGCCAGCCGGGGATCCCGCGACAGATGGTCATCTACCACACTGGAATCCGCATCGAGATCAAACACCCGGCGCACCCGGGCAATCACATCGGCCAGATCGATGTTCGGATCTTCAGGAACCGAAAGTACGAGCGCGTTTTCTTCAGCAGTGACGTTGATCCAATGGTACCCGCCGCGCCGATCGACAAAGCGACGCCGATAACCACTGGCGTCCACCTCCTCGAGACCCGGCAGCGCCCGGCGGCGCAGAAAAGAAAAAACCCACTCGGCGTTGTAGGGCAGCCGGAACGGCAGTCGAAACCGCAGCGATCCAGCCTCGGACGGCGCCCTGCCGCGCCGCGCCGCCCTGAGTGCCCTCGGGCTCCGGCCATAGACCTTCAGCATGTCGTCGTTGAACCGGCGAATGCTGCCATAACCTGCCTGCAGCGCGATCTGCGCCAGGGGCGCATCGCTGTCGTCGATGAGTCGCTTGGCAAGCTGGCGGCGTCGAGTCTGGGCAAGGCTTTTTGGCGTAGCCCCCAGCTCTGCTCTGAAAAGGCGGTTCATGTGCCGCTGGCTCACACCCAGGCGATGGGCGAGCTGCGTCGTCTGCGCTCGATCCAGCAGGCCGCTGTCAATGAGCCGCAACCCCCGCAGGACCGAACGACTGCCGATGCACCACTCGGGCAGACGAGCCGCATTCTCCGGCAGGCAGCGCCGGCAGGGCCTGAAACCCGCGTCCTGGGCGGCGGCGGCCGAGGGGTAGAAACGCACGTTCTCGCGGTCCGGCAACCGAGCCGGGCAGACCGGTCGACAGTAGATGCCCGTGGTGATCACGCCCACGAAAAAGCGCCCGTCAAAACGTGGGTCACGGGAAATGCGGGCTCGCTCACAGACCTGGGGTTCGGGCAACACGGGGCGCTCCGGGCTTCGCTCTCAACTTTCGACAGGAAACACTATAATCCGGCGCCTAGGAAAAAACTCGCCAGAACTGGACACTGTGCCGAACCTCCAGGATCCCGACTCAGACTTCACCGCCACCCTGAACGGCAACCATGTTCGCCTGGACGTACCTATTCGCCTGATGCCCGTAAGCATTGCCAAGCCCTGGGGCAGGGAGATCTGGTATACGGGCATTGAGGCCCGGGGCGAGAGCCAGGTTCTGACCGATTCCGGCCCGTTGAACCTTTCTCAGTATCTGCAGCTGGCGCCGGACCGGGTGTGCGGCAATCTGCCGCTCACGCTGCTGAAAATCCTGGAGCCGGATCCACAACCCGTGACGGGCGACCTCTACTTCGAGCTGCACGAAGAGAAGGAGGAGGTCTACGTGGTGACCGAAATCGACCGCACCGCCTGGCCCGAGGGCAATGGCCAAATCCGTCTGGGCATGAGTCAGACCGCGCGTCGAGGGCACCGGAACGATCCCGATTTCCGGGCCGCCTATCTGAAAGCGGTAAAGGCCTACGAAAAAGTCCGGCGCACAATCGACGAGCAGGAATCGGCGCCAGCGCCGGAAGTAGCGGCTCGCGAGGTCGAGCTTCGCAAAGCCATGGAAGCCTTCACCGAGGTGCGCAGCGTGGCGACTGGCGACGTCATCGTCGTCCCCACGAGGCTGCCCCACGCTCTGCAGCACGGCGTCAGGGTCATTGAATTTCAGACGCCGACCTACGAACGAAACATCATTTCCTTTGCCCAGAAGGTGCTGACCCAGGATCATTGGGACAGCGAGAAGGCCATCGAGCGAATGCGACTGGACGCGCCGGCCAAAGCTGAAATCAGAACCCTGGCGAGCGGCATCGAAGCGGTGGCCGGATTGAAGGGTCTGGGCGTCTGGCGCATCTGCCTGGGCCGGGGAGCAACCATGCAGCTGCCCCCTCACCCCAGCTACGCCATATGCATGGTGGTGACTGGCACCGTGAACCTCGGGCCGCTGATGCTGGAAGCTGAACAGGCGGCCTTAGTGCCGGGATGGCTGCTGCACGAGCCAGGAGCCAAGACTTCGTCGACCGTGACCAACCCGACCGATGTCGAAGCCATCATGCTGATTGCGGCAGCAGACCTGTGAGCGAGGCCGACGAGGCACGAGCCGTTGCCTCGGGCCGAGGTCGGCCGGGCACGCTGCGGCAGGTTCTGCGACGGGCGTCTCCCGCAGCGGTTTTCACGCTCATCTACTTCGGCATCCTGGTCTATCCGCTGATGCGCATGCTGTTCCTGTGTTTTCCCGGCTGGCGGCCGGATACGCCCATTCTTCTGCTGATCATGGTGGGACCTCTGGCGGGGCGTCTGTGCTACGAGTGGTTGCCGGGGCCGGTCACCCGATGGCTGTCAGCAGTGTCGCTTACCTGGCTTGGCCTGTGCTTCATAGCGTTTACGCTGGTCGCACCCTGGGAAGTCGCCAACCTGCTTCTGGCCCTTGATCCCCAATCCTCCGGCTGGGCGCTGCTCAGCGCAACAGGCGCGCTGACCGCGTACGGGCTGATGAATGCCCAGCGCCTGACCGTTCGCCAGGTAGACATCCCGGCACCGGCCGAACTGCAGGGTCTGCGCCTTGCCCAGATCAGCGACGTGCACGTCGGGTCCCGCAGCGGCCGTTTCCTGACGCGGGTCGTGCACCGGCTGAACGCGCAGAACCCCGACCATGTGCTGATCACCGGGGACCTGGTGGATTTTCGCAATATCCAGCAGCAGGAACTCGCCGCGCTGGGCGAGATCAAGGCCCCGGCCTTCTTCATCATCGGCAATCATGAACGCTATGTGGATGTAGATGACATCTGCCGCTGGAAAACCTGGGTATCACGGTGCTGCGCAACCAGAGCCTGGAAGTCGGCAGAATGCAGTTGGTTGGCATCGACGACGCCGAAGCCAAGACCCAGGTAGGCAAGATGCTGCCTTTCTTCGAGCCCCTGGCGGACCGCTTCCGCATTCTCCTTTACCACCGGCCGGATGGCGCTGCGGACGCCGCCGACTGGGGAGCCGATCTGATGCTCTGCGGCCATACTCACAACGGCCAGATCGTCCCGTTCAATCATCTGGTGCGCAGGGTCTTTCCGCGAATCTGCGGTCTGTATCAGGTGGGAGACATGCATCTCTACGTCTCGCCCGGCACCGGCACCTGGGGCCCGATACTGCGCCTGGGCTCACGCTGCGAAATCAGTATGATTCACCTGACTCAGAAAACCCAAACCAGCTGACCCAGGCGGCCGCCGGAGACGACTTATGAACTACGAAAAGGAGCTGATCGTCGAGCAGATAGAAATCGGCCCGATGCAGAACTTCACCTACATAGTGGGCTGCCGCAGCAGCAGGGACGTCGTGATCGTCGACCCGGCCTGGGATATCGATGGTCTGCTCCGGCATATCGAAGAGCAGGACTACCGGCTCACAGCCGCGCTGGTTACGCATTATCACCCCGACCATTGCGGCGGCTCCTACGGCGGGCACAACATTGAAGGCATCAGCAAGCTCATCGGCCGTAACCCGGTAAAGGTCTATGCGCACAAGAGCGAAGCGGACGGGGTAAGGAAGGTTACCGGCATTTCCGAGAGCGACCTGGCCCGGGTGGACTCAGGCGACCGCCTCAGCATCGGCGACATCGAGGTTGAGTTCCTGCACACGCCGGGCCACACGCCCGGCTCGCAATGCTTCCGGATCAAGAACACGCTGGTTTCGGGAGACACCCTGTTCATCAACGGCTGCGGCCGGGTAGACCTGCCCGGGTCGAACTCCGAGGACATGTACCACAGCCTGCAGAAGCTCGCCTCGCTGCCCGACGACACCCTGCTGCTTCCGGGCCACAACTATTCCAGCGTGCCCAACGCCACCATGGGCGACACCCGCGCCCACAACACCTACCTCAACATCAAAGACGTGAACACGTGGAAAATGATCATGGGAGACTGAGGTTCACTCCGCGCAACCGGCCGCTGCGGGAGGTATCTCGTCGGCTAGCGCGAGCATTGCGGGAACCTGCGGCGGGCAGTCGCTGACCGGCACGTACTCCACGGTCCGACCGAGCATGGGAACACCCACATAGCCGCGCATCTTGAGGCGACCCTCGGCGTCAACCCACATCCGCGAGGTATAGGTGTTACCTGTTTTGGGATCGTAGATTCTGCCCTGCCAGCGGCCATCGCCGTACCGGTAGCCAGACAGCAACTCCAGGCCGAGGACAGGACGCTGGCGAAGCGCCTCATCCTGGTTTCTGTCATCGAGCCGGACGGCACCCGCCGGCCCATCCTGCTCATCGGGCCGATAGACCGGGTTCGTCAGCGCGAAGACTCTGGCGCTGAGCCTGTCATCGACCAGGGCAACCTCGAGGATGGATTCTTCGCCTGCCCAGAAACCGACGACGCTGTGCCTGCCGTCTTCCGTCTCGGACCAGGCCGAGGGGAAAAGACACGCGTCGACGGCCAGGACCCCTAACAAGGTAATCAAGGGCATCCTGCGCATCTCGTGGCCTCCTGAAAGTTCTGAACCCGGTCTCGATCCGGCGATTCTGGATGGCCGGTCTGCAAGTCCATAAGATAGCGGAAACAGGGGAGGCAATCAGCATGGACACGATAACGCTCTGGGTACCTACAACGGCCTGCGGAAGAGCTGGATGAAGCAGAGTAGCGGGTTCAGGAACCCACGATCCCACGGTCTTTGCGGCGTATCACCAGCGTCGCGTCACGGGGAATTTTGCCGCTGCCAAAAGGTGCAGGAAAGCTGGTGGCGGCCGGATTGCCGTTACCTGGATGCTGCAGATTGCAGAACAGCGTGCGGCGATCCGGCGTCACGGTTATGCCGGTGACCTCACATGAAATGACGCCCTCTAACAGGCGGCGCAGCTCACCGGTTGCCGGGTCGGCGACCAGCATCTGATCGTTTAGACCGGCGGGCTGGGGACCATCGGTTGCAATGAAAAGACGACCGTCGGGGTCTGCCCAAAGGCCGTCTGGCGAGCCGAAAGCATCTTCCGAATCATGGGTGGTCGCGGCGATCAGGAAAATGTCCCAGCTGAACGTGGTGCCGAGGTGATGCTGGTCATCACGCCAGCGGATGATGTGACCGCTGAGGTTGGGCGCCAGCGGATTTGCGGCATCCGGACCGGGGAGGCCGTCGTCGCCCCGCTGGTCGTTGTTGGTCAGCGAGCAGTAAACGTCCCCGTTAGGCGCTACCGTCGTCCACTCCGGTCGGTCCATCGGGGTTGCGCCGAGCAGATCGGCGGCGACGCGAGCGAAGGTGACAACCGCGGCCTGGTCAGCAAACCTGTCCGCAAGCAGCGGGTGGTCGATGGTCAGTTCCAGCCATTCACCGGTACCATCATCATTGAACCTGGCGACATACAGCGAGCCTTCGTCCAGCGGGCTGACGCCGCGAGCCCGCATTGCCTGCCAGTCGTCCGCCGAGACGAACTTGTAGATGTAGTCAAAGCGCTGATCGTCACCCATGTAAACCACAGCCCGGCCGCCTTCGCCCACGGCCACTGCCGCGCCTTCGTGCCTGAAGCGACCCAGCGCAGTGCGCTTGATGGGGGTCTGCCTGGCATTCCATGGGTCAATCTCCACCACCCAGCCGAAACGGTTCTCCTCGTTGGTGTAATCGGGATCGGCAAGGTCAAAGCGCCGGTCGTACTTTTCCCAGCCGTAGCCGAACCCCCCCGCGCTGAAACCGTAGCGTTCATGCTCCGGGGTAGCGGTCCAGCGCTCCGTAGCGCCGAAGTAGCCATGAACATTTTCTTCGCACGTCAGATAGGTTCCCCAAGGCGTATGTCCGCTGGCACAGTTGTTGAGGGTGCCCAGCGGCTCGCCGCCGCCGGGGGTTTCCAGCAGCCGGCTGCCCGCGGCCGGACCGCTGAAAGCAACCGGCGTATTGACGTGAACTCGACGGCTGTAGGGGCTGCGTATCTGACGCCAACTGCCATCTCTGCGGACGATGGCTACCACTGAAACACCATGGGCATGCTGTGAAAGCCGAACGTCTTCGAGGGAACCGGGAATCCCTCTACCCAACACATGATTGTTGCGTCCGAACTCGTGATTGATGCAGAGCATGCCGGCATTGCTGCTTTCTTTCCCCTCATGCACGTAGGGAAAGAACCACATACCATCATGGCCAATGCCGATCATTTCGGCCTGGTCTGCCGCGGTGGGACGGGTTGTGGGATCGCCGTCATAAACCGGACCCCCGGGTTGCAGCGGGTCGCCCCAGGGAATCAGCACTTCGTAGTCGTAGTCCGCTGAAATGCTGACTTCCGCACCCCCGGCTTCGGAAAGCGGCACAGGCTGGAAATTGATGAGCCCGCTTGCTTGCGGACGGTCGACCTGGGGGTGATCGAGCGGGTCTTGCTCAGGCTTTCCGGCTTCGACGTCTGCGGCCCAGGAAGGGCCCGAACTCAGGAAACCTCCCGCCGCGGCAGCCAGGCTCCCTGCGAGCACTCGACGACGCGACACATGCACCTGCAGCACGTCGCCAAACGGGCGGTTTCCTGAACGATTGGTAATAACTTCGTCTTCGCGATCCATAGTCGTACCCCGCAAGCCGGCATATCCAGATGCCAGGGGGCTGTCCTGCCTTAATACTACCGGAACGGAGACAATATCACCGGTACCGGGACCTCAACCCGTCAGCAAATGCGCAACGGCGTCCCGCTCTTCGACAAGCTCAGCTTCCGTTGCCCGCATCTTCTCGCGACTGAACTCATTCACCTCGAGCCCCTGAACGATCTTCCAGTCACCACCGTCGCAGGTGACAGGGTAAGAATAAATCAGGCCCGCTTCGATGCCGTAGCTGCCATCCGAATAAACGCCCATGCTCACCACGCCGTCGCTGCCCAGGGCCCAGTCATGCATGTGGTCGATAGCGGCGTTCGCCGCCGACGCTGCGCTGGAGGCGCCTCTGGCTTCGATAACCGCGGCACCACGCTGCTGCACGGTGGGAATGAATTCACCCGTGTACCAGTCCATGTCCACCAGTTGCATGGCCGAATTCCCAGCCACGGTTGCCTGGTGAATGTCGGGGTACTGAGTGGCGGAGTGGTTGCCCCAGATAGCGAGCCCGGACACGTCGAGCACGTGTTTTCCCGTCTTGACGGCCAGCTGGGCCACGGCCCGATTGTGGTCCAGACGCGTCATGGCCGTGAACTGCCTGGGATCGATATCGGGCGCGTTGCGCTGCGCGATCAAAGAATTGGTGTTGGCGGGATTGCCTACAACCAGGATCTTTACATCCCGACTGGCATGGTCGTTGAGGGCTTTGCCCTGTACCGAAAAGATCGCCGCATTGGCTTCAATCAGGTCCTTCCGCTCCATGCCCTTGCTGCGCGGGCGCGAACCCACCAGCAGCGCGTAGTCCGTATCCTTGAAGGCAACATCTGCATCATCGGTTGGCAGCATGCCGTGCACCAGGGGAAAGGCACAGTCCTGCAGCTCCATGACGACGCCGCGGAGCGCGTCCAATGCCGGCGTTATCTCCAGCAGCTGCAGGATGACCGGCTGGTCTTTGCCTAGCATCTCACCTGAGGCGATTCGGAAAAGCAGCGCATAGCCGATCTGTCCAGCCGCTCCGGTTACGGTCACTCGCACGGGATCTTTCATGGGCATATCTCCATAGGTTGCTGTGCCAATGGCGGGCCGCGCATTGTAAGGAAAGCTTGGCCGGTTCGCACTCGCCCGCTGCGCTGACTGGTTCAATCCCACACATACTCGTGAAACCAGTCCTGCCGGGTACGAAATTCCAGCGCTTCGGCAATCCACGGAGGGTGGGGCTCGGGAAGCGTGTCCAATGAAAACCAGTCGGCCCTGTCGAAAAGTTCCGGCTCCGCGAGGCCAGGCGTTCCGTCCCAGCGAACCGCTTCGAAGACGAAGTTGAGGCCCTGATGACGCCCTGCCCTGTACGGCATCACGCAAACCGGCCGAATCTCTTCAGGACGCACGCCGGTTTCTTCCTGACATTCCCGCAGCGCCGCCTCGCTGACATCTTCACCGTGGTGCTGATGCCCACCGGGCAACCCATAATAGCCATCCATGAACCCGGTGTTGGCACGCCTGAGCAGAAAAAGCCGGTTCCCACTCAATAAAAGCACGTGTACGACCACCGGAAAACTGGCTCTAGCCACGTCTCTACTTCCATCCGAAGAATACTGCTATCGTGAAGCGGTGAAGCCGGCAGAGCAACTCAACCCGCCAACCGCACGCTTGCTGCTGAGCCGCCGGGTTGAAGAAGCGTCCCTCAACGCCTGGCCGGCGATGCACCAGATGCTGGTGGACGGCTGGCTGCTCCGCTTCAGCAAGGGTTTCACGAAAAGAGCGAATTCCGTGGTACCTCTGTATCCGACCGCCGGCAATTCGGCCGCAGATACGGCGGAGAAAGTGAAATTCTGCGAAAATCTGTATGCACGCGAGCGCCTGCAGACCCTCTTCAGGCTTACCTCCATTGGCACCACGCTGGGCTCCCATGAGCCGCTGGACGACTATCTGGACGCCCGGGGATACAACTACCGAGACCCGACCCTGGTGCTGACCGCGCCGCTGATCGAACGGACAGCTTCGGTACCCCTGAGCCTGCTGTCGCTGGGTGAGTGGCTCGACGTGTACGGCCAGCTGTCCGGCATGGATGAAGGGAGTGGGGCGAAGACGCGGGCCCTGCACGGCGCCATTCTCCAAGGCATGCCCCAACCCTGTGCGTTCGCCGTGGTTGGCAATCCGGCTCGCCCTCTCGCTTGCGGGCTCGGCGTTCTGGAACAGGAGCTGCTGGGCCTGTTCGACGTCGTTACCAGCCCCTCGGCGCGGCGGCAGGGACACGGTCGGTCTCTGGTAGCGGGCCTGCTTGCCTGGGGCTGCCAGCAGGGTGCAAGCCGGGCCTACCTGCAAATGACGGAAAATAACCACCCCGCCAGGGCGCTGTACGACAGCCTGGGGTTCGAGGAGCTGTACAGGTACTGGTACCGGGTATCCCCCTAGCTCTTGATTCGAGCCCCCATTTCTGAGATGTTTCGTGATTCGTGCGCGAGCCGCGTCGCCGGCGAGCCGTTGGCCAGTTAAGCATCTAGAACATATTCTAGATAAAAATCATAAAGTTAGGCTAACGCAAGCGAATTCCCGATGGCTCCAAGATGCGCCGTCAGCTGGCGTGACGTCCGCGTAGGCTGGGAATTTTCCCACGCCCAACCCTGTTGCCCGTGACCAGCGGTAGAGCTTCGTGCGCTCCGCCCTCGGGTCACGGACGGGAACGGGGGAAACTGAAATGAAGAAAGGGTGCCATGACCGAGACAGCACACATTGGCCTGCCTCCCAAAAGAGGCCTGTACGACCCGGACAGCGAAAAAGACAGCTGCGGGGTCGGCTTCATCTGCGACATCAAGGGTCGACCCAGCCGTCAGATCATCGAAGATGCTCAGGCAATGAACTGTTGCATGGAGCACCGCGGCGGCGTTGGATACGAGAAGAATACCGGCGACGGCGCCGGCATACTGGTCGGTCTTCCCGACCGTTTTCTCCGCAAAGTCGCCCAGACCGATCTGAACATCGACCTTCCCGCCTCCGGCGAGTACGGCGTCGGGAACGTATTCCTGCCAACGGACGAGGCGCAACGGGAGCACTGTCTAGGGGTTTTCGAAGAAGAGATTGCTGCAGCCGGACAGCGGCTGCTCGGCTGGCGGCAGCTACCCGTCCATCCGGACGGCGCCGGCATCGGCAACGCCGCGCGGGCGGCCATGCCCCAATTTGCCCAGCTGTTTATCGGCGCTGCCGCGGTGTCCGGGGACGAGTTCGAACGTAAGCTCTACCTCATTCGCAAGCACGGCACTCTGCGCATCCGAAGTGATGAGCAGCTCAGCGAGCGGAAGTCATTCTACGTCTGCTCCCTGTCCACCAAGGTCATCGTCTACAAGGGCATGCTGACCCCCGATCAGGTGTTTCCGTTCTATCCCGACTTGCTGGATGCCGACTTTGAGTCGCACCTTGCGATGGTGCACTCGAGGTTCAGCACCAATACGTTCCCATCATGGGATCGAGCTCAGCCGAATCGGTTTATGAGCCACAACGGCGAGATCAATACCGTTCTGGGCAACAAGAACTGGATGAATGCTCGACAGGGTACCTTGGATACGCCGCTGTTCGGCGACAACCTGCAGAAGCTGTTTCCCATCGTCGAGAAGGACTGTTCGGACTCGGGAACGTTCGACAACGTTCTGGAGTTTCTCCTGATGTCGGGGCGCAAGCTGCAGGAAGCCGTCCTCATGATGATTCCGGAGGCATGGCAACAGCACGCCACCATGGACCCCGAGAAGCGCGCCTTCTACGAATACAACTCCTGCCTCATGGAACCCTGGGACGGCCCCGCTTCCATCGCCTTCACCGATGGCAACTACATCGGCGCGGTGCTGGACAGAAACGGCCTCAGGCCGAGCCGCTACTACATCACCGATGACGACAAATGCATCATGGCTTCGGAGGTTGGCGTCGTTAAGGTCAATCCCGAACGGGTCATCGAGAAAGGCCGCCTGCAGCCCGGCCGGATATTCCTCATCGATTTCGCTCAGGGCCGCATGATTCCTGACGCGGAGGTCAAGGGTGAATGGTCGCGCGCCAAGCCCTACCAGCAGTGGCTGGACGACCAGCGCATCGAGCTCGACCAACTCGCGCCGTCACGGGAACCTCATGGCTTCGATCCGGAAAGCCTTCTGGCCCGCATGCAGGCGTTCGGCTACACCGTGGAGACCATGCAGATCATGCTCCAGCCCCTGGTGAAGGAGCTGAGAGATCCTCTGGGGTCCATGGGCAACGACGCAGCGCTGGCGGTCATGTCCGAAAAACCACGCATGCTGTACGACTACTTCAAGCAGCGCTTCGCCCAGGTCACGAACCCGGCCATCGACTCTATCCGGGAAGAAGTCATCATGGCGCTGGAGTGTTACATCGGCCCGGAGCACAACCTGCTCTCGAGCACGCCCGAACACGCCCAAAGGCTGAGGCTTCCTCATCCCATCCTCTCCAACGAAGAGCTGGCGGCGTTGCAGCACATGGATCACCGCGGCTGGCGCACCCAAACCATCGACATCACATTCGCCAGAGATTCGGGCAGGCAGGGTCTGACAGAGGCCCTGGACCGCATCTGCCGGGAAGCCAGCGAAGCAATCGACTCCGGCTACAGCCTGATCGTTCTGTCCGACCGAGGCCTGAGCAGCACGCGGGTTCCCATATCGGCCCTGCTTGCGGTGGGTACCGTGCACCACCATCTGGTTCAGACCTTCGCTAGAACGCGAGTGGGGTTGCTGCTGGAGAGCGGAGAAGCACGCGAGGTCCATCATCACTGCCTGCTGATCGGCTACGGAGCGGACGGCGTCAACCCTTATCTGGCGTTCGAGGCGCTCTGGGACTCCCGTCGCCGGGGTGAGCTGGACGATGCCCCTCACATCGCCAACGACGACGATGTGGTGGCCGCGTACCGGAAAGGTACGGCTAAAGGCATCCTAAAGGTCATGGCCAAGATGGGCATATCGACCCTCCAGTCCTATAAGGGCGCCCAGATCTTCGAAGCCGTGGGCCTCGCAGAGGACGTCATCGATCGGGCATTTGTCGGCACCGCGAGCCGCGTGCAGGGCGTAGGCCTGGAGGTGCTCGCGGAGGAGATGCAGCGCCGACACGACATCGGCTATCCGAGCAGATCAATCAACGTGCACGTACTGCCCAATCCCGGGGATTTTCACTGGCGTCGTACCGGTGATACTCACATGTGGGATCCGGAAGCGATCGCCCATCTACAGGGCGCGGCGCGCGGCAACAGCGAAGATGCCTATTGGCGCTTCGCCGATCACATCAACCGCGAAACCACCCGCCAGGCCAACCTGCGGGGCCTGCTGACCTTCCGCGTCGATGCCGGTGACGAGGCCATCCCCATAGAAGAGGTAGAGCCGGAAAGCGAGATCGTGCGCCGATTCGCCACGGGTGCCATGAGCTTCGGGTCCATCAGCGCGGAAGCCCACGAGTCCCTGGCAATCGCCATGAACCGTATGGGCGGAAAATCAAACACCGGAGAGGGTGGCGAGGACGTCGCGCGTTTCCAACCCATGGCCAATGGCGATTCGAAGCGCAGCGCGATCAAGCAGGTTGCCAGCGGTCGATTTGGCGTGACGATCAACTACCTGACCAACGCTGACGAGCTGCAGATCAAGATCATTCAGGGCGCCAAGCCCGGTGAGGGTGGCGAGCTACCGGGGCACAAGGTGGATGAGTTCATCGCCAGCATTCGCCACTCGACGCCTGGCGTGAGTTTGATCAGCCCGCCACCGCATCACGACATTTACTCCATCGAGGACATGGCGCAGCTGATCCACGACCTGAAGAACGCCAACCCGAGCGCCCGAATCAGCGTCAAGCTGGGCGCGGAAATCGGGGTGGGAACCGTCGCTGCCGGCGTGACGAAAGCGCGCGCCGATCACCTGGTGATTGCCGGCGACACCGGAGGCACGGGCGCCTCGCCGTTGACGTCCATCAAGCATGCTGGCGTTCCCTGGGAGTTGGGCATCGCCGAGACGCACCAGACCCTGGTAATGAACAACTTGCGCTCACGGGTAGTGCTGCAGACCGATGGCCAACTGAAAACGGGACGAGACGTCGCCATCGCCGCCCTGCTGGGCGCGGAAGAGTTCGGGTTCGCCACGGCCCCTCTCATCGCCTTGGGCTGCATTATGATGCGCAAATGTCATCTCAATACCTGCCCGGTCGGCATCGCCACTCAGGATCCCGAGCTGCGCAAGAAATTTGCGGGCGAGCCCGAACACGTCGTCAATTACTTCTTCATGGTGGCCAAGGAACTGCGCCAGATAATGGCCGAGCTGGGGTTCCGCACCGTCAATGACATGATAGGACGGGTGGATGCCCTGCAAGTCGATGCAGCGGTAGATCACTGGAAAGCCCGAGGCATCGACCTCAGCGCGATCCTTGCACCGGCTCAGGAACCGCCGGAGTTTCTGGGCCGGTACGCGATTCACAAGCAGGACCACGGGCTGTCCAAAGCGCTGGACAACGAGCTGATGGAGCTCGCCGAGCCCGCCCTCAAGCGCGGCGAAAAAGTCTACGACGAGCTGACCATCGTCAACACCAACCGGGTTGTGGGGGCCATGCTTTCCAACCAGATAATCAGGGAAGTCGGTCCGGAAATGCTGCCTCCTGATTCCATCCACTTCAAATTTTTCGGCAGCGCCGGGCAAAGCTTCGGGGCATGGCTGGCGCGGGGCGTGACCCTCGAGGTGGAAGGTGATGCGAACGACTATGTAGGCAAGGGGCTTTCCGGCGGCCGAATCGTCATCTACCCGCCGAAAGAAAGCCGCTTCAGACCGGAAGACAACATTCTCATCGGCAACGTGGTGCTCTATGGGGCCACCAGCGGCGAGTGCTTCTTCCGCGGCCAGGCCGCCGAACGCTTCTGCGTGCGCAACAGCGGGGCACGGGCCGTAGTCGAAGGGGTGGGAGACCATGGCTGCGAATACATGACCGGCGGCCGCGTCGTGATTCTGGGCCCCACCGGTCGCAATTTCGCGGCCGGCATGAGCGGCGGGATCGCCTACATCTGGGATCCGGAATCGGCTTTCGCCAGACAGTGCAACATGGAGATGGTAGAGCTCGAGAGGCTCGAGGCGGAAGACGAGATCGAGGAAGTTCGCGAGCTGATAAAGAAGCACGCCAGCTATACCGGGTCGTCGGTGGCAAGCAGCGTTCTCGACGACTGGCAGCGGTCTGTGGGCGAATTCGTGAAGGTGATGCCAACGGACTTGAAGCGTGTTCTCCAGGAACGGGAAGCGGCTGTGAGCGCCGGCTAGCCCGCCGGAACTCAGCATCAGAGCAGTACGAGACCAGAGACTATGGGAAAACCAACGGGATTCATGGAGTTCACGCGTAATGCGGCCCCTTACAGGGACGCGACGGTACGGCTGTTGGACTTTCAGGAGATCTACACCGAGCACGATGAGACGCGCCTTACCACTCAGGGCGCGCGATGCATGGATTGCGGGGTACCTTTCTGTCAGTCAGACGACGGTTGCCCCGTCTATAACCTGATTCCCGAATGGAATGATCTGGTCTATCACGGTCAGTGGCGAGAAGCGCTGGATCGGCTGCACAAGACCAACAACTTTCCGGAGTTCACCGGCCGGGTCTGCCCGGCACCCTGCGAGGGGTCATGCGTGCTTGGTATCACCGACCCGGCGGTAACCATAAAGAATATCGAGATGGCCATCATTGACCGCGGGTTCGCCGAGGGATGGGTCGTACCGAACCCGCCCGCCGCGCGAAGCGGGAAACGGGTTGCCATCATCGGGTCCGGACCCGCGGGATTGGCTGCAGCTGACCAGCTGAACAAAGCCGGGCACACGGTGACCGTTTACGAACGCGCCGATCGAATCGGCGGGCTGCTGATGTACGGCATTCCCAACATGAAGCTGGAAAAAGAAGCCGTGGTGGATCGACGCGTCAACCTGCTGCGCGAAGAAGGCGTGGAGTTCGTGTCCGGCGTCGAGGTGGGCGACGGCAGCAACGGCAGCTTGGATGCAGCTGATCTGGCCGGCGACAACGACGCCGTGCTGCTGGCAACCGGCGCCACGGTTCCAAGAGATCTGCCCATACCGGGAAGAGAGCTCAACGGCATCCATTTCGCCATGGATTTTCTCACCGCCAACACTCGAAGCCTGTTGGATTCCCGGCATGCGGATAGCGCCTACATCTCTGCCAAGGATAAGCACGTCATCGTGATCGGAGGCGGCGATACGGGTACGGACTGCATTGGCACCTCGTTGCGCCACGGCTGCAAGAGCCTGGTGAATTTCGAGCTCTTCCCTCAGCCGCCGGCAAATCGGGCGCCGGACAATCCGTGGCCCACTTGGCCCAAAATCTTCCGCACAGACTATGGTCACGAAGAGGCGGCCACCAAGTTCGGCAACGACCCACGAGTATACGGCATCTCGTCCACAGAGTTCGTAGACGACGGGCAGGGCAACATCCGGGCGGTTCGCACGGTGGACGTAGCGTTCAATCAGGGTCGCTTCGAAAACATCCCGGGCAGCGAGCGGGAATGGCCCGCGGATCTGATTTTTCTTGCCATGGGCTTTCTCGGTCCCGAACACCCGGTATCCGACAGGCTCGATCTGCACTATGACGAGCGGTCGAACTATAAGGCCGAGTACGGCAGCTACCGAACCAACGTCGAGCACATATTCGCCGCCGGAGACTGCCGGCGAGGACAGAGCCTCGTCGTACGCGCCATCAACGAAGGCCGCGAAGCTGCGCGCGAGATCGACCGCTATCTGATGGGGTCGACTCAACTGCCCTGATCTCCTTGCTGCCCGTTGGGCGGTTCGGTTATCGGCTGTGGCTTCCCTGGAACGATCACAGGGCCATCGTGAAGCGCCTCCGGCGTGCCCTCGAGCCGCGCCTTGCCGACGGCGCAAGGCCGCCGCGTCAATTCACAGCCCTCGGCTGCACGACATCGCCCCTGTGATCGTTCCAGGGAAGCCGCTCTCGCAACCACTCACCAGGTAGCCAGGTAGCCAGGTAGCCAGGTAGCCAGGTAGCCAGGTAGCCAGGTAGCCAGGTAGCCAGGTAGCCAGGTAGATGGTGCAACGTTCTGCGCTTGGAAGATCTAGCGGAGCCCGGTGGCGGGTGGTTTGCAGTGGCGTTTGAGCGGCGCCGAGGTGGTCGACTTGACCCCGAAGGGGGCAACCTCGGCCGCAGAGGGCAGCGCGGAGCGCCGCCGCTCCAGCCGCTGCAAACCACCCGCCACCGGACTCCCCAGCCTGAAACGAAGCGCAGTTACTGACACAAAACGCTGGCTGCTACTGCGCCACCGTCCGCACAGCCCCCTGCACCTGCTCAAACGGCCGAATCCAGGGTTTCACGCCTCCCGCCGTGGCTTCCGGGGTGGCGGCTGCCCGCTCGGCTTCGCCGCGGGTCCCAAAGTTTCCGTAGATCACGACATGGAGCAATTCTCCGTTGCGCTGCAGACGATAGAGGGCAAAGTCCTGCGGGCGGCTCCGCTGCTCGACATAGGCAGACGCGCGCTCGAAAGAAGATGAAGACAAGAGCTGCAGGGTGAATCTGTCAGGCGGTTGAGCCAGAATCCAGGCCGAGTCCCGAGGGCCTTCCGCAGCAGCCGCCTGGGACGCCAGCGCCGATTCTCGAGCAACAGCTTCCGGATCCTGCCGCGGGGCTGCGGGCGCTTCTGCTGCCAGGGCTTCCGCTTCCTCCTGCGCGGATGCTTCCGGGGACACAGCAACCGCCGGTGGTTCGGAGGGCGAGGGCTCGGCCTCTATCGGCTCCGTAACGGAATCCGCAGCGGGCTGAAGGGCGCCAGCTTCGTGCTTCTCCGGCTGAGGATCTTCTACCAGAGATGCGTGCTGCCCGGAAATTGCAAGGGGGTCGGACATCTGATCCAGCCGCTCCGACTCCTTCGAGGACTCTACCGTCACCACCTCATCCGCCAACAGGGGACCCTCAGCCTCCTGATCGGGTCGCCAAGTGAGATAAGCCACCAGTACCAGCAGCACCAGCAGGGCCAGTAGCGCTCGATGTGCCATCGGGAAGCCCGTGTTTTTCATTGTCAGATCTCCAGACTGCAGCCTGGCCAGAAGCACGTTGGCCATCTGATTGATACGACCGGGCATACCCTCCGACAGGCGCGCAATGTCTTTAACCTGCTGCTCGGAAAAAGGTAATCTGCCCCGATATCGAGCCTGCTTGAACTGCCATTCCAGATACTCACGGACATCATTTACGTCGAACCCCGACAACCGCAACTCGTGCCAGCCCACTTCCAGCCGTTTAGCCATCCGCTCCACCATCGGCACGATACGCACCTCGGCGAACAGCAGTATCCGGATAGGACAACGGCTGACCAACGTCAGTAGCTGCTCAACAGCACGGCCATCCAGCAGCTCGGCATCATCCACGAGAATGACACAGAATCGCTCGTCACGCTGCTGATCCTCCACGTGGGCGACGATCACATCCATCAGCAGCTGTGCATGCGCATCGGCGGGGGCTGCGAGTCCGAAACCCTGTACGATGCCGGCCAGCACCTCGCGCGATGAGTTGATCAGGGCGCCGTTGATGCGCGCCGCTTTCGCCCGGGGTTCCAGGCTGGCGGAGAGCCGGCGATAGAGCACGCTCTTGCCGGAATCGTGAGGGCCCGTGACCAGCAGGACTCTTCTGGACCACTGGGATAGATGACGCAGCTGCTCGAGATAGGTCTTACGATCGCCACCCTCATAAAATCCGGGTGCCGGGTCCACAAAAGGATTGCGGGCCAGGCCAAGCACCTGTTTGTCCCCGGTCTGCTGCTGATCCGTACCTTCCGTCAGATTGGCAGGAGTCTCGTCAGCCATGACAGAGCCGCTCGCCTGCTGTTAGGGTCTGATGCAATGCCGACATGTCGACCTCCTCGGTTACGTGCACGCTGCCGATGGCTTCAGCAAGCACCAGCCACAGCTTGCCGTTTTTCACCTTTTTGTCGGCACCCATGGCTTGGACCATGTCCGGCGCATCGAGAAGTGGTGGTGCGACGGGCAGCCCAAGAGACGCCAGCAGCTGCCGAATTTCAAAGGCTTGCGCCCAGGGCAGCAGCCCTTGCCTGGCCGAGAGATCAGCGGCCATGACCATGCCGATAGCCACTGCCTCACCATGCAGATAACGCCGGTAGCCGGTGAGGGTCTCAATCGCATGTCCGAAAGTGTGCCCGAAATTCAGCACGGCGCGCAGCCCGCCTTCGCGCTCATCGGCGGAAACGACCCGTGCTTTCAGCTCGCAGGACCGGCGAACCGCATGGGCCAACGCATCGGGCTGCCTCGCCAGGCAGGACGCTGCCCTTTTCTGCAACCATCGAAAGAACTCAGCATCGACGATGACACCATACTTCACGACTTCTGCCAGACCGGCCCGGTATTCCCTTTCAGGCAGGGTATCGAAAACTGACGTATCGGCCAGCACGCAGCGCGGCTGGTAAAAGGCGCCGATCATATTCTTACCGCGAGGACGATTGACTGCGGTTTTACCACCGACGGAGGAATCCACCTGAGCCAGCAGCGTCGTGGGCACCTGAATGAAATCAACCCCCCTTTGATAAGTTGCAGCGACGAAGCCGGTGAGGTCACCCACAACGCCGCCACCCAAAGCTATGAGCGTGGTATCGCGACCGTGGCGATGCTCCAGCAGGAAATCCACGGCCGACGCGTAGCTGTCTAAATTTTTGTGCGCCTCACCATCGGGCATCGTGAACACGTCCACCTGATAGCGGCTGCCCAGAGCCTCCAGCAGCCGTTCCAGGTAGAGGGGTGCGACCGTCTCGTTGCTGAAAACGGCGACCTGCCCGCCGCCGATGTGTCGCGCGAGCAGAGCTCCGCGCGCCATTATTCCCGCACCGATGTAGATGGGGTAGCTTCGTTCGCCAAGGTCAACGTCTACCTGCACCCAATCAGTCATAGCAGCCCGTCTTCTTTCAGTTTTTCCTCGATCTGTCTGGCAAGCGCCTTAGGGCCCTGCCGATCGGTAACGAACCGGTAATCGGCGATCTCCCGATACAGCGGCTCCCGCTCCCGCTGCAAGCGGGCGAGCGTCTCCCTCGGGTTACCCTGCTGGAGCAGGGGGCGTTTCCGATCGCGGCGGGTTCGCTGCACCAGTCGCTCCAGAGGGCTGTCCAGATGAATCACGATGCCGCGATTCGCAAGCACCTTTCGATTCGAAGGCCGCAGAACCGCGCCGCCGCCCGTCGCGAGCACAATGCCCTGCTGTTGCGTGAGGTCATCGAGAACATGCTCTTCACGGTCACGAAATCCAACCTCCCCCTCGACATCGAAAATCCAGGAAATGGGCGCGCCAGCCCGCTCTTCGATGACGTGATCCGAATCGTAGAAAACCAGGCTCAACGACTGCGCCAGCAGGCGTCCTACCGTGCTTTTACCCACAGCCATCAGGCCGACGAGGATGATATTCGGTTTCTGCATAAAAAAACGGCGCCCTCCGGGCGCCGTCTAGTGTAGAGGATAACCGCTCAGCGAGTCAGGCTATCGCGCAGTATCTTGGGCGTGATGAAGATCAGCAGCTCCTGCTTGTCATCCCGCTCGGTCTTGGTCCTGAACAGGGCTCCGACGTAGGGCAGATCACCCAGGAACGGCGTCTTGGTGGTGGAGACATTGCGGTCGGTCTGGAATATACCGCCGAGAACCACGGTCTGACCGTTGTCGACTAGAACCTCCGTCTCCAGCACCGCGTCTTTAAACGACGTGGAGGTGGCGCCACTGGAAGATGCTTCCTGATAAGGAATCTCAACCCCGGATTCGATATAAGCAGACGATTTATCAGCGGTGATGACCTTCGGTCGGGCAACGACTTCCGCATGGCCATCGGAGGCCAGCGCCGAGAGCTCCAGATCGAGGAGATACCCCTCGCCGGTAATACCTACGCCGAAGCTGCTGGCGCCCGGTCCGCTGACGCCAAGGTCGACGACCAGATCCTGGGGTGAACTGATTTCGCCGCTACCACTAACGATGATGTCCTGCAGCTCCGTCAGAGTTTGCCGTGAGCCGCCAAACTTCCATTTGTCGTTGGTGATCTTGCCACCACCCCAGCGAATACCAAGCTCTTCGGAGAAATTGGCGGTGGCGGTTACCACCCTGGCTTCAATCAGAACCTGGCGCACCGGAACGTCCAGCTGGGCGATCACGCGTCGGAAATCTTCCAGCTTCTCTGCGGTATCGGTCAGAATGATGGCATTGGTCCGTTCATCGACGATAACGCTGCCACGATCAGACAGCATGGTCTGGCCGCTCTCGCCGGCTGCGTTGTTGAACAGCTCAAACAGAGCAGTGGCGCTGGCGTAACGGACCTGGATGAACTCGGTGCGCAGCGGGGCCAGCTCTGAAATCTGCTTCTGATTTTCCAGTTCCAGCTTTTCCCGCGCGGCAATCTCGGCGGCGGGCGCCACCAGAAGCACGTTGCCCACCTGGCGCTGATCCAGACCTTTGGTTTTCAGAATGAGTTCCAGAGCCTGATCCCAGGGCACGTTCTTCAGGCGCAGCGTTATGCGGCCCGCAACCGTATCGCTGGCAACCAGGTTCAGATCGGTGAAATCTGCGATGAGCTGCAGAACAGAGCGGACCTCGATGTCCTGGAAGTTGAGAGACAGCTTCTCACCCGAAAACTTGAACACATCGGTTCGCTGCTCCAGCTCTTCCTTGGAGACCGGGTTGACGTCTACAGAGAGCCTGTTGTCTGCCTGATAGGCCAGGTAATCGAAGTCACCCGTGGCATCCACCGTGAAGGTCACGTTCGGACCCTGCTGCAACGCGTCGACAATCTGCACGGGCGTGGCGAAATCGGTGACATCCAGACGCCGCTGAAGCTCTTTTGGCAGCTGGGTATCGCTCACCTCGATGCGAATCTTGCCGCCGTCCATAGACACGTTAACCGGCGCCTTGGGATTGGACAGCTCGATCAGAATGCGTCCTTCGCCCTGCTCGCCGCGGCGGAAGTCAACGCTCTCGATGCGAGAGTCTGTAACGGCAACCTGGCGGGAACCCACGTCTACCGCGCTTCCGCGCTGCGCGGTCACCGGCACGCCGGACGCGCCAGCTCCACCGACCGTCAGATAGAGAGTATTGCCCTGAATCTCAGTCTCGTAACCCACAAGCCGGGTGAGATTTACGATGGCGCGGGTGCGATCCTTGGTGGAAACGACCGACACCTTTCGGGCGTTGCCGATACCGAGATCGAAGTGCTTCTTCTCGAGAGCGCTCTCCACGGTGGGCATGTCGAGCACGATTCGCGCCGGCTGCTCGATGGTGTAGCCCGTCGGCTCCGGAGGCGTGCCGTCAAACTGCATCCGTATTTCGGTTCGATCCCCCGGCAGAGAGGAAAATTCGATGGATTCGATGGTCGCACCGAATGCCGGCACAGCGGGCAATGCAGACGCCAGAGCCATAAAGCAGGCAAAGGTTCCCAACCGGGCCCGAGCCGTTCGGCGTACCATTCCTCTGTAACACCGCTTGGTCAAATTCAGCATGATCATCATCCTCTATTCTCACCACCCAGCGCGACGGTCCGAGCCCTTTCCACCCAGCCCTTGTTGCCGTCGGGAACTATCTCAATCAGCTCGATAGCGCCATCGCCAACGGTCTGAATCTGACCGTGGTCAGTGCCCATGTAATCGCCGCTCTGGACGCGATGCACACCACCGTCAGCATCCCTTACCAGCCCGTAGACACTGGGGCCCTGAGCCAGAGTCCCAACCATGGCAAGACTGCCAATGGGATACTGCTCCAAGTATTGCTTCGCGCGGTTGAAGTCAGGGGTGACCTTCACGCCGCCACGATCCCGCTCGACCCGCTTGATAATAACCGGGGGCTCGAACGGGCTGCGCATATTGCTCGCCTGATAGCTGTAAGGCGGCACTTGCTGGATCGTCGGCAGCGGCTCGATACGACCCTTGGGCCGCGCTTCTACCTCTGCCATGAAGTCCCGCAAGTCGGAATATTCTTCACCGCCTCCGCAGCCGAAAAGCGTCGCGGAAAGCAGCACTGCCAATGTGCTCTTCAGGTAGACCCGCATCAACCTTCCTCTTCTAAATACCGATAGGTCTTGGCCAGGATCGTCATCTTCAGATTCTGTGCCGTCTTCTGAGGCGCAATCTTGAAATCATGCAGCGTCACGATCCTGGAAAGGTTGGCCACGCCGCTCACGAATGCGCCAATCTTGTGATAGTCACCTTCGACAACGATGTCGATGGGCAGCTCCACGTAAAACTCTGTGCGTTTCTCGGCCTCCAGGTCGATGCTCTCGATGGTGAGCTCGTTGTCCAGAGCTGCGCGAGTTATGTCTTCAAGCAGACCGGGAACTTCGGTGTCGCTCGGAAGCTGGCGCAGCAGCGCGCCGAAGGTTGCCTCCATTTCTTCTTTCTGTTTTCTGTAAGCGTCCAGATTGGCCGCCTCAAAGCTTTTCTTTTCGTAATCCAGACGCAGTTCGGACTCTTTGCTGGCGGCAAGATCAAGCGCCTTCTGCTTGTCCGTCAGATAGAAGTAATAACCGCCACCGATAACGGCAATGAAAATGAGGAGCAGCAGAATCGCCTTGACCGGGGTCGGCCAGGCGCCGATGTTGTTGACATCGAGATCGCCAAGATCGAAGTTCCGCAGCTGGTCGAGGGTATCTTGCAAAGCCATGACTACTCTCCCTGCGTCACTTCGGTTGCCGGGGTTTCTTCGTCGGTCTCAACCGCGTTGGGGTTCACCTGGAAGAACGTCAGGTTGAAGCTGCTGGCCTGATCTCCGTAGTCCTTGGACTTGTCGTCTTCCTTGATGCTCTTGAGATTAGGCTCGGCAAACCAATCCGATCCGTCCAGGTTGCGCATGAGCGAGGAGATGCGGTTGTTCGATTCGGCGGTACCATCAACGGTGAGCACGTTGGCAATCATCTCCAGCTGCCGGAAGTGCGCACCCTTGGGCAGCGTGCGCACCAGCTCGTCGAATACACGAACGATCACCGGGCGATTTCCCTGCAGCTCCTGGATGACTCTCATCCGTGCGAGAAGCTCATCCCGCGTCTTTTTGAGGTTGCTGATCTCGACGATTTTCTCGTCAAGCACGGCGATTTCCGATTCCAGAAACTTGTTGCGATCATTCTGGCGCTCGATGTTGCCATCAAGGTACCAGCCCGCCGTGAACACGATGCCGAGGCCGATCACGAGCACTACGCCCATGTTGATCAGGAACTCTTTTCGTTTTCGCTCGCGTTCCCACTCGCGCCAGGGTAGGAGGTTAATTCTTGCCATCAGTCGAAACTCCTCATGGCGAGCCCGCAAGAGATCATCATCGCTGGCGCGTCGTTTGCCAGGGCGTCCGCATCAACCCTGTTCGAAAGCGACATGTCCACAAACGGATTGGCGATGATGGTCGGCGTGCCGAGCTTCGCCTCAATCATCTCGGCAAGCCCTTCGATTGATGCCGTTCCGCCAGCCAGCACGATGTAGTCAACGTCATCGTATTGACTGGACGAGAAGAAGAACTGCAGCGATCGAGTCACCTGCTGAAGCACGGCCTCCTTGAAAGGCTGCAGAACCTCTTCTTCGTAATCGTCGGGAAGACCGCCCTGTTTCTTGGCGAGCCCCGCTTCTTCGAACGAAAGACTGTAGCGACGCTGTATCTCCTCGGTGAGCTGCTTGCCACCGAACAGCTGTTCACGTGTGTAAATGGAACGCTCATCAGCTAGCACGGAGAGCGTGGTCATGGTCGCGCCGATGTCGATGATCGCTACCACGAGGTCTTCCGGGTTCGCGCCCAGCTGCGGTTTCAGCTGCTCGAACGCACGCTTCATAGCGTGGGCCTCGATGTCGACAATCAGCGGCTTGAGGCCACCGAGCTGCAGCGCGGCCTCCCGCATCTCGACGTTTTCTTTTCTACAGGCGGCCAGCAGAACCTCGACCTGTTCCGGATTTCGCTCCGAAAGCCCCTGAACCTCGAAATCCAGCGCCACCTCATCGAGCGGGTACGGTATGTACTGATCCGCTTCGACGGTAATCTGGTTTTCCATCTCTTCATCGGTAAGCACCGAATCCATCTCGATGGTCTTGGTGATCACCGCGGAGCCGGCTACCGCGACCGCAGCGCCTTTGGCGGAGCACTTGGAACGGCTGATGACGCGCTTGACCGCTTCACCTACGCCCTCCACATCGCTAATATTCTTCTCCACTACCGCATTCGGAGGCAGAGGCTCTACAGCGTATGCTTCCACTCGGTACCGCCCGTTGCTCCTCGAAAGCTCAAGCAACTTGACAGAAGTGGAACTAATGTCCAGTCCAATGACAACATTGGGCTTATTTTGAAATAGGCCGAACACAATTAAATTTCCTTATAGCGTCGGGCACTTACGTCCTATTTATGTGGTCGAACATTAAATACCAGGATTGTCATGTTGGCAATCGCATCCCGTTTCCCGATTCAGGCGAATGACAAACACATCAACACCCATTACGCGACGCATTATGTGGCTGGCACTCTCGGGTGTATGTGCCGCAGTCCTCAGTCTCGCCGCCGTCTATCTCTATCTGGACCCTCAAGTACCCAAAGCTGAGACCTACCGCCAAGTTCGACTGGAGACTCCCCTGAGGGTGTATACCGCCGACCGCCAGCTCATCGCCGAGTTCGGAGAACGACGTCTCATCCCTATAACTCTAGACGAAGTTCCAGATCTGTTTGTAAGCGCGTTGCTCGACACCGAGGACAAGCGTTTCTACAAACACCGCGGGATCGATTACATTTCGCTTCTCAATGATTCCATTGATCTCGTGCTCTCACGAGAGATCCGCTCCGGGGCCAGCACCATCACCATGCAGTTGGCGCGCAACATCTCTTTTTCCCTGGAGCAGACCTTCATCCGCAAGTTCAAGGAAATGCTGCTCGCGTTAAAGATCGAGCGCGAGCTGAGCAAAGACGAGATCCTGGCGCTCTACATAAACGTCGTACCATTCGGCAAGAGGGCTTATGGCGCGCAGGCGGCGGCGCTTACCTACTACGGCCGGCCCCTGAAACAATTGAACCTGGCCCAGCTGGCCATGCTGGCAGGCATCCCACAGGCGCCCACCGCGGGCAATCCGATCAACGGTCCGGAGCGAGCGGTGCGGCGACGCAACCTGGTGCTGGGTCGCATGCTGGCTCAGGAATCCATCACCGTGGAGCAATTCCACGCGGCGGTGGCGGCCCCCATCACGGCAAGGGTTTATCAGCGTGAGCTGGACGTGGCCGCCCCCTACCCTGCGGAGTGGGTCAGGCAGCAGCTGCTGCGAAGAATCCCGGATCTGTACAGCGGCGGATATGAGGTGATAACCACCCTGGACAGCAAGCTGCAGAGGACGGCGAAGAACGCGGTCAGAAAGGGGCTGGTCAGCTACGACAGACGACATGGATACCGCGGTGCGGAAGCCAACCTCGGTCAGCAGACGGAAGAGGAGTACCTGGTTGCTCTGCGCGAGTACCGCGCCTATGTGGACCTGGAACCCGCCGTGGTCATAAGCGCCGGCGAAGACCACGCGATGGCGATGTTATCGGGCGGCGCCAGTGTCCGCATCGACCTGGACGCCATAAAGTGGGCTCGGCCCTATATCGATGAGAATACTCGCGGAGCGAGGCCGAGCGCGGCGACCGATGTGCTGTCGGTGGGCGATGTGATACGCCTGCGGGAAGCAACCGAGGATGTGGACGGCGACCAGGAAAGCCGATGGGTCCTGACCCAGATACCGGCGGTCGAGGGCGCACTGATCTCCATGAATCCGGATACGGGCGCCGTTCTGGCCCTGGTAGGCGGTTACGATTTTGCTCTCAATCAGTTCAACCACGCGCTGCAGGCGGCACGTCAACCGGGATCGGGATTCAAGCCTTTCGTCTACGCCGGCGCGCTCGAACAAGGGGTTACGCCTGCGAGCATCTACATGGACGCGCCGCTGGTATTCGAAGATCAGAATCTGGAGTCGGACTACCGACCGGACAACGACAACAACCAGTACAACGGACCCACCCGGCTGCGCGAAGCGCTGTATCGCTCCATCAATCTGGTGTCCATGAGGGTACTTCTCGACGTCGGCGCGCCCGAGATTCTCGACTACGTGAAGCGCTTCGGCTTTGACACGACTACGTTTCCCCGTAATACCCAGCTGGCAATCGGCGGCGGCACCATGGCCGTGACGCCGGCAGAAATGGTGACGGCGTACGCGGTATTCGCCAACGGTGGGTGGCGGGTGACCCCGCACATCGTCAGCCAGGTGCGGGACCTGAACGGGGAAACCGTTTTCGAGCCGCGCTACCCCGTGGTCTGCCGGGACTGCCCGGAAAATCCAGCGGAGCGCGCGCAGATTCTGGAGGCGAACGCTACACCGGAGCAGCTGCCGCCCAACGAGCTCCAGAGCCCGCCGGAACCCTCAGGGAGCGAGCCAGAGCCCACGATCATCCCCGCTGAAAGAGCCATCGACGAGCGCATCGCCTACATCATGAGCAGCATGCTCAAGGACGTGATCCGTCGCGGAACAGGCACTAGAGCCCGCAGCCTCGAGCGGGAAGATCTTTCGGGCAAGACGGGCACCACCAACGAAGCCGCGGATACCTGGTTCAATGGCTTCAATCCGGCCATCGTAACGACGGTCTGGGTCGGATTCCCGGATCATACGCCGCTGGGCAGGCGCGAGTACGGATCGAACAACCCGTTGCCCATCTGGATCGAGTACATGCAGGCGGCGCTGGATGACAAACCCGAGCAGCCGGCGGCGCTGCCCGCGGGCGTGGTGACCATGAAGATCGATCCGCGGACCGGCGACGTCGCCACGCCCACGCAGCAGGACGCCATCTTCGAGTACTTTCTCAAAGAGCACGCGCCAAAGGCCAAACCGGCCTCCAGATTTCAGTCCGGCGATCCCCAGGACGACCTCACGCCGGTCGATATTTTCTGATCGGGTTACGGCGACCGGTAAGCCAGGGGTTCCGCCCCTGCTGCCCCCACTCAGCCGACGAACGGCGTTTCGCCGACGAACGGCGTCACGCCGACCACTACTGGATGATCTTGATGTAATCCCCGGCCATTGGCTCGCCGTTCGGATAATCACCGTTGATGAGACGAAGCGTCTCTTCGGGGTAGGACTTTATGGACACTTTCTGGGCCAGCTCCGCGTAGGTGTCGCCGGGATCGGCCAGCACCACCTCAATCCGCTGATTGTTGGCCACTCTCAAGTCGTCGGCGGTCATGGCCCGGAACGATTCCAGCGTCGAACGCCAGAGCGGCTCGAAAGCCACCGGGTCGCCCACCGGTCCGACTTCACCTCGGAAAAGATAGACGCTGGAATCTTTGTATATCACGCCGATTCGACGCGCCCGGGCGCTGCCGGTCGCCACCTCTATCTTGCCGATGAACGCTGAGTAGCCGTTTATCTCAAGGGCCTCACCCTCAGTAACGTCGTCTCTTTTCAGCGTTTTGGTGACATACTCTTCCGGCGTCTGCTGGTCCGAAGGCGCATTGAGACGCTGCACGGAAATGGACGAATGGGTTGCACCCATGGGCGATCGGCTAAGCACTTCCGCAGCAGTATTGGTGACGTCCCAACCCTGCGGAAAGGCGATCACCACGCGCAGCGCGCCGTGATAGTAAGTCTCGCCTTTTATCAGGCCGGTTGCCGCTTCGTCCCCAAAAACCAGACCATCCATCATCTCCCAAAAATCCCGCTCGGATTCGGAAAGGGTCTCCGGAAGCAGATTCTGCGACTGCAGCACGGCGTCATTGAGCCGTTTGTCATTCTTGGGGTGCGTCGAGAACAGCCCATGATAAGCGTTGGGTTGCCCCATGACGTTCTTGCTGAACAGCGAATGATCTTTGAGCACGTGCAGAACATCGATCATGGCCAGCGGGTTGTAACCCGCCAGGGCGAGAAACCGCGCGCCGTATTCGTCAGCTTCCAGCTCGAATTCCCGCCCATAGCCGGAGGCCACCGTGGCCGCGGCGGTGTTCGACAGATCCGCTACGGTTCCGGTGCCCGTCAGGACCGCCGCCACGAAGCCGGCGATGCTCCCCAACCGGCGGACAGAATTGCTGCGGAACGCGTGCCGACCCACCACGTGGCCGATCTCGTGGCCAATAACTCCTGCCAGCTCGTCCTCGGAGCGCAGATAGGAAATCAGGCCGCGGTTGACGAAAATGTAGCCATCGGGGAACGCCATGGCATTCACCGCCGGATTATCGATGACGTAGAAGTAGAATGTGTCACCGGCCATGGGCGACACGGCCACCAGCCTCTGGCCGATTTCATTCACGTAGGCCTGCCACTCCGGGTAGAGCGGCGGGTTGCTGCCGTCTATAAAAAGAATGGCCAAAAGCCATCTCTCACAGAAGGTTTAGACCCGTGATATTAATCAGGTTCCGATGAATGATCAGTGAACGGACTGGAGATCTGAAAAACCGGGCGCCCGCGCCGCTGGGGCTACCGGGAAAGCACGCGGGTCGGCGTTCCGCTCAGCTGCTGCCGGAGCGATTGCCGAATCGACGGCGGAAGCGTTCGACCCGACCCCCGGCGTCAAGCACCTTCTGCTTGCCGGTATAAAAAGGGTGGCAGGCGGAGCATACGTCCAGATTCACATCCTCGCCGAGCGTCGAGCGGGTCTCGATGACGTTGCCGCAGCTGCATTTCGCTTTGATATCGGTGTACTGGGGGTGAATTTCTGGTTTCATTTGTCCGGCCATGAATGCCTGCTTCGAGGGCGGCGAATTCTAGTCACATGTCACAATGATCGCAACCCAGGCCGCATGAGCCCCAAAGCACGAGGAATCTCTTGACCGTCACTGGCCACATTGCCCGCATAGCGGTACCCAAGCCACTGCCCCAGCTGTTTGATTATCTGGTTCCGGAGAACCTGAAGCCACCGGCCATCGGCTCCCGAGTCAGGGTGCCGTTCGGCAGGCAGTCTCTCACCGGCGTCTGCATAACGCTGGACCCCGAGGATGCTCACCAGGCGCCTAAGCCGCTGTTGGCCGTGCTGGACGACGGCAGCGTGCTGGGCGACGAGATTTTCCAGCTGGGGCTCTGGCTGGCCAGCTACTACCAGCACCCCCTGGGCGAGGTGCTCGGGACCCTGCTGCCGGCGGAAGCGCGCCGGGGATCGGAATTGAAGATCCACCGCGAGCGAATCTGGCAGCTGAGGAACTCAGAGGCCGCCCCTCGCAGAGCCCCCAAACAGGCAGCACTGATCGGCTATCTGAAGCAGAACCACGGCTGCGCCAGCCACAGGGCGCTAAGGGAGGCCGGGTTCAGTCAAACGGTGATCCGTGCCCTGGCGGGAAAGGGCCTTATCGTTGCCGGTGAGGCCGCCGATCCCGAGACCAGCCCCCCGCGCGGGGCTGCCACATCCGGTCGACACGCCCTGAATGCCGAGCAGCAGGCGGCCATGGTGCAGCTGCAGAATGAGGGCACCGGCTTCGTCCCAACCCTGCTCGAGGGGGTGACGGGTAGCGGCAAGACCGAAATCTACATGCGGCTCATCGAGCAAGTCAGAGCCCAAGGCAGACAGGTGCTGGTGCTGGTACCGGAGATCGCCCTGACCCCCCAGACCCTGTCACGATTCGAGGCGCGGTTCGGCAGCGCCTCGACCATGCACTCGGGGATGACCGACCAGCAGAGGTTGCAGACATGGCTGCGCTGCCGGGCCGGCGAAGAAGGCATTCTCATCGGCACCCGTTCGGCCGTGCTGACCCCGTTCAAGAACCTCGGCCTCATTGTCGTCGACGAGGAACACGACGGCTCGTTCAAGCAGCAGGAAGGGCTGCGCTACTCAGCGCGTGACGTGGCCGTCAAGCGCGCCCAGACCCTGCAGATCCCGCTGCTCCTCGGCAGCGCCACGCCGTCTTTCGAATCTCTGCACAACGCGCAAACCGGCCGCTACAGGCACCTGGAGCTGAAGCACCGGGCCGGGGGTGCCGTCATGCCGAGCTTCAACCTGCTGGACATCCGGGGCCACACGCTGTCAGACGGCGTCAGCGATCGGCTGCAGAGAATCATCGCCACCCACCTGGAGGCACAAGGCCAGGTGCTGGTGTTCCTGAATCGTCGGGGGTACGCGCCGAGTTATCTATGCCCTACATGCGGCTGGGCGGCCATCTGCGGGCGCTGCGACATGCGCATGACGCTGCACCGCAAGCCACCGGGCTTGATCTGCCACCACTGCGATCATCGAATCGGCCTGCCGGCCGCATGCCCGTCCTGTGGCAACGGTCATCTGCTGGCTGTGGGCCTCGGCACGCAGCGCACGGAAGCAGGGCTGCGGGCCATGTTTCCCGATACGCCCCTTTACCGAATCGACAGAGACACAGTGCGCAGCCAGAAGCGCCTGGAGGAGAGCCTCAGGCTCATAAACAGCGGCGCGCCGGCTATTCTTGTCGGCACCCAGATGCTGGCCAAAGGGCATCACTTTCCCAATGTGACGCTGGTGGCCATCATCAACGCGGATGCAGGTTTCTGCAGCGCCGACTTCAAAGCCCCGGAACGCACCGCCCAGCTGATCGTTCAGGTTGCCGGACGGGCCGGGCGGGCCGAACGCCCCGGAGAAGTGTGGATTCAGACATATCAACCGGAGAATCCGATTCTGACGGCCCTGGTCAAGGAGGGTTACCAGGGTTTCGCCAGGCGCGAAATGGCAACCCGGCGGGCCGGCGGGTTACCACCGTTTCGGCCCATGGCGCTGCTGCGAGCTGAAAGCCACGAACCCAAGGCTGCATTGGGGTTCCTGGAGACCGCGAGGGAAGCCATCAGGCACAGGCACCGAACGGAAATCGAGGCGCTCGGGCCCGCTGAAGCGCCTATTCCGAAGCTTGCGGATCGCTACCGGTACCAGCTGCTGCTGCTGGCGGACACTCGAGCGCAACTGCATCGTGCCCTGCACGTGTGCGCCGAACTGCCCTTAACGGCGCGCCGGCTGCGCTGGTCTCTGGATATCGACCCGTACGATACTTTCTGAGATTGAACCTCAAATCGGGCACGAGTCAGCACGATCGCGATCCCTGACCGGCCACCCCCCGAAGAATCATTCCGGCAGCAATTGACCTATCATTAGCCCGCATGACGAAGCGCTCAAATCCGTTCCACGCGCTGGTTTCTCCCTTTCTGCAGGTGGCAATCAGCCGGTCAGGGACCAAGTCGAAGTCTCCGCCGGCACGCAGGGCTGCGCCGAGGCGGAACGGCAACCGACCCTCAAAAAGAAAGTCCGGGGCCTCCCGAAGCCGCGCGAATCGCGAGCGGACTTTTTTTCACACGCCCAGCTTCTCGGCAGGGGTCATCCTTGGCGCCATTATCGTTCTGATCGCCGCCTACGCACCGGAATTTCTGTCCGGCGCATTGCCGTCGGGGTCGAACGCCGGGGAAACAAAGGCCGAACGCTCACTCTCGCCGGGGGCGTCGACCGAGGATTCCCCCGAGGTAACCTTCGAGTTCGACAATCTGCTACGCAACAGCCAGGTTACGGCGGACCCGGGCGCCTACGAAGTGCAGGATCAAACCGAGGAGCCTGGCAGCGTCGAGTATCTGATTCAGGCGGCGTCCTTCCGGCACCAAGCCGAAGCCGAATCGCTGCGTGCCCGGCTGCTGCTCCAGGACCTTCCGGCGAGCACGACGTCCACCAGGCTGGACAACGCCGTGTGGTACCGCGTCACCGTTGGACCCTTCGAGAGCCAGGTTCTCGCACAGCGGGCGCTGACCAAGCTGCGGGAGCAGAACCTGGATGCCCTGTATATTCGACGCCGAAAACCTACGTGACGGCGGCCAAGCAGCACGTCATTGCATTCCACCGCAGCCGTCCCCACTATCCTCAATCGAATCTCCGGCGCCAAACAGTCAACTGAAGGAACCTGAACGCACTCATGGAGCAGGCACACGCGACAACTATCATCTGTGTTCATCGAGGCGGCAGCGTCGCCCTGGGCGGTGACGGTCAGGTATCTCTGGGCGATACCGTGATGAAGGGCAACGCGAGAAAGGTGCGGCGACTCCACCAGGACAAGGTGCTGGCCGGGTTCGCTGGAGGGACGGCGGACGCGTTCACCCTGTTCGAGCGTTTCGAAGCCGCCCTGGACAAGTTCCAGGGTAACCTCACCCGCGCCGCCGTCGAGCTGGCAAAGGACTGGAGATCGGACCGGGCGCTGCGCCGCCTGGAAGCGATGCTGGTGGTGGCTGATCTCCAGACCGCCCTCCTGATCAGTGGGACCGGCGACGTCATCGAGCCGGAAGCCGGCATCATCGCCATCGGCTCCGGCGGGCCCTACGCGCAGGCGGCGGCACGGGCGCTGGCGGAAAATACGCAACTTTCGGCTCGCGACGTCGCGGAGAAAGCCCTAGAAATCGCAGGCGATATCTGCATCTACACCAATCACAACCGTACGATCGAGGTGCTGAACCCGGCATGACCATGATGACGCCGAGAGAAATTGTCGATGAGCTGAACAAGCACATCATCGGCCAGGAAGAAGCGAAGCGGGCGGTGGCCATCGCGCTGCGCAACCGCTGGCGGCGATTGCAGCTGTCAGCAGATCTGCGCGAGGAGATCGTTCCCAAAAACATCCTCATGATCGGTCCCACCGGGGTCGGGAAAACCGAAATCGCCCGACGCCTGGCCAAGCTCGCAGGCGCACCTTTCATCAAGGTGGAAGCCACGAAATTCACCGAGGTGGGCTATGTGGGCAGAGACGTGGAATCGATCATCCGGGATCTCGCCGATGCTGCAGTGAAGATGCAGCGCGAGGCCCAGATCGAGGTGGTAAAGCATCGGGCCGAAGACGAGGCTGAAGAACGCATACTGGACGCCCTGCTGCCCGAGCCAAGGAAAATCGGCTTTGCTCAGGATGCCGAGGAAAAGACCGACGAGGGCGACTCGGCGACGCGTCAGCTGTTTCGCAAGCGCTTGCGGCAAGGAGAGCTGGACGACAAGGAGATAGAGCTGGAGCTGCAAGCCTCGCAGCTGGGCGTGGAAATCATGGCCCCCCCGGGAATGGAGGAGATGACCAGCCAGCTGCAGAACATGTTCAGCAATCTGGGTGGAGGAAAGCGCAAAACGGTTCGGCTGAAGATTCGCGACGCCCTGCGCAAGGTCCGCGAGGAGGAAGCGGCCAAGCTGATCAACGAAGACGAGGTCAAAGCAAAGGCGGTGGAAGCCGTAGAGCAGACGGGCATCGTTTTCATCGACGAGATGGACAAGGTGGCTAAACGCAGCGAAAGCGTGGGTGCCGACGTCTCCCGCGAGGGGGTACAGCGGGATCTGCTGCCGTTGATCGAAGGCTGCACCGTCTCCACCAAGTACGGGACGGTTCGCACGGACCACATACTCTTTATCGCCTCCGGCGCCTTTCACCTGGCGCGGCCGTCCGATCTGATCCCGGAACTGCAGGGTCGGCTGCCCATCCGCGTGGAGCTTTCCGCCCTCACGCCCGAGGACTTCCGGCGCATCCTGGTGGAGCCGGACGCCTCCCTGACCGAACAATACGTCGCGCTGCTTGGCACCGAAGGAGTGACCATCGACTTCACCGAGGATGGCCTCACCCGAATTGCCGAGCTGGCCTGGCAGGTCAACGAAGGCACCGAGAACATAGGCGCACGGCGCCTCCATACGCTGCTCGAGCGGCTCCTGGAAGAGATTTCCTATGGAGCGTCAGAGCAATCGGATGCCTCACTACGCGTCGACGGCGAGTATGTGGACGCCCGGCTGTCAGAACTGGTGAAAGACCACGACCTGTCCCGCTATATCCTCTGACAGCAACCGAATGCCGCAACCGACGCCATGCAACCACCCCGAAAAATCGTCTATCACAAGAAGTCCCGAACCCTGGAAGTAAACTTCGAGACGACAGCGTCGCTGATTCCTGCCGAGCTGTTGAGAGTGTACTCGCCGTCCGCCGAGGTCCGTGGACACGGCGCCGACCAGAGAAAGCTGGAAACCGGCAAGAAATATGTGGCCATCAAGAAAATCGAGCCGGTGGGCAACTATGCGGTTCGCCTTATATTCGACGATGGCCACGATTCCGGCCTGTATGCGTGGGATTATCTGCATCAGCTGGGGGAAAACCTGGACACCTACTGGCAGGAATACCTCGCCGATCTGAAGGCTGCAAACGCCTCGCGACTGCCGACGATACCGGTGGGCCAATGGAATCCTAAGGCGTAAACTGACACCGAATCAGCGTCGGCCGCTCCCCATGCCTTCAGACAGCCCCGTCGACTTTGGACTACGCAAGGTCTCACCCCAGGAGAAGCGCCGCCTGGTGGGCGGGGTATTCGAACGTGTGGCCAGTCGTTACGACATCATGAACGATCTGATGTCACTGGGTACTCACCGCATCTTCAAGCGCATGCTGGTGGAGATGTCCGGCGTGCGCTCCGGGCAGAAGGTACTGGACCTGGCGGGCGGAACCGGTGATCTGTCGGCCCTGTTCGCCCCCGTGGTGGGCCCGGAAGGGTCAGTGGTGCTGGCCGACATCAATCCTGCCATGATGTCGGTGGGGCGCGATCGCCTTCTGGACGCCGGCTTGCCCCAGGTCAAGCTTTGCCAGACCTGCGCCGAGTCGCTGCCATTCGCCACCGCCAGCTTCAACTGCGTCGTCATCGGCTTCGGTCTGCGTAACTTCACCGATAAGGAAGCGGCTCTGCGGGAACTGGTTCGGATTCTGGTTCCCGAAGGCGTTCTGCTGGTTCTGGAGTTCTCCAAACCCGAGAATCCGGCGCTGGAAACTGCCTACAAGGCATTTCAGGCGCTGTGGCCGGGCATGGGCAAACTGGTCGCAGGCGACGCTGGCAGCTACCAGTACCTGGTGGAATCCATCCGGGTACATCCCAACCAGCAGGCGCTGAAGCTGATGATGGAAGACGCCGGATTTACCCAGGTCGAGTACCACAACTTCGCGGGTGGAATCGCAGCCGTGCACCGGGGCGTGCGGCCTCGCGCCGAGGGGTAGCGTCTTGAGTACTTCCGGCAGTTTCAGCACGGTGGAAACGCTGCTTACCGATGCGCTCGCTGAACTGGCAAACGCGAGCCTGAATCTGGACCCATCCAGCGCGGCGCGGCTGTCCAAGCTGGACGGCAGAAGCATCAGGATCATCGCGGAGTTTCCGCCACCGCTACCAGCCAGGCACTTCACCCTGCGCATCGAGAGCGCCCGCATGCGCCTGTACCCCTACGACATCGCGGATCCAAACGTCATCATCGAGGGCCCGGTGCCGGAGCTGGCACGCTGGCTGCAGAACGGAGAACCCGCCGCTGCCGGGCGCGGCCAGGGGCAACCGCAGGGGCACCTGCGCATCGATGGCGACACTACGGTGCTGCAGGAGGTGAGCGACCTGTTCAGCAGGTTTGCGCCAGACCTCACCGCACCGTTGACCGGAATCATCGGCGCAGATGCGACGGACAACCTCCTGGGCATGGGCGAACTCGCCATTGCCGGCCTGCGCTCGGCCCTGGAGGGCATAGGCGGCTCCCTGCGGCAGAGCGCGTCAGAACGATTTGTAAGCCGTCCGCAGCTGGATCAGCTGCTGGACTCCATAGACGACATGCGCCTGCGTGTAGACCGGCTTGCAGCCAGGGTTGGCGCGGAGGAAGCACGAAGGCAGCCGCCATGAACCCGCTGCGGCGTCTGGGAAAAGTGCTGTGGACCATCAGCCGCTACCGGCTTGATACCCTGCTGAACGACGACAGCCTCGTCGAGAGCCCCATACCGCCACGCTATCAGGCCCTGCTGCATCTGCTGCCGTCGAGATTGATACCCATTGGGGATGCCTCCCGCGGACGCCGACTGCGCCTCGCGCTGGAGGAGCTGGGCCCGGTTTTCATCAAGTTCGGACAGCTGATGTCGACGCGTCGCGACATCCTGCCGCTGGACATCGCAGACGAGCTCGCCCGGCTGCAGGATGACGTGCCGCCCTTTCCCGGGAGCGATGCGCAACAGCTAATCGAATCTTCAATCGGCACCCCCATCGCGGTCGCCTTCAGCCACTTCGAGACGGAGCCCATGGCTTCCGCCTCCGTCGCCCAGGTGCATGCGGCCACCCTGCCGGATGGCTCACCGGTGGTGGTAAAGGTGGTGCGACCGGGAATCGAGGGCGTCATTCGAGAGGATATCGAGCTGCTGCGCCGGCTGGCCGACTTTCTCGAGGAGCATTCTGTCGACGCGCGACGCCTGCATCTCAAGGAAGTGGTCGCCGACTACGAGCATACTATCCTGGACGAGCTGGATCTTCAGAAGGAAGCATCCAACACGGCGCACCTTCGCACCAATTTCGCCGGATCCCATCTGCTTTACGTTCCGCGGGTGCACTGGGAACTGACGCGTCGGAACGTGCTGGTACTGGAACGCATCTACGGCATACCCATCGCGAACCTGTCCGCCCTCAAAGCACGGGGCACCAACATGCGAAAGCTGGCCGAGCGGGGGGTGGAGACCTTCTTCACCCAGGTGTTCGTCCACAACTTCTTCCACGCGGACATGCATCCAGGAAACATCTTCGTCAACGCCGAGGACCCGGATAACCCCCACTACATCGCCATCGACTGCGCCATCGTCGGCTCGCTTACTCGGGAAGACCAGGACTATCTGGCGAGAAACCTGCTGGCATTTTTCAATCGGGACTACGCCCAGGTGGCTCAGCTGCACCTGGAATCCGGTTGGATTCCAGATGACACCGACCCGGCGGAGTTCGAACGCGTTATACAGAGGGTGTGCGAGCCGATCTTCGAGAAGCCGCTGAATGAGATCTCCTTCGGTCAGTTTCTGGTCGAGCTTTTCGATACGGCCCGGGATTTCAACATGGAAATCCAGCCCCAGCTCGTCCTGCTGCAGAAAACCCTTCTTTACATCGAGGGGCTGGGCCGTGAGCTCTATCCGGAGCTGGACCTGTGGGAGACGGCGAAGCCGTTCATGGAGCGCTGGATGGTGGATCACGTGGGCCCGGCCGCCACCCTCCGCGAGCTTGCCGAGCACGCTCCGGAACTTTTCACTCAGCTCCCGAGGCTGCCAGCACTGGTGGTTCGAACGGGGACACAGCTGAAGCGGCTCGACAGAGCCGTGCGGCGACAGGGAGATCTGATCGACAGCCTGGAGCGGCGGGTATCCCGCATCGACCGCCGGAGCCGGGGCAAACGCCTCTCCGGCGTGGCCTTGATCCTGCTGGCCAGCGCCCTACTATGGGCGCCAATCACATCTTCCCTGGAAGCCGGCCAGGACATGGGCACGATTGCGGGTCTGATCAGCGCCGCGCTGGGTTCCCTGCTGCTGGTGAGGGCCTGAGGACAACAGATGCCAATCATCGAGCAACTGACAGAAATACTGGAGTCCCGCCGTACCGCCGACCCGGAGCAATCCTACGTGGCATCCCTGTATGCCAGCGGTTTGAACAGGATTCTGGAGAAGGTGGGCGAAGAAGCTACCGAGGTGATGCTGGCCGCCAAAGATGCGACGCCCGGAAAAGGCAAAGACGAGCCGCTGGTCAACGAAGTAGCGGATCTCTGGTTTCATACGCTGGTGATGCTTATCCATCTGGAGCAGAAGCCGGAATGGGTGCTGGAAGCCCTTGCGGACCGATTCGGCACTTCCGGACACGTAGAGAAGCGCGGGCGAAGTCAGTGAACCGGGTAACGCTCCGGCATGACTAAGCTCTATATAATCCCCGTACCAACTGACGGAGTTTGCTGATGTTTGGAGGATTCGGTCTCACAGAGCTGCTGGTGGTTCTGGCCATCGTTCTGCTCATATTCGGGCCCAAACGGCTGAAGAGCCTGGGCTCTGACCTCGGTTCCGCCATCAAAGGCTTCCGCAAGGCGGTCAGCGATGAAGATCCCAAAGCAGAGAAAACTGACGATCCCAAGGTCATCGAGGGCGAGGTGACGACGGCGAAAAAGACAGAGCAGAATCAAAACAGCAATGTTTGAGATCGGCTTCCCCGAGCTGGTGCTCATCACCATCGTCGGGTTGCTCGTCATCGGTCCTGAACGGCTTCCCGAAGCCCTGAGGACGCTGGGCCTTTGGTTCGGCAGGCTCCGACGCAGCTTCGTCTCGGTCAAAACCGAGATCGAGAAAGAGATCGGCATGGACGATATCCGCAAGCAGCTGCACAACGAGGCGGTTCTGGAGGAAATGAAGCGCATAGAACGGGAGGCCAAAGGCCTACCCACAGAGCCGACTATCCAGCCGCCCCAATCAGATAAAGATGGTTCGACCACCGCTGCGGGGCAGCAACCGGAGGCCACCCAGACCACCGACGGAAACGCCGATGCGCGGGAAAACAATCCTGCCACGGGCAGCGCCCGATCAGCGCCCGAGGAAACCCGAGGGAATGGCTAAAACCGACCCGCAAACCCACGACGAGCAGGTGGACACCAGCGAGCAGCCATTCCTCGATCACATCATCGAGCTGCGTAGCCGTATTCTTCGCACGCTGCTGGTGATCATGCTGCTGTTTTTCCCCACCTACTACTTCGCCAACGATCTGTACCAGTTCGTCGCCGCGCCGCTGATGGCGCATCTGCCCAACAGCGGCAGCATGATCGCAACGGAAGTCGCCTCTCCCTTCCTGACTCCTTTCAAGCTCGCCATCTTCACCGCGATCTTCGTCGGCATGCCATTCGTCCTGCACCAGGGATGGTCGTTCATCTCTCCAGGGCTCTATCTGCACGAGAAGAAATTTGCTCTGCCGCTGCTGATCTCCAGCATCAGCCTGTTTTACCTCGGGGTCGCATTTGCGTACTTCCTAGTGTTTCCGCTGGTGTTCGAATTTCTGGCAGCAGTGACGCCCGAGGGTGTCACCATGATGACCGACATCAACCGCTATCTGGATTTCGTGCTGAAGATGTTCTTCGCCTTCGGCTTCGCCTTTGAAATCCCGATCGCCACCCTGCTGCTGTCGTGGTCCGGTCTTGCCACCGCCGACGGCATGGCTCGCAAGCGACCCTATGTCATCGTCGGCTGCTTCGTGGTTGCCATGCTGCTGACGCCGCCGGACGTGATTTCCCAGCTGCTGCTCGCCATCCCAACCTGGATGCTGTTTGAGCTGGGCGTATTCCTGGCGAGATTTGCAGAGAAGCGGCGCGATGCGGCCGCGACGGACGAAGACGGGGAAACGGCGTAAGCGGAGCTCGGGATAACAGTGACTGAGGCTCGAAAGCCCGACGGCTCCTAAGGAACCTCTGATTAATTCTTGCTTGCTCAGCGCAAGTTTACGGGGTCTTGGGCAAGGCACGCTTCGCCCGCAATGTAGGTCACCTTGCCAAGAAGCGCAACGCCGCCGAAGGCCCCGTAAATTGCGCCCTGCGGGAGCGTCTCGCGTTTTCCCTGTCGTTGTCGCGTGATTAATCAGAGGTTCCCTAGCGCTCAAGCAGCAAGGTCACCGGACCGTCATTGACCAGAGAGACCTGCATATCGGCACCAAAGCGACCACTGCGCACACGCTGGTGCGAGCCGCACTTCTCTCGCAGAACGTCTATGAAGCGCTCGTAAAGGGCCTCAGCCAGTTCGGGCTCCGCAGCCCCGCTGAAGCCCGGCCGCTTGCCCCGTGAGGTATCCGCGGCAAGCGTGAACTGAGAGACCACCAGCAGATCTCCACCGGCATCCATCACCGACAGGTTCATGGGTTTTTCTGCATCTGGAAAGACCCGCAGGCCCAGCACCTTGTTCGCCAGCCAGACAAGCTGCTCCTCGCCGTCCCTCGCCTCTACGCCCAGAAACAGCAGCAGGCCAGGCCCGATGGCGCCGACCTGTTCCGCGTCAATGGTTACGGCGGCTCTGCTGACTCGCTGCAGCAATACCTTCATAGCGGCGAAAGCGTGCGCGTCAGGCGCTGGCTTCCCGGGCAGAGCCGGCCCGCTTGCGCTGGTGCTCCTTCAGCAGCCGTTTGCGAACGCGGATCGTCTTTGGCGTCACCTCCACCAGCTCGTCATCATCGATGAACTCGAGAGATTGCTCCAGTGTATGCCGGAGCGGCGCTGTCAGCAGTATGTTTTCATCAGTGCCTGCCGCCCGCACGTTGGTGAGCTTCTTCTCTTTCATCGGGTTGACGGTCAGGTCGTTGCCGCGGCTGTGAATCCCGATCACCATGCCTTCGTATATCTCGTCCCCGGGACCGACCATCATCCGACCGCGATTCTGCAGATTGAACAGGGCAAACCCAACTGCCTTACCCTCGGCAATTGATACCAGCACCCCGCTGTTGCGGCGACCAAGCTCCGTTTCCACCCGCGGGCCATAGCCCGCAGAGCCGAAACTCAGGATCCCGGTACCGGAAGTCAATGAAAGAAAAATCGGCCGGAAGCCCATCAGACCCCGCGTGGGAATCCGATAGCGCAACTGTACGCGCCCGGTACCATCGCTGTGGATGTCTTCCAGCTCTCCCCTGCGCTCGCCCAGGTTCTCCATGACCTTGCCCTGGTGACCTTCCTCAACATCTACGGTGACAGACTCGTAGGGTTCCAGAATCCGGCCGTCCTCTTCCCGGGTAATCACCTGAGGCCTGGAAACAGCCAGCTCATAACCTTCCCGCCGCATGGTCTCGATCAGCACGGAGAGATGCAGTTCGCCGCGCCCGGACACCTGGAACCGATCCGGATCCTCAGTTTCCCGCACCGATAGCGCCACGTTGTGAGAGGCTTCCCGCAGCAGCCGATCGCGCAACTGCCGGCTCGTCAGGAAATCGCCTTCCCGACCGGCGAACGGAGAGGTGTTCACGCAGAACATCATGGTCAGAGTGGGCTCATCGACGGTCAGCGGCGGAAGCGCTTCTACATGCTCCGGCGAGCAGAGGGTATCGGAAATCGCAATCTCGTCGACCCCGGTGACGCAGACGATGTCGCCGGCAACCGCCTCCGTCTGCTCGACGCGCTCCAGGCCGCTATAGCCCAGAATCGTCAGCACCCGCGCCTTGCGGCTCTGCCCTTTCCGGTCGACGACGACGACCGGGGTATTGCGCTGAATGCTGCCTCGACTGATGCGGCCTATTCCCATCACCCCGAGATAGCTGGAGTAATCCAGGGTACTGATCTGCATCTGAAAGCTGCCGGATTCATCAACCTTCGGCGCAGGAACGTGCTCGATGATGGCATCCAACAGCGGGGCCATATCCTCAGCCTGGGCGTCGGGTTCGAGACCCGCGTGACCGAGAAGCGCCGAGGCATAAATAATGGGGAAGTCCAACTGCTTGTCAGTAGCTCCCAGGCTGTCGAAGAGGTCGAAGACTTCATCAATAACCCGGTATGGCTCTGCCCCGGGACGGTCCACTTTGTTGACCACGAGAATCGGGTTCAGCCCGGCCGCAAAGGCCTTCTGAGTGACAAAACGGGTCTGCGGCATGGGACCGTCCACGGCGTCCACCAGCAGCAGTACTGAATCCACCATGGAGAGGATCCGCTCTACTTCGCCGCCGAAATCCGCATGGCCAGGCGTATCGACGATGTTGATGTGGTATCCGCGGTAATCGATGGCGGTGTTCTTGGAAAGGATGGTGATGCCGCGCTCGCGCTCCAGCTCGTTGCTGTCCATCACCCGCTCGTGAACCTCACGGTTCAGCGAGCCCGTCTGTTGAAGCAGCCGGTCCACCAGCGTGGTTTTGCCGTGGTCGACGTGGGCGATTATGGCGACGTTGCGCAGTCCGACGCGTGCTGCGTTGCTTTTGGAAATCTGTGACACTTATATCCTGTGAGTTTAAACTGCCGGGCCCGAAAAACGGCGGCGATTATGAACCAACCGCGAAAAGCTGTCGCTCTTATTTCGGGTGGGCTGGATTCCATGCTGGCGGCCCGGGTCATCATGGATCAGGGCATCCACGTCGAGGGCGTGAATTTCTTCACCGGCTTTTGCGTGGAGGGCCACACCCACGCCATCCGAAAACACAAGGCAGACCGGGTTACGCGCAACAACGCCCTCTGGGTCGCCGAGCAGCTGGGCATCAAACTTCACCTTATCGATGTCATAGACGAGTACAAGGACGTCGTGCTCAATCCGAAGCATGGCTACGGAACGCACCTCAACCCGTGCATCGACTGCAAGATATTCATGCTTGGCAAGGCCAAAGCCTGGGCGTTCATGAAAGAAAACGGCTTCGACTTCATCATCACCGGCGAGGTCATGGGGCAGCGCCCGAAAAGCCAGCGAAAACAGATCATGCCCCTGATCGCCCGTGAATCCGGCCTGCCCGACCGCCTTCTCAGACCCCTCTGCGCGAAGCACATGGCCCCCACCCTGCCGGAGCGGGAGGGCTGGGTGGACCGTGACAAGCTCTTCGCTTTCCACGGCCGCAATCGCAAACCGCAGATAGCGCTGGCCGCCAAGCTGGGATTTGATGATTGGGCCCAGCCCGCGGGCGGCTGCTGCTTTCTTACCGACGGTGACTATGCTGCAAAGCTCGCTGATCTCTGGAAATCCAGCGGCGAGCGCGACTACGACCTGGACGACATCATGCTGCTGAAGGTCGGCAGGCATCTCAGACCAGCGTCGCACTACAAGCTGATTCTTGGTCGTGAGTTGGGTGAAAACCGCTACCTGGAAGGCTATACCAAACGGTTCATCGCCCTGCGACCGGTGAGCCACCGGGGCCCGCTGTGCCTGGTGGACGGCACGCCGACGACAACCGATCTGCTTACCGCGGCCCAAATTCTCGCCCGTTACAGCCAGGGTCGCGGCGCGGATCGCGTCAGCATCAGCGTCGACCGACCCGACGGGACCGGTGAAACGCTGCAGGTACGCCCCATGGGTCAAGACGACTTCCGCGATGACTGGCGCATCTGAAAGCGAGACGCTGGACGTCAAAGGGCTGCTGTGCCCCCTGCCCGTAATCCGCACTCAGGACCTGGTGAAGGGTTTGCCGCCGGGAACCCTGCTGAGCATCCTGGCAACGGACCCGGGGGTGCTGGAGGATTTACCGGCGTGGTGCCGGGTCCACGGCCATGACCTGCTGGAGGCCAGTCGCGTCCCAGCGCCAGACGGCTCCCTGGCCAGCCCGGAATTCAAGATACGCCTGCGAGTGTGCGGCTGACGCACCTGTTTGGTGCATAAATCGGTCCATTTTGGATGGACGCACCAGAGAAGTGCCTGCGCAAGCAGCTACTAACCTGGATTTTCATATATCATCAGGTGCGGGCGGTGGCACAGTTATTGCCCAACAATGGGGAGAAAGACGAACGCTAGTGGGGGCTGATGCGTCAGTCATTCGATCTTGGCGCCGACTTTTGCGCCGGCATGCATGCCGCAAGAGCTTGGCGACCACTGACCTTTACGCTCTGAGCGATAAAACATAATTACCTGTAAGTAGGAGTTAAAACTGCTATGTCTGACAACACGCTGAAGATGATCAAGGACAATGACGTCAAATGGGTGGACCTGCGCTTCACCGACCCCAAAGGCAAGGAACAGCACACCACTGTGCCCGCCGCCCGGGTCGACGCCGACGCCCTGACGGACGGCTTCATGTTTGACGGCTCTTCCATCTCCGGATGGAAGTCGATCAACGAATCAGACATGATCCTGATGCCGGACGACGAAACGCCGGTGCTGGATCCTTTCCGCGACGACACCACCCTGAACCTGCGTTGCGACATCGTAGAGCCCAGCACCATGCAACCCTACGACCGGGACCCGCGGTCCATCGCCAAGAAAGCAGAGGCATACCTGAAGTCCAGCGGCGTTGGCGATACCGCCTACTTCGGTCCGGAAAACGAGTTCTTCGTCTTCGACGACGTGCGTTGGAAGGTGGAGATGAAAGGGGCCTCGTACTCTATCGGCGCGGAGGAAGCGGCCTGGGAATCTCACTCGGAGTTCGAGGGCGGCAACCTGGGCCACCGGCCGAGCGTCAAAGGTGGTTACTTCCCGGTACCCCCCGTGGACAGCGCCGCTGACCTGCGATCAGCCATGTGCACGGCCATGGAGGCCATGGGCCTTTCGGTGGAGGTGCACCATCACGAAGTGGCAACCGCGTGTCAGAACGAGATAGGCGTGCTTTTCAACACCCTGGTAAAGAAAGCCGACGAGGTGCAGATCTACAAGTACTGCGTGCACAACGTGGCCGACGCTTACGGAAAAACCGCAACCTTCATGCCCAAGCCGCTGGTTGGCGACAACGGCAACGGCATGCACGTGCACCAGTCCATCGCCAAGGGCGACACCAATCTGTTCCACGGCGACAAGTACGCGGGCCTTTCCGAAATGGCCCTGCACTACATCGGTGGCATCATCAAGCACGCAAAAGCCATCAACGCCTTTGCCAACGCCAGCACCAATTCCTACAAGCGGCTGGTCCCGGGATTCGAGGCGCCCGTGCTGCTGGCCTACTCGGCTCGCAACCGTTCGGCTTCCATTCGCGTCCCCTACATTCAGGGCGGCAACCCTCGGGCGTATCGCGTGGAGGTGAGATTCCCGGACAGCACCGGCAACCCGTACCTGACTTTTGCCGCCATGCTCATGGCAGGCCTGGACGGGATCAAAAACCAGATCCATCCCGGGGACTCTTTCGACAAAGACCTTTACGATCTGCCTCCAGAGGAGCTTGCCGGCGTGCCGACTGTGGCGGGCTCGCTGGAAGAAGCGCTGGACGCGCTGGATCAGGATCGCGATTTCCTCAAGGCCGGTGGCGTATTTTCCGATGGGGCCATCGATGGCTATCTCGGACTGAAGCGCGAGGATGTAGCCTATCTGAACATGACAACGCATCCAGCCGAATTCGAGATGTACTACAGCCTGTAGCAAGAGCGACAGCATCGCTGCGACAGCGTCGCTGCGACAGCATCGCTGCGACAGCAAAACTGGTTGAAAGCGGGTGGAAATCGCCCGCTGGATCACATAAGCCCCATTTCTTTTACGAACTGGGGCTTTTTTTTTGGTTGTCGGTGTCCAAAATAGGGCTTCAATCGGGAATCGGTTCCATAACCAGGCCCGCAATTGAGCCGAGACGGAGCACGATGTGAGCTGGCTATCTGGAGTGAGAAAACCATGAACCGTCCTCTTAAGATCGTCTCTATGGCCTGTCTGTGGAGTCTCGGTGCCCTTTCCTTCATTCCTGCGGCGGCTCAGATCTACAAGGTTACGGACGCCGACGGCAACGTGGTCTTCACCGATGTCCCGCCCCGTCCGGGCGAAAAGGCGGACGAGGTGGAGCTGGGCAGCGGCAGCACCGTTGATATTAAGAGCTCTTTGCCCCAAGAAACCTCGGCAACATCCTGGTCCAGCGCCACTTCCGACGATGAAAACACCGAAGAAATCCCGCAATATGGCTATGAAATGCTCCAGGTCGTATCGCCTGCAAACGACGCATCCGTCCGAGAAAATGCCGGCAACGTTGTGGTTTCCATCGCGATCAATCCGGAGCTGCGTCCGGGCAACCGCCTTCAGCTGGAGATGGACGGCAAGGTGATCAGAACCACGACCACCAAGCGCGTGAGCCTCACCGAGGTCGACCGAGGAACCCATGTCCTCAGGGCACACGTCATCGACGACAGCGGCGATCGGCTGATCAGCAGCGAGCCCTCGGTGTTCCATCTGAGCCGCTACTCGGTAATCACGGCACCGAACCGACCGCCCAGGCCCAGCCCAGCAGGACGCTGACCTCGCACCGGCAGGCACGCTCAAAGCGAGCGAAATCTTGTTTTGGCCTGCGGCGGGCATCGGGTTTCGCCTGCGGCGGGCATCTTGCATCCGGCCCGGATATGCACTAGTTTGGTGCGACTGCTCGCACTATAGCCATCCAAGTTGATGCAGGCCGGCAGGCCGCCTCTACCGACCGCCATTCTGAAGGGTCTCCCAAGTAAGCGTTTGCTAGCTCGCTGGTCGTTACAAGTTGGACCGGTTCTTGCTCTATTTATCCAAGAAGCAATCGAAATGGCATCCAACCAACCTGCTCAAGGCTACGCCGCGTCAATGACAGTTCTGGAAAAGAAGGAAGTTCTGGATCAGCTCACAACGGGCGTAATGGTGCTGAACCCGAGGCTGAAGATCTGCTACCTGAACCCCTCAGCCGAAGCGATGCTGGGGACCAGCGAGAGCCATTCGGCAGGTGAGCCGGTCCAGAATCTGATCGCCGAAGATGACTGCGAGCTGTTCAGCGACCTGCGCAACGTGGTTGCTGCCGGCCAGTCCATCACCCGCCGCGCAGCGACCTTTCACACCCGGGAAGGGACCCCCATCGTTGCCGACCTCACAGCCTCTCTGGAGCCCCGCAGCCAGCATCTGGTGGTGGAGATTCAGACCATGAACCGGCTGCTCCGCATCAACCGGGACGACCATTCACTGTTCGCTCAGGAAACCACCCGCAAGCTGGTTCGAGGTCTGGCCCACGAGGTCAAGAATCCGCTGGGGGGGGTCAGGGGAGCGGCCCAGCTGCTGGAAAGGGAGCTCGTCGACGAGGGCCTGAAGGAATACACCCGAATCATCATCGAGGAGGCCGACCGGCTGACCGACCTCGTAGACCGGATGCTGGGCCCCAACCGGGAACCGAACAAGGTACCAGTCAACGTTCACGCCGTGATCGAGCACATCATCCGGCTGGTCGACGCGGAAGATCCGGGATGGATCCATTTCGTACGGGACTACGATCCCAGCCTGCCGCCGGTTTCCGCAGATGAGCCTCAGCTCATTCAGGCGTTGCTCAACATCGTCAGCAACGCCGCCCAGGCCCTGGAAGATACGCCCAGGCCCACCATCTCGGTTCGCAGCCGGATCATGCGCCGCTTCACCATCGGCCCGAAGCTGCATCGAATAGTTCTGCAATTGGACGTCATCGACAACGGCCCCGGCATCGACGAGGACATGCTCGAGCGCATCTACTTCCCCATGATCAGCGGGCGCCCCGATGGCACCGGCCTGGGCCTGGCCATTACCCAGACGATCATAGGACAGCACGGCGGCATCATAGAATGCGAGAGCCAGCCTGGCAGAACCTGTTTTTCAATTTTTCTGCCGCTGGAGGACGAGGTAGATGAGTAATCGGGTCTGGGTCGTCGACGACGACCGTTCTATCCGCTGGGTTCTGGAGCGCGCCATGAGCCAGGCAGGCATTGCCATCACGGCTTTTGCATCGGCGGACCACGCGATGCATCACCTGGACGACGAGCGGCCAATCGCTGTGCTGACCGATGTGCGAATGCCAGGCATGGACGGCATGGAGTTCATCAACCGTATTCACGAGGCCTACCCGGAGCTGCCCGTCATCATCATGACCGCCCACTCGGATCTGGACAGCGCGGTCAACGCCTACCAGAGCGGGGCCTTCGAGTACCTGCCGAAGCCCTTCGACGTCGATGACGCAGTTGCCATCGTCCGCCGCGCCATCACCTTCGCAGAGGAGGAGCAGCCTGCGCAGCAGGCGGTGGAGCCGGAACCGGCGCAGGAGATCATCGGTCAGGCACCGGCGATGCAGGAGGTATTCCGGGCCATCGGCCGGTTGGCCAACTCTAACGTTTCCGTACTGATTCGGGGCGCGTCGGGTTCCGGCAAAGAGCTGGTCGCCCGCGCCCTTCACCGTCACAGCCCGCGCGCCCAGGGCATGTTCGTCGCTCTGAACATGGCCGCAATTCCACGGGAGCTGGTTGAGTCCGAGCTGTTCGGCCACGAGAAGGGGGCATTCACGGGCGCCAACAGCCGTCGGGTTGGACGGTTCGAGCAGGCCAATGGGGGCACCCTGTTTCTGGATGAGATCGGTGACATGCCGCCGGATACCCAGACCCGCCTGTTGCGGGTACTGGCCGACGGAGAGTTTTATCGCGTGGGCGGATTATCGCCCGTGAAAGTTGATGTGAGGATCATCGCCGCTACCCATCAAAATCTCGAGCAGCGGGTTCGCGAGGGTAATTTCCGGGAGGATCTGTTTCATCGACTCAACGTCATCAGCGTGCATGTACCCTCACTTTCCGAGCGCCGCAGCGACATCCCTCTGCTGGCCCGCTACTTCCTCGATCGAGCCGCGGAGGAGCTGGGCGGCGAGGCGAAAATCATCAGAAAAGAAACCAGCGAGTACCTGTGCAATCTGCCCTGGCCAGGCAACGTCCGCCAGCTGCAGAACACCTGTCGCTGGCTTACCGTGATGGCGTCCGGCCGCGAGATCCACATCGAGGACCTCCCTCCGGAGCTGCGCACTGAAAGCCAGCAGGAAACGGCTGCCAGCAACAACTGGGAAGACGCGCTGGAATGCTGGGCAGATGAGGCTCTGTCCAACCCGGGACAGGAACCGCTGCTGGAAGTCGCCATTCCCAGATTCGAAAAGATCATGATCCGCACCGCGCTGAAGCACACCGGTGGCCGCCGCAAAGACGCTGCTGATCTTCTGGGCTGGGGCCGCAACACGCTGACGCGAAAAATCGCCGAGCTGGATATGCAGGACGTCTGACCGACCTCAAGGCACCGCTCTTACCAGCACGCGGCGCTGGGCAACGAAGCCACCGACGTCACAGCGCCCATCACTCTCTACGGTGTAGTGAGGTACCGCCTGGACGACTTCGGTCCGGCAGGAAACCGTGGCCTGACAGGAGGGCAGACCCAGACCGGTCAGATCCCAGACCCAGTTGCCGCAGGCGCCGGCACCCACGGGGGCAAAGACCCGATTCAATCCCAGCTGGGCCCCGGACTCTGCTGCCAGAAAGGCGCGGTGGTTGATTACTTCCTGAGCGAATGCATCACCCGATGTGCGCACCATGCGCATGATCGCCGTCACCAGAAACGCCACAACGACGATCAGAAAGATGGCGGAAACCAATCCGAGTCCGCGTTGACGAAGCCAGGGGCGGAAGCCAATTGATGCTCTAGGGCACATTACGCACCTGGACTGCATGCTCGATTCTTATCTGGTCGTCGGCCCGGGAGAAGATGAAGTCCATCTCCACCACGGCATTGCGTGAAAGAGTGGCCCCACTCACCTGGAAAGGGGTGGGTGAATCCACCTGCTCTGCCACCAGCGAGCGGCCGGGCAGCCCCCCTGGCAGAAGGGCCACAGGGGGTTGAGCACTGAGAAAGCCGTAGCCGGTATAGCGGTAAAGGGCACCGCCGTCCACGCAGAAGCTCACCGGATCGGTAACGACGAAGTATCTGTCGGCGGGGGACGCGGCGGGAAAACGATGCGCAGCCGCGAAGCTCATGGTCACGATGTTCCCCGCGCCTGGCGCCGAGGCGGTGGCCGTCGGGCTGATCACGCCGCTGGACCCCAGGTTGTAGACGTCCGCATCCGGATAGACGGCTACGCGGGCACCCGCCGGCAACGGCAGAGGATCAAGAGGCACCGACTGAAAACTTGTGGCCGGCGTCACCAGAGGCAGCGTGACGTAGCGCGAAGCCCCCGACACGGGCACGAACTCCAGGCAGCCTCCAGCCACCCGCAGGCTGTTCGGCAGCGCGTTCCGCAAATCGCGGGCAAGCCGCTCCACTACAAAGCGCGTGTCGCCGGCGAGCTGACCTCGGGATATGGTGGAGGCGAATCCCTGAGACGAATCGCCAATGAAGCGGACGGTTCCGATGGACAGGATGCCCAGAATCACGATGACCGTCACGAGCTCCACCATGGTGAAGCCTGACGTGGTCTGACGTCCGCCCGCTGATAGACCAGGGACCATCAGTAGTTGGTCCTCAACAGCGGAAAATTCATGGGGCTCCCCACCGGTGGGATCACCGTGACCGTCACCAGCTTGCCGTCTGAGACATCATCCAGACCCAGGCCGGCGACCTGGGCGGCATCCAGGTAGTCAACGCTGATCTGAACCCGATAGCTGACATACTCGGCCCGCGGATTGCCGTTGACGTCCAAAGGCGGCTGCTCGTCGAGACCGTCGAAGTCGTCCACATCGTCGTACTCGGCCCGCGGCTCGCCGTCAGCACCAACCGCTGTACAGGGGACGGTCGCCGGCGAGCAGGGGGGTATGCCGCCCAGGGGGGCCGCCTCGTCATAGCGCCGCGCCATGATCTCCTCGAAATAGGATTCAGCCAGCGCTACAGATTTGGCACGCCATAAACCATCACTCTGCCTGCTGAAGGCAAAGCTGAGCGCGTAGGTAATGGCAAGCACCGCGATGCTGATGAGCATCATGGTGACGATCAGCTCCACCAGAGTGAATCCTCTGAAGCGGAATGGCCTTCTAGATGCAGGCCGCAGCACTGGCATAACCACTGGGATAGACGCAGGCGTCACGTCGGCTATCCCCGTCCACACCGAGGCCTACGCCCATCGCCGGGGCACCGGCAGCCGCACCGATGGAAACCGCAGAAAGATCACCCGCGTGCCTGAACTGCAGCACCAGAGGCGTCCCACCATCAACGGTGTCGGTCAATGCACCGCTTGTAGCCTGCACGGTCGTGTTCTCTGCTGCTACGAGCTCCGTGCGCACCACTCCGTCGACGTCGGTTATCACCTGAAATCTCCAGTCGTCTCCAAGTCGATCCATGACAAAGGTGACCGCTGCGTCCCGGCGCGATGCGGCGAGCTGCTGGGCGAAACGGATCTCCGCGATCGCCGCCTGCGCAACCATGCCCGGAGAAAAGGCGCTCGGTTGGACGAACCGGCTGATGGCCGAGATGCTGAGGATGCCCAGCAGTATCACCACCACGATCAACTCCACGATGGTGAATCCTCGGCTTCTGAAAAAATCCCGGACGTTGCACCGCTGACACGAACACCCGCATACAGATGCTGAAGAAGCATTGCGTCCGGCTAGCCCGGCGCAACGCATCGAAGGGCAATGGTTCCTGCGTTTCATGGACGCCGGGTGCCGGGTCAATCGCCGATCGGGCTGCCGTGCCCGGCGTCCAATCAGACGACGGGAGCGGTCCTGGACCGCAAGCCGGATCAAAGATCCGGCTGAAGCGATCAGGATGCCTTACGGAAGCGCTACAGAACCGGGGGTGAGAATTCCGGTGGCGGTAGCGTAGCTCAGGGTGCGAATGGTGTCGCCGCTGGCCGTGGTCTCGCCGGTGTAGTAGTAGACACAGCTGCCGGCAGCCGGGGTAACCGCTACGTAGTCGACATTGGCGCCAGCCGCAGCAACAGCGGCCAGGTTAGCCGCGCTGCCAATGGACGGTCCGCCCTGCAGCACGCCCTGGAACACGTCGACACAGTCGGCAACCACCGAAACATCACTGCCACCGTTAACCGTCGTGCTGTAGGGATAACCGTTGCCGGTGGTTGCCAGATTGTTGAATTCAGGCAGGGTCGTGTCTGCCGCGGGCGTACCGTCGGCAATCCACTGCGCGTGGAACAGCGAGATGCCCGTCTGTAGGCCACCGCTGACACCGTCAAAGGCAGCCGCATGAGCCTCATCATCGACATCGATGAAGCGCGGCAGTGCCGTTGCGGCAAGAATACCCAAGAGAATGATTACGACCACCAGTTCGACGATGGTGAAACCCTTTTGCGTCCTTTGCATGATTGCTCCTTGAAATCCTACGTTCACTCTTTGAATTCTGCCCACATGCGTCCAGCGACAGCCGAAAGCAGCCCTCAATCTAAGGCTAGACAGATTTGCGAAGTCTGCCCGGGTGTTTAGCGTGAATCCGAGACGGGTTTCACAGTTGGCTGCTCGCAGCCGTTTACCGGCGGTTACTTATTGGCCACGGAGGACAGATCCCACAGCGGCAGGAACACGCCCAGAGCCAGCACCAGAACCATCATGCCAATAGCTATGATGAGGATCGGCTCCACCGCGTCGGTCAGCCCCTTGAGCTCGTAATCCACCTCTTCCTCGTAAAAACCAGCGGCCTGTTCCATCAGCTCATCGATGGAGCCCGTCTCCTCACCGACAGCCATCATCTGCAGCACCACGGGGGTGAACATGCCGCTTTCCCTAGCCGTCTGGGCGATTCCAGAGCCCCGCTCGATGCCATGGCGCATGGTGTTCACCTGATCCGCCATGTACTCGTTACCGATGGCCCGGGAGATGATGTGCAGGCCCTGAGTGATGGGCACACCGGCCTTGGAGATCATGGCGAAGGTCTGGCAGAAGCGGGCCAGGTTGATCCGCTCGAAGATGCTGCCAAGAATCGGTAGCTGCAATTTCCAGCGATCCCAGTTGAACCGGCCCTCCGTGGTGTCCAGGTATCGGCGAACGCCGAAATAGGCGCCCACCAGGGCAAGAACCATGAGCGGCCAGTATGCGACCATGAAATCAGACAGGCCGATGATGGCCCGGGTCTGCCAAGGCAATTCTGCATGGAACTTGGCAAATACTTTGGCGAAGGCCGGAATGACAAATATGTTCAGGATGACGATGGCGATGGAGATGGCGCCCAGCACGAACATGGGGTAACGGGTCGCGGTCTTGATTCTCTTTTTCGTCTCCCGCTCCATCTCCATGTATCCGGCGATCTGCTTGAAAGCCTCATCCAACCGGCCCGTGTTCTCACCTACGTGTATGACGCTGGCATACAGCTCAGAAAAAATTTCCGGATAGCGCCGCAGGCTTGTGGCAAGATCGGCGCCGCCTTCCAGGCTTGCCGCGATGCTGAGGAGCACCTCTTCCAAGCGCGGGTTCTTCTGGGATTCCGCCAGGCCCTTCAGCGCCCGCACCACAGAGATGCCGGCCTTGGTCAGGCTGTACATCTGATGGCTCAGGAGGATCACCTCATTCAGGGAAACCTTGGGTTGGAACAGCTGGATCTTGAGCTCGGTGGTCGATGCTTCCTCTGCTTGATCTTCCTGAATCGACAGCGGTATGAGACCCGTCGCGCTCAGCTCCTGAGCGACCGATCGGGCGTCGGCTGCTTCGCGATAGCCGCTGGTGCTCTGGCCATCCTGATCTTTCGCCTGAAACGCGTATCGGGGCATGGTCGTCAGTGCTGCGGATGGGATTCTGGCGAGAGGTCTTCGGCAAGGAGAAGATCCGGCGCAACCGATGGGTCTTGATCCTGATCCTGATCCTGATCCAGATCCAGATCCAGATCTAGGTCTTCAACCTGTCCCGACAGCGCCATGACCTCGGCTAGAGACGTGTCGCCGTCGATGGCAAAGTCCAGCGCGTTCAGCACCAGAGGACGGAATCCCGGCTGACGTCGGGATTTTTCAGCAAAGGCAACCGCATCATCCTGGCGCAGGCAGTTCGCAAGCTCCTCGTTCAGCTCCAGCAGCTCGAACACGCCGATTCGACCGAAGTAACCGGTACGGTTGCAGCGATTGCAGCCCCTGCCTTTCATGAAGCTGAGCTCATGGGCCCGACGCTCGCCTACCAGCGCGTCCAGCCAGGCAAACTGCTGGTCATCCAGCGGGGTCGCTTCCGCGCACCCCTCACAAACCCGGCGTACCAGCCGCTGCGCAATAACGCCACGCACCGAGGAAGCAACCAGATAGCCTTCGACCCCGACGTCCAGCAGACGCGTCGCGCTGGAGATGGCATCGTTGGTATGCAGGGTGGACAGAACCAGGTGGCCGGTCATGGACGCCCGCAGCGCAATCTCGGCTGTTTCGCGGTCGCGAATCTCGCCCAGCAGGAGCACGTCCGGATCCTGACGCAGCGTCGCCCGCAGCACCCTAGCGAAGTCGAGGCCGATCTTGGGGTTCACCTGTACCTGGCTGATGCGCTCCAGCTGGTACTCCACCGGATCTTCCACCGTGATGATTTTCTTCTCCGAGGAGTTGAGCTCGTTGAGCGCGCCGTAGAGGGTGGTCGTCTTGCCGCTGCCGGTAGGGCCCGTGACCAGAATCAGGCCGTTCGGGCGGGTGATGAGAAAACGAAATCTCCTAAGCATCTCCTCCGGCATGCCAACCTGCTCCAGGCTGCTGGCCGCGCCGCTATGGTCGGCCAGGCGCATGACGGCAGACTCGCCGTGCTGAACTGGCATGGTCGACAGCCGCACATCGATGTCTTTACTCTTCACCTTGATCTCGAAGCGGCCGTCCTGCGGCAGGCGCTTCTCCGAGATGTCCAGGCCTGCCATCAGCTTCAGCCGGGAAACCAGCGCACCAGCGATGCGGGTCTCCTTGATGATCTGCTCCTGCAGCACACCGTCCACACGCTGACGTATCCGCAGCACGGTCTCGTCGGGTTCGATGTGCACATCGGAAGCGCGCATCTGGACCGCGTCTTCCATGATCGATTGCAGCATCCGCACCACCGGGCTGTTCGCGTCCTCGCCAGAGGCCTCGTACCCAAGGTTGAACTGATCACTGGCCAGCTCGCCCTCCAGCTCGCTGGCAAAGCTGACGATCTCAGAAGTCCGTCGGTAAGCCATATCCAGCATGGACATGAGCTCGCTTTCCCGGACCACGGCAACGCTGATGGGTTGCCCCAGCTGTCGGGACAGCTCGTCATAACCGAAGATGTCCATGGGATCCGCCATGCCGACGATGAGGTCACCGTCTTTCTCCTCCAGCAGGAGCGCACGGTAGCGGCGGGCATAGGTCTCGGGAAGTCGGCTCACCACGTCGACATCAGGGCTGAAATCCTTGAGGTCGTAGTACGGGGCGTGGAGTTGTTCTGAGAGGAACTGAAGAAACCGATCTTCGTCGATGTAGCCCTTGTCGATCAGTATGCGGCCCAGCTTCAATCCAAGCTTCTTCTGATCCGCCAGCGCTTCCTGAAGCTGCGCTTCGGTAATCTCCTCGTTCTGAACCAGCAGGTCACCGATGCGGATTTTCCGCTTGCCGACCATCAGCCAAAAGTCCCAATCTTCTGGCGGACCAGACGTTTGAGGGCAGTATTTTCTTCGGAAAGCGCAAGCATCCGTTGGAACACCGGCGTGGCATCCATCCCCTGTTGTTCCCTGGCAAGCGCCAGGCCGGCCCACCAGCGCTCCGACTCGGGCTGCATCTCCAGCAGCCGTTCGTAGACCACGCTGGCCTCAGCGGCGTTTCCGGACCGAAGGGCCGACACCGCCAGCAGACCAAGATACTCGGGATCGTTGCGGCCCTGATCCACTGAAGCTCGGAGCAGGCGGAAAGCATGGGATATTCGACCGTTCTCTATTTCGCGTCGTGCGTTCTGCTTTACGTCAACCAGCCCGAGATCAACCCTCGGACGTGTCTTGCGAACTACCGACAGAGAAGCCGTCTTGCTGAAACCCTTCTCGACCTTTGAACGTTCTTTTTCCTTTGTTTTTGCTGATATTTCCGTTTCAGAGGTAATGCGGACAACACGAGCGGTCACCCCACCGACGCCTGTGTTTCCCTGACCATCGGCTGATTCGCCGGGTGCCTCATCGGTCGTCGGCGTCGCGGCGACTTTTTCGCGGTCATCATCCGGCAGCCATTCCCCGGAGAAGACCTCCGAACGTCTGAGCGCACGGCTCATCTCACGCGAGAGCGCATCCGAATCGTCTACTCGGACAGGCTCGGTCAACGGAGAGCTCACCAGGATCGCTGTGCGCGCCGAAGATGCGTCCGCGACGTCGAACTTGCCGACGACCAGTACGAGCCCAAGGCTCCAGAACATAAGAAACGCCGGAAACCGAATCGCGCCAACTATTCTATTTTTATCCATGTTGCCTCCTAACATTCCCTGACGATTAGCCCCGTCGACCGAGGGACTCCCGCAATGATTTGACCCGATCCAGACTCTCACGCATGGAGTCGCTGTGCTCATCGGCCTTTACCACGATGGGCTTCAGCAATATCACCAGCTCGCTCTTTATGCTGGTCTGCTCCTTGCTCTTGAACAGGTAACCGAGGCCCGGAAGTCTGGACAAACCGGGCACCCCGCCGTCGGCGTCGGCACTGCTGTTCTGCATCAGACCGCCGATGACGACAATCTGACCGTCTCTGGCACGGACAATGCTGTCGGACTCGCGAATGGTGCTGGAAGCCAGAGGTACGTCTTCACCGGAAATATTCTTCAGCTGCTCCTCTACCTGACTGACCGTGGGGTGAACATGAAGGATGACCTGACCTTCGCCGCTGATTTGCGGGGTCACATCCAGCGCGATGCCAGAGAAGAAGGGAGTCAACTCTGGCGAATCGTTGGTATTGATCGCGCTGCCAGCAGTTATGGTATCGGTAGAGATGTCGGTTACAAAAAACTCATCGCTGCCAACCTTGATCACTGCCTTCTGATTGTTCACCGTGGCGATACGCGGGCTCGAAAGCACCTGGACGGTACCCTGCGTCTCGAGCAGCTGGATGGCGGCTTCAAAATCTCCGTAGCTGCCGCTGAGCGTAAACGCAGTGCCCAGAGGATTAAAGAAGCTATCTATGCCGTTGAACTCTAGCTGAGCGTCCGTGGAGCTGCCGCTGCCCCGCGTGGTTATCGTATTGCCGTTTGCATCAACGAAGGTCTCTGGTCTGAAGGTTCCCCCGGATCCTTCACCGAAGGTGTTCCAGTTGATGCCCATCTGAAAACCTTCGCGCAGCGTTACCTCGACGACTTTGGCTTCCAGGATCACCTGCCTGTGCAGGGTATTTTCAACCTGTCCCAGATAGGAACGCACCGCAAACAGTGAGTCCGGCATGGCACGGACCACCACCAACCCCACCTGAGGCGTCACCATCACCTGGCTGCCGGGGTCATCGGCGACCATCGACGAGAGGGTTTCCTGCAGCTCCGCCCAAAAATTCGTTTTCGCGTCGGTGTTGACGAGGGTACCCACCACATCGCCACCGCCACGACCGGAACTTCTACCGCCGCTGCTGTCGTAACTATCGCTCTGGTTGGAGTTGTTTCCACCCCCGCCGTTGTTGTCCCCATCGGAAACCCTGCCCGCACTGACCTGCATTTCCGAGCGGCCGGAGCGTTCCACGTTCAGATAATCCACCTGAAAGATTTCTGTGCGCAGAGCATCAGGATAAACCTGCAGAAGACGGCCGACGCGTGTGTAGTCGTAGCCGTAGACGTCGCGCATGATCTCCATGACATCGGGCACCGAAACGTCCTTCAGGTCCAGAGAAACTTCACCGGCAACCTGAGGGTGAACCACGATGTTATAGTCCGTGTCCCGAACCAGACCTCGGAAAAAATTCTGCGCCGACACGGCCTCGACGGAAAGGTCGAACCGATCCTCTATCTCTGCTTCTTCGGCCTCCACCGGCATCAGCGCTTCTGCCAGCGCAGCTGCCAGGGCCTGTTCCTCCTCCAGTATCGCCGCATTGCTGGCGGCGCTCTGCTCGAGCACCTCGATGCTCTCGTCCGCGCTCGCAGTGTCGTGAGCTGGCCTGGGTCCAACCGAACTGCAGGCTGCTAAAACCAGCACAAGAGGCGCCAGCAACGCCTTATTGAAGGTGTCCTTTGCTGTGTTCACCGTTTTTCCTTATGTATACGCGCGTTGCCCAGCGTCAGCGTAACGGACCGCTTGCCACCCACGCTGACGACAGCGCGGTCGGGGTATATCTTTAGAACCCTGATACCCTGAACGTTCTCACCTTCGCTCATCAGGCGGCCGTCGATGACGGCGAGCTTTCTTTCTTTACCCACCAGAATCGACGTCAGGGTTGGGATGGTCGTCTTGGGCGCCGGCCTCGTTTCAACCGTGCCCAGGTCCAGCGGTCGCGTCGGATCCTCGAGCGCGGGCACGTTAGACAGGCCCACGTCCGCTGTCCCTGCGAGGAGCAGCAGAAAACTAAACACCAATCCAGCTTTTCTCACGGCTCAACGTCTCTATCTCTATGGTGACTTCCGCCAGCGGATACTCGCTGACCTTGTAGTTCAACTGACGCCAGCCAAATTCCCAGGGGCCCTGCTCCAGCTCGTTCAGATAGGCGAGCACCTCGAAGTAGTTGCCTTCGAACTCCATACGCAGGGGATGCCGGAAGATCAGCGGTGGCGCCGCCTGCCCTTCGGTATCGGCTTCGGGATCCGTAAGCTGCACCGGTTCAACCGGCAGGCTGACCATCCGTTTGAGCT
>CAMYJX010000057.1:63057-64471 GCA_947258825.1 uncultured Pseudomonadales bacterium
CGCAAAACGTCTTCCAGCAGGGAAGGCATGCGATCCGGCGCAACGAAGCGATCCAGAATCGAGCCGATAGACGCATTGAGGCTGCGCAGCTCGCTGTCGAGGCGGTCACGCTCTGCGGCGAGGCGTTGATTCGGGTCTCTTGTCAAAGCCGTCTGCAGGGCGGATTGCTCCTGAACCGCTGCCTGAAGTTCGTCGTACATCGCGTTGACCTGACGGCTGATGCTTTCCTGTGACTCCGCAAGAAATCCACCCAGCGTGGCCTCCCAGATCATCCAGGTCAGCGACAACACAGCCAGCGCAATCAGCACACGCTCGCGGAAGTTGAAACCCTGATAGCGCTCGTAAACCTGAGACAGACGCTTCGTGATGGCGATAACTCTCATCCGCTGCGCGCCTCTCCCGGCCCCGCGATGTCGAAGCGCAGCAGTCCGGACTCCTGCTCCTCCAGCTCAAAGCCGTCGAAACGGTGGCCTTTGAAGCTCTCGCCCCGGGAAAGCTGCTTCAAAAACGCGGGCACGAATACCGGGTCCGTGGTCTCGCCCTTCAGCTGAATTCGCGCGCCGCCATCCGCGAGGCTTATCTGGCTGAGCCACATACCCTTGACGTGATGTCGCGCAAGGTCGGTCAGGTAGGGAGAAAAACCCTGCTCGCTGGCACTTTCATAGCCCGCGACGGCGTTTACCAGCAGCTCCTGATGGGCCTGCATCTGGCGCAGATTCTCTACTTCGGCCTTCAGCTCCGGGTCAGGCTCAGAGCTGATGCGAGCCTCGAGCGCCCGGTTCGCCTGCTGCATGGTCTTTACCTGTGCCTCATTCTCCAGCTTCTGCGAGCTCAGCCGCCAGAGATCCAGGCCCTGCCAGCCGGAAACCAGAACGAGAAGTAGCCCGAACACGCTCCAGACCGTCATCAACTGGCGGAAAGTCAGCGCCTCTTTCGTGGGCTTCAGCTCGTCGACGAGCAGGTTGACCTGCTGCATCATGCCGCAGCCTCCCGTATGTCTCCCTGCTGGTCTCGAATGGCACGCAGCAGGCCTCCCAGAGCCGGCAGGGCAGCCGTAAGCGCATTTCGTTGGGCTGTCTCCAGGTTGTCCCAGTCGAGATCGACGGGGTCCGGGTTGTGCAGGCGAATGTCGAAGAGCTGACCCAGCTCGTCCTTGATCGGCCTTATGGGGACAGGCAGCATCTCTGCCAGGTGCCCGCACACGTGCTCCTGCCAACCGTGAGTGGTGGCCACGATCAACGCGTTGCAGGGGGGCTGGGACATGGCGCTCTCGTAGTAATCTATGGAGCGCTGCACCTGCAGCAGCAGCCGGTCCCGAAACTGTTCCCAGGCCGCCTCATCGAACTCTTTCGGCACGCCGGATACCCTGCGAGATAGAAAGAGCTCTTCTCCTCGCGACACGTTGATTACACCG
>CAMYJX010000058.1 GCA_947258825.1 uncultured Pseudomonadales bacterium
CGCGTCAGCTGAAAGCGAATTCGCTGACCTGGCTCCGGCGCTCCGCGCTCCCCTTAGTCGGCAAAGTTGCCCCGCTGAAACAGCGGGTCAATTTGCCTCCTGCGGCGTCGCCACATCGTCAGCGAATTCGTTTTCAGCTGACGCGGCTTTTCCCCTATCAAAACCACTGACGACGCGGCGGATCTACATGTTCGGGTAGTTGGGCCCGCCGGTGCCTTCGGGGACCACCCAGGTGATGTTCTGAGCTGGGTCCTTTATGTCGCAGGTCTTGCAGTGGACACAGTTCTGCGCGTTTATCTGGAAGCGCTGTTTTCCGTCTTCCTCCACCACTTCATAGACGCCTGCCGGACAGTAGCGCTGTGCCGGTTCGTCGTACGTAGGGAGATTGTCGCGAATGGGAATCTCAGCGTCCGCCAGCGTCAAGTGACAGGGCTGATCTTCCTCGTGGTAGGTGTTGGAAAGGAAGACCGAGGACAACTTGTCGAACGACAGCACACCGTCCGGCTTCGGGTATTCGATGGGTTTGCTGCTGGCCGCCGGCTTGAGGGTGGCATAATCCGGCTTGGCATCCTGCAGCGTGAAGGGCGCGTTGCCACGGAGGAGAAACTGATCGGCAAACGCGTAAGCGGAACCACCCAGCACGCCCAGCTTGTGCAATGCCGGGCCCACGTTGCGAGATCGCTGCAACTCGTCGTGGAGCCAGGAACTCTCGAACGCTTTCTGAAACCCACCCAGTTCCTTGCCGCTTTCGCCAGGCGCCAGCTCGCCCGTCTGCAGCTCGGCAAACAGGGTTTCCGCGGCGAGCATTCCCGACTTCATGGCCGTGTGGCTGCCCTTGATCTTCAGTACGTTCAGAAAGCCTGCGTCGTCACCAACCAGCAGGGCGCCGGGTACGGCCAACTTGGGCAGGGCCTGCAGGCCGCCCTTGACGATGGCTCTGGCCCCGTATGAGACGCGCTTCCCACCCGCCAGGGTTTCGGCAATGAGAGGATGGTGTTTCCAACGCTGGAACTCGTCGAAAGGGCTGAGGTGCGGATTGCTGTAGCTGAGATCTACGATGAGGCCCAGGGCCACCTGATTGTTCTCCAGATGGTAAAGGAACGAGCCGCCGGTAGAAGCGCTGGGCAGATGGCCCAGAGGCCAGCCGACCGTATGGACGACCTTGCCGGGGACGTGCTTTTCGGGATCCACGTCCCACAGTTCTTTGAGGCCGATAGCGTAGTGCTGGGTGCCGGCGTCTTCGTTCAGATTGAACTTCGCGATCAGCTGCTTGCCGAGGTGTCCCCGACAGCCTTCCGCAAACACCGTATACCTAGCGTGAAGCTCGTATCCAGGGGCATAGGTACCCTTTTGCTCGCCGCTGGCACTGATGCCCATGTCACCCGTGGCCACGCCTTTCACGCTGCCGTCTTCGTTGTAGAGAATTTCCGACGCCGCGAAACCAGGGAAAATGTTCACACCCATGGCCTCTGCCTGTTCTCCGAGCCAGCGGCAAAGGTTTCCCAGAGACAGCGCATAGTTACCCAGGTTGTGGGTATCCCTCGGCACGAAGAAGTTGGGAACCTTGATGCGATTGGTGTCATTCACCAGGTAGTAGACTTCATCTTCGGTCACCGGATTTTCCAGCGGTGCGCCTCGATCGCGCCAGTCGGGAAAGAGCTCGTTCAGCGCGGTGGGCTCGAACACGGCACCGGACAGAATGTGCGCACCAACCTCCGAGCCTTTTTCAACCAGGCAGACGGAGATCTCGACGCCCTGTCGCTCTGCCAGCTGCATGAGCCGGCACGCGGTGGCGAGGCCGCTCGGACCGCCGCCCACGATGACGACATCAAACTCCATGGATTCCCGCTCCACGCGCAATCTCCAGTCAGTAAGGGAAGACGGTCGATTATACCAAAGCCGATATGTCCTCGAAGCAGTTTTTCCATCTTCCTGGCAATCGCTGGCTCTGACGAGTCGGGAGCAGCCTCTTCTGGGCCACCTCTATTGGGCCACCTCTCTTGGGCCACCTCTCTTGGGCCTCCATGGGTAAGGGATTTCCGAGAGCAACACCCTGGGTGGTTGACCTCTTCTTGGGTGCAAGCGAGAATACGCGCCCCCACAAATGGGGCAACGGGCAGCCGTTCCGCGTGACGGAGCCCGTTCGTTTTGCGCGTCCTGAAGGTCGTCAGATGGATGATGTCGCTCCGACGGGTAGGACCGCAATCTGCGACGAAAGCAATCTGCGACGAAAATGAATTACTTCCGATAATCCGATTCATTCGAGGCATTCATGAAGGTACTGGTTCCCGTCAAACGAGTAGTGGACTACAACGTGAAAGTCCGCGTTAAGCCGGACAACAGCGGTGTAGATCTGAACAACGTCAAGATGTCCGTAAATCCATTCTGCGAGATCGGCATCGAGGAAGCCGTCCGCTTGAAAGAGGCCGGCTCAGCAACAGAGGTGGTAGCGGTTTCCGTGGGTGGAACATCTTGCCAGGAGCAACTGCGAACCTGCCTGGCGCTGGGCGCAGACCGGGCCGTGCTGATTCAGACGGATCTCGAGGTGCAGCCTCTGGGCATCGCCAAAGCTCTGAAAGCGCTGCAGGACAAGGAGCAGGCCGACATCGTCATATTCGGCAAGCAGAGCATCGACGGTGACAACTGCCAGACGGGTCAGATGTTTGCAGCGCTCAGCGGCATGCCTCAGGCAACCTTTGCCTCTGAAGTGACGGTTCAGGATGGCAAACTGGAGGTTACCAGGGAGATCGACGGCGGTCTTCAGACGGTTTCTGTAACGCTCCCTGCCGTAGTTACCACCGACCTTCGACTCAACGAGCCTCGTTACGCCTCGCTGCCTAACATTATGAAAGCCAAGAAGAAGCCAATGGATACGGTCACTCCGGAGGAGCTTGGTGTCGACGTCACACCACGTCTCGAGGTGCTTTCCGTAGAACCACCGGCTGAACGCCAGGCGGGCATCAAGGTGGAAACCGTCGAGGAGTTGGTGGACAAACTGAAGAACGAAGCGAAGGTGATCTCATGAGCATTCTGGTTGTAGCCGAACACGATAACGCCGAGCTGAACGCGGCAACGCGGGTTGCCGTAGCCGCGGCAGACGCGATTGGCGGCGATGTCGATATTCTGGTCGCGGGAGAGAGCTGCGGGAGCGTCGGAGAGGCCGCCTCCAAGGTGCCGGGGATTCGCAAGGTGCTGGTGGCGGACAACGCCGCTTACGGTCACGCGCTGCCGGAAAACCTCGCGTTGCTCGTTATCGAGCTGGCCGGCGATTACAGTCACGTTCTGACCCCGCATACGGCCATCGGCAAAAACTTCCTGCCCCGCGTAGCAGCGGCTATGGACGTGGCGCAGATCTCCGACATCATGGAGGTTGTCAGCGAGGACACATTCAAACGCCCGATTTATGCCGGCAATGCCATCGCCACCGTCCGCTCCGGCGATTCCAAGAAGATCATCTCTGTGCGTGGGACCGCCTACGACCCCGTTCCGGCGGAAGGTGGTTCCGCCAGCGTCGAGGCCGTAAGCAGCGTGCATGACGCGGGCCTATCCAGCTTCGTCAAAGAGGAGATTGCTGCCAGTGAGCGTCCTGATCTGACAGCGGCAAGCGTCATCATTTCCGGCGGGCGGGGCATGCAGAATGGCGAGAACTTCAAACTGCTGGAAGGCATTGCCGACAAGCTCGGCGCAGCCATAGGCGCATCACGGGCTGCCGTCGACGCCGGCTTCGTCCCCAATGACATGCAGGTCGGGCAGACTGGGAAAATTGTTGCGCCGGATCTCTACATCGCGGTCGGCATCTCCGGGGCCATACAGCATCTGGCCGGAATGAAGGACAGTAAGGTCATCGTTGCCATTAACAAGGACGAAGACGCTCCTATATTTCAGGTGGCCGACTACGGGCTGGTGGCTGACCTGTTCCAGGCTTTGCCGGAGCTCGAAGCTCAGCTTTAGCAGGCGCGCTGCGCTTAGGACGTCTGAAAGCCGGCGCGGTGAGCCGCGACGGATCAACCCCCACAGGAGTGTTTTGTGGCAGTTTACGAACTGAACGGTGGCCAGTTGCTGCGCGTGGCTCGCAGCATTGATGGCAGATTGCATCAGCATTATTTCAGCCTCGTGGGCCTGAACAAGACCCACCAGCGGCAGGCAAGAAAGGAAGCCCGAGCGCTGGACGAGGAGTGGAAGTTACGGCAGGAAAAGGCCCGTTCGAAGCGCATTCGCGGCGCCGAAACAGAATCTGGACACAGCACGGGTGTTCGGGGGATCAATGTCGTGCGTCGACCGTCCGCGGCTTTCCGCGTTCAGGTGCAGATCGAAGGCAAGTCCCATGTACGCGAATTTTCCGTGAAGCGCCTGGGCGCGAACAAAGCGTGGAGTCAGGCGACGCGGTTTCTGGCCCAGTGTCGAGGCTTCAAGACAGTTCCCAAGGCCTGGGCCTCCCGGATGCCCGACATCGACTGAGTTACAACGGTCCGCAGGGCCGCTCCCGTTCAGGGCAGGGAAGAGCCTTTCCTGATCGGAATCGAGCCACTATCTCAGTCGCGCCCCACGAACCGCCGTGCCGTATACCAGGTCACTGGCTGTGCGTGATTGTGTACCTGGTCGGCAACGTCGAGTACCAGGGCGAACAATGCCATACGCACGAGCACGCCATTATCCGTCTGACGAAAGATGGCGAGATTGGGATTCTCGATCAGGTCATCATCCAGTTCTTGAGCCATGGCCCTGGAGTCTCTCGGCAGCGGGTGCATGATCACCGTGTTGGGCTCGCAGTGCTGGGTATAGATTGCCTGGTTCAATCGGAACAGGCCGCGGTACTTGTCCGCTTCAGACTGGTTGGGGAATCTCTCTTCCTGGGTTCGGGTGACATAGACGATATCGACGTGGTCGATGCCGGGTTCCATCTGGTGGTGGACACTTACCTGATGGCCGGCCCCGCGCAACTCATTGATGGTCTCCTCCGGCAGACCAAGTTCAGGGGGAGCGATGAGCTTGTAGTGCACGCGCTCGTAAAGGGCTAGTAGCTTGCACAAAGAGTGGACCGCGCGGCCATATTTGAGGTCACCAATCAGCGCGATCCTGAGGTAGTCCATCCCGCGCCCGCGGCTTTCCATTTCCTTGCGGATGGTATAGAGGTCCAACAGTGCCTGTGTGGGATGTTCGTTGGGCCCGTCGCCGGCATTGAGAACCGGCACCCGGCTGGTGCCGGCGAATTCAGCGACCGAATAAGCCTCCGGATGGCGCATCACGATTACGTCGCTGTAACCTGAGAGAACCCGCGCGGTGTCGGTCAGCGACTCACCTTTGGCCAGAGCCGAGGCCTTCACCTCTGTGGTCTCCCGCACCTCTCCACCGAGCATGTTGAACGCGCAGCCGAAGGATATCCGCGTTCGAGTGCTGGGCTCGAAGAACATGTTGGACAGGATGGCTCCTTCCAGCACCCGGGTTATCCGCTCTCGGTGAGCATAAGGGGCCATATCGTCAGCGACATCGAAAATGCGCTGAATTGCCCCGCGGTCGAACTGATCTACGGACAGAATGTGACTGCCGACGAATTCCAAGGACGCTTCCCCGTGCATAATGGCGGGGTCATGTTAATCAAATTGTCCCATCTGCGCCCAGCAGGAATGTTCACAACCAGCCTTTACTTTAGGGCTTCAGAGTTTTCGGCTGCTATCATTTGATAGATGCCAGGCGCACAATCAAAGGTCATCATGAGTGAACTTGCCCAGGACCCGCCCATCGAAGAGCTGATGGAAGTACAGGCCGCCGCCGGCCTGTTGCCATTCGCGTTCGCGCGCCGCTTCGGTGTGGTGTTGCTGAACGAGTCCACGGACGACGGCAGAGCGATGGTGGCCTGTAAGGCCCAGCCCGAGCTGAGTACGCTCGCGGAAATCAAACGTTTCGCGCAACGACCCTTGCAGGTGCGAATTGTCTCAGGCGAAGAGTTCGAGGGGCTTGTGTCGGGAACCTACGCCCGTGACAGCTCTGCGGCGAGGCAGATGGTTGAAGACATGGGCGACGAGCTCGACCTGGCAAGCCTCGCTGAATCGGTACCGGAAACTGAGGACCTTCTGGAGCAGGAGGACGACGCCCCCATCATCCGTCTGATAAACGCGCTGCTGGCAGAGGCGATCCGGGAAAACGCTTCCGACATTCATATCGAGACCTTCGAGAAGGATCTGGTGGTTCGTTTTCGGGTCGATGGCGTCATGCGCGAAGTGGTCCGGCCGAAACGGCAGTTGGCAGCGCTTCTAGTCTCTCGCATCAAAGTCATGGCGCGACTGGACATCGCGGAGAAGCGAATACCCCAGGACGGGCGAATATCCCTGCGCATAGGCGGGCGGGAAGTGGACGTTCGAGTTTCGACCATGCCTTCCAGCAACGGTGAGCGCGTGGTGCTGCGCCTGCTGGACAAGCAGGCAGGACGTCTGAATCTGGAAAATCTTGGTATGGATCCGGCGACCCTGGGCCGACTCCGGGAGATGGTCAACAAGCCCCATGGCATATTTCTGGTCACCGGACCCACGGGCTCGGGTAAGACCACCACGCTGTACGCTTCTCTGGCGGAGCTGAGTACAGCAACCATCAATATCCTGACGGTCGAGGATCCTATTGAATACAATCTGCCCGGCATCGGCCAGACGCAGGTCAATTCAAAGGCAGATATGACCTTTGCCCGGGGATTGCGGGCCATTCTGCGACAGGACCCGGACGTGGTGATGGTTGGCGAAATCCGCGACCTGGAAACGGCCGAGATTGCCGTTCAGGCGAGCCTCACCGGACACCTGGTGATGTCCACGCTGCACACCAACACCGCCGTAGGGGCGGTCACCCGACTCATCGACATGGGCGTAGAGCCCTTCCTGCTGTCCTCGAGCCTCGTTGGAGTGTTGGCCCAACGGCTGGTTCGCGTGCTGTGTCCGGAGTGCAAGACGCCAAGACCTGCGAACAGTACCGAGCTGGATTTTCTGCGGGCTCCATCCGCAACCGTTTACGAGCCGAGCGGCTGCGAGCATTGTCAGCAGTCGGGCTATCGGGGACGTACCGGCATATACGAGTTGATCAACATCGACGACACCATGCGCCAGCTCATTCACGATCGGGCATCCGAACAGGAGATCAGCGGCTACGCCCGGCGCAAGTCGCCTGGCATACGTGACGACGGCCGCGAGAAAGTCCTTACCGGCGTCAGCACGGTGCAGGAAGTCTTCAGGGTCACCTTGGAGGAATAAGGCGCAGTGGCTGCATTTGAATACGCCGCGCTTGATCAGCGAGGCCGCCAAAAAAAAGGCGTTCTGGAAGCGGACAGCGTGCGCCAGACGCGGCAACTGCTGCGCGACCAGGGCCTGGTGCCCCTCAGCGTGGATACCGCGTCAGAGCGAAGGGCCAAGGAGACGGGGTCAGGTTTCTCGGGCTTCAGCCTCGGTCGTCGACTGGGTCCGCTTGATCGCGTTCTTTTCACCCGCCAGCTTGCTACCCTGATCGCGGCTACCCTGCCGGTAGAGGAAGCCCTGCAGGCCGTAGCTCAGCAGTCCGAAAAGCAGCACGTGCGGTCGCTGATCATGGGCATCCGCAGCAAGGTCCTGGAAGGTCATGCGCTGGCCAGCAGCTTTGCCGACTATCCGTCCAGCTTCAACGGCATGTACCGATCGACGGTCGCCGCCGGCGAGCAATCCGGGCACCTGGATAAGGTTCTGGACAACCTTGCAGACTATCAGGAACGTCAGTTCGAGTCCCGCCGGGACGTTGAGATGGCCATGCTCTACCCCCTGGTGCTCACCCTGCTGGCCTTCGGCATCGTTGGGGCGCTGATGGTATACGTGGTGCCTGATATGGTCGGCGTGCTGGAAAACATGGGCCAAACATTGCCGTGGTCGACGCGTTTTCTCATTGGTGCATCCGAATTGACTCGCGACTACTGGTGGTTGATGGGCCTGGTGGTCGTAGCGGTGGTTTCCGGCATCCGCTGGCTGCTTGCCCAGCCGGGCATTCGGCTGACCTGGGATCGTCAGAAGCTGTCGATGCCGCTGTTGAGTCGAATCAACCGTGCGAGCAGCGCGGCCCGCTATGCCAATACGCTGAGCATTCTCACCAGCAGCGGTGTGCCCCTGGTGGAAGGTATGAGCATCGCGGCCGAGGTGGTCTCTAATCAATGGCTGCAGCGGCGTCTCACCGACGCTACGCAGCGGGTCAGCGAGGGTTCGAGCCTGCGCGTCGCTTTGGAAGGCGTGGGGTACTTCCCGCCCATGCTGCTGCACATGGTTGCCAGTGGAGAGGCCAGCGGCGAGCTCGATGCCATGCTGGACAAAGTTGCCACTTATCAACAGGCGGAAGTAGAACGGGTGGTCACTACCCTGGTGCGGCTCTTCGAGCCGCTGATGCTGGTCGTTATGGGTGGTCTCGTGATGTTTATCGTGATTGCCGTGCTGTTGCCCATTCTGAACATGAACCAGCTGGTCTGACGCGTCGGGTGCTGCGAGCAGGGGCTCTGCCGCAACTGCACAACGGATCACGGATGCGGGAAATAGTCTAGCATTAAGTATGAAGCCAACTTTTCACAGACAGGCGCCGGAATTGCCGCTCACGCGTACGGAAAGATCATGAAGTACAGAACCAATGCCCGGAATCAGTCGGGCTTTACCCTCATCGAAATCCTGGTCGTGGTGGTGATCATCGGTATTCTTGGCGCGGTTATCGTTCCCAACCTTCTGGGCCGTCCAGATCAGGCCCGTATCACCGCCGCGCAGAGTGATCTCCGCAGCCTTGCGAATGCGCTCGACATCTATCGTCTCGACAATTATCAATATCCATCGACGGACCAGGGCCTGGAAGCTCTGGTGAGCCGGCCCAGCGGGTTTCCGGAACCCAAGAACTACAATCCCGACGGCTACATCAAGAAGCTGCCCACGGACCCGTGGGGTTCGCCCTATATCTACGAACGCGCTGCAGAAGGCTTCACACTGTTCTCGCTGGGGGCCGACGGTTCGGAAGGAGGCGAAGGTCTGAATGCCGACATTCGCTTCGAGGACCTCTGACCGGAGAAGATCAGGCGGCTTCACCTTGCTGGAGCTGCTGGTGGTCGTGGCTATGGTGGCGATCCTAACCGGCACCGTCATTCTTGGCTTCACTGGCGCTGACCAGGAGCAGCGGCTGCGCGGTTCGGCCGAGCAGCTGGCCTACCAGATCGAACTGGCCCGTCAGTATGCGTTGCAGCGCAACCGCGAATGGGGCGTCTATGTTGAAGTGGACTCGGTGCGCTTTGCTGAGTTCGACCCCGAACAGGAGAGCTGGGTGGAGAAGGGGAGGCGCCCTTTCTCGGGCGTCGATCTGCCTGTTGACGTAGAGCTGAGCGTTGAATCTGAAGGGCTTGACCAGCTCCCGGAGTCGGAGCGGGAGGCGTTGCCGAAGATCCTCCTGTTCTCCAGCGGCGAGGTCACGCCCTTTACCCTGACCATGGAGCCCGGCTGGGAGTCAGTGCCCTGGACGCTGTCCTCCGACGGGCTGTCCCGAGTGGATGCGCAGAGGGAAGAAGCTCTGTGAACGGTCGTGGCTTTACGCTGGTCGAGGTTTTGGTTGCGCTGGTGGTTTTCGCCGTGCTCGGCTTTGCAGTGACGTCCAGGGTGGGCGATATCGTCAACCAGACCTACGGCATAGAACGGCGCACGGTGGCGCACTGGGTAGCCGAAAACCACGTCAGCCGCATGCGAATTGCCCAACGCGGGGTCGACGAGGTACTGCGTACCGGTCGCGATAGAGAGCGGGTGCTGATGGCAGACCGGGAATGGCTGCTGGATATCGAAATCGAGGAGACCACGCACCCCTGGCTCCGCCGTGTCGAGGTGGTGGTATCCGAGGTGACCGAACAGGACGATGAACGCCCCGTTGATGAGGTCATCGCGTTCATAGGTCGTTACTGATGCATTTGCGTTCGAATCGACAGACGGCCGGCGCGCGTAGCGCAGGGTTTACCCTGATCGAGATGCTGGTGGTTTTTGGCGTTTTCGCGCTGCTCGGTGTGATTGCCAGCCAGATCATCGGCCGGGTCATCGACAACCAGGCGGTGCTCAGCGAGCGCGGCAATCGGCTGGTGGAGGTACAGCGGGCAATGCAGATCATCCAGCGGGATATGTTGCAACTGTCCGGCCGTCGGGTTCGCGATCAGTTGGGTGATGCTCTGGAACCCATGCTGATAGGGGCCGATGGCCTGATGGAATTCACCCGGCTGGGCTGGCGCAATCCCTTTGCTGCGCGTCGCGCTGAGGTTCAGAGGGTTCGATATCTCACCGAGGATGGCGATCTCTATCGGGCCTACTGGACGGTTCTGGACCGCGCCCCGGACTCTGAACCGAAGCAGCAGTCTCTGCTTACGGATGTGACGCAGATCGAGTTTTTCGCCGTGGACGCATCGGGAAACGAGTACAGCTTCTGGCCTCAGGCAGGGGCAGACCCCAATGACCCCGATCGCCGTCTCGCGGGGATTCTGATGCGCATCGACGTTTTGCCATTCGGAACGGTGGAGCGGCTGTGGCCGGTGCCAGCCTGATGCTCAGCAATCGTGAACAACCGCAACGCGGGGTCGTCCTGCTCAGCGTCCTGCTGATCGTCGCCCTGCTTGGTGCCATCGCCTGGCAGCTGGTGGGGCGGCACAGCCTGGTGATTGCCCAGGCACGATTCTCCTTCACTTCCGATCAGGCGCTCTCCTACGCGCTTGGCGCGGAGGCGCTTGCCAGGCAGCTGCTGTATCAGGAGTGGCTGGATGGAGACAACAGTCGCGATACGCTGCTCGAGCAGTGGGCGCAGCCGATCGCTCCGCTGGTGATTGAGAATGGTCTCATGGAGATTCAGGTACGGGATCTGAACGGCTGTTTCAACTTGAACAGCCTTTCAGGCGACGATTCCGAGCAGAATCTCCAGCGATTCAAGGTGCTGTTGCGCAACAGCGGCCAGTCGGAATCCATCGCCGATGCCTGGAAAGACTGGGTAGACGCAGACCAGGAGATTTCCGGCTTCGGAGCCGAGGACGGCGAGTACCTGCTGCTGGACGACCCCTACCGAACCGCAGACGCGCCGGCTGCCCATCTGTCGGAATTCAACCTGATACGCGGTCTGGAGGACGACACCCTTGATCGGTTGCTGCCGAGCCTCTGCGTGTTACCTGAAAGCAGCCTGCGTATCAACGTCAACACCGCCAGTGCCGCGGTGATGGCGTCCCTCAACGAGAACCTCAGTGAGGATCAGATGCAGGCCTTTGCCGATAGCGAGCGAGACTATGGCGATGTGGAATCCGTCACAACCGAGTTCCCGGATCTGGTCAGCGCCGTTGACGCCATGACCGTGACCAGCGAGTATTTTGAAGTACAGATTCGTGCTCAGGTTGAGGATACGCGCGCCGAATTGACATCGTTGCTGCACCGTCGGTCAGACGACGGCTCGGTAGAACTCATCAACCGCGACTTCGGTAAGGACTTTCGCTCGCTGTTCGTTGCCGAGGTTGAATCGGGTGATGAACCCGGCTAGCTGGAACCTTATATCATGCCCAAACTCTTCATCAGATTTCTTTCCCCGGCCGTACCCAGCGAGGAGGGCTTTCAGGTGCGCAGTGAGTGGGCGATCCTGGAAGACGCCGGCGACGTTCGCGCCACCGGCGAGACCGATTTCCGCGGCCTGTCTGACATCATCGACCCGACGACGGACTGGCTGAGCCAGCCCAACAACGTCATTGTCATTGTTCCTAACGACCTCGTGCTGTGCGTCAGCTGCAGCGTGCCCGGCCGGAGCGTCGGGCAGATTCGCCGCGCCTTGCCGTTCGTTGTAGAAGAGTTCGTGACCACGGATATCGACCATATGCATCTGGCAAGCGGCGAGCTAAAACGCGGCGCGCCGGCACGGTGCAACCTCATCGAGCGGACGCTTCTGGACGACTGGCTGAGCTGCCTGGAGGAGCTGGGCATCAGGCCCGGATACATGATTGCCGAGGCGGAGCTGCTGCCGGCATCTCTGGGGCAGGCGACTCTGCTGCTGGACGATACCGAGGTGGTTATCCGGACCCTGGACCAGGCCGCCAGCGTGGATCGCGAAAATCTGCTGCTGGCGCTGGGAGGTCTGGAAGCCAGCCGCCTGCAGGTAGTTTACGGTGATCTGACGGATATGGAACGAGGCCAGCTGGATCCAGAGGTTGAAGTGGACATCCTGCGCCTGCCGGATGGCGATCCGGAGTCTCGGTTGCTCTACCTTGCGGCAGCCTGGCTGCAGGGTTTGCCGGCCATCAACCTGCTGCAGGCAAGCTATCAGGCAAAGCAGCCTGTCAATCCCACGTGGTTGCGCTGGCGTCCGGCAGCGGCTCTGGCGGCAGCCTGGCTGCTCGTTGCGCTCGTCGGGATGACCGTGCAGGCGGTCTATGCCGGCTATCGCGCCGATCAGCTGGAAGCGAGCAGCGAATCGCTGTATCGGGAGATCTTTCCCGGTGAGCGGCGAGTCATCAACGTGCGCAGGCAGATGCAGGCTCGAATGGGTGCCAGGGGTGATGGAGCCGGTTCCGGGTTCATCCCGCAGCTCGACGCGCTGGGGACCGAGCTCGAGCCATCAACAGGTGTGATGGGTCTATCCTATACGGAAGACCGTGGCGAACTGGCAGCCGACCTGCTCATTCCCGGATACGAGGAGCTGGACCGACTGAAACAGCGTCTGGGCACCAAAGGGTTCGGCGTGGAAATTACTTCTGCCGAGCAGCAGGACAAGGGTGTGAGAGCAAGATTACGCATTAATGACCGGCAGGGGGGGCAGGGCGCATGAACATACTCGGCCGGGCGCAGCAAAGCTTGAAGGGTTCGGCGGTGGGCCGTTGGTTCGCAGAGCGAGAGCCCAATGAGCAGCGCGTCATCCTCGCGCTCACTGCTGCAATGGCCCTCACCATACTTTGGCTTGGCATCTGGAAGCCAATCAGCGATTGGCGGACGCTGGAGCACAACCGCTACCAGAACGCTCAGTCTCTATTCGACTGGGTGCAGCTGAACGAAGACAGGGCTCGGGAAATCGCCCGGGGGGGGGAGCGGAGTACCGGCAACAGATCGCTGCTGCCGCTGGTGACGCGATCCGCGGACGCCCAGGGAATCCGGATCAATCGGCTGCAGCCGGAATCCAACTCGGTGGTCAGCGTGGTGATTCAGGCGCAACCTTTCAACGAGGTCCTGAGCTGGCTACACCAGCTTCAGATCAACAACGGCATCTCGGTTCAGCGGGTATCCATCGACGCGGAAGGCACGTCTGGCCTGGTTAATGCTCAGATCCGTCTGCGCTGACGCCGTTTTCGCCCGTGCTCGGTTGATGGTGCTGCCTGCACCGGTCAGATTCGGGCGCGTAGCGGCACCAACTTTAGACCGAAAGGGTCAATCTGATAATCAGGTCACATTTGTTCAGTGCATTGTTTCAACGATTGAAGCCGTTGCGCTCACCTAAACTGCGAAACCAGAAGCTCAACGAATCCTGTTCTGGAGGGATAGATGGATCAGCAGTACGATCCCGGTAACGTTTTCGCCGCCATGCACCACAGGGTCACCGGCGACCTATTGAGATTGATGGATGGCCTCTACTCCAATATTGAGGATGGGCTTTTCGAGCTGGCCAGCAGGGCAGACGAGGAGGGCCATCAGCGCTCGTGCTTCGACCTCATGCGGGAGCTGAGATTCCGGAGATCCCAGGCCGTGCAGCACTTCGCCCGGGGGATGCAGGGCAGCCTGGAATCCTGGTTCAGCAATCAACCTGAATTGGAAGAAATGCCGGAAGCTCACCGCTTTCTGGCTGAACAGATGTCGGAGAAGTGCTCGGCTCACTTCGGCGGGGTTCTTCAGTCTCTGGCAGAGCGGACGGCCTACGCCTTGGGTCGCGACGTCGACATTTCGGTCTTGCCGATCAGTCCGTACAGGATTGCCTGTAACTTCATCCGCTCCATGAAAGCACTGGAGTTCGATGATCCCGCAATAGAGGTGGTACAGGAGTTGTTTGCTCGCTTCGTGCTCGACCGGATGGGTTCTGTCTATGGAGACTGCAACAGCAAGCTGGAGCAGGCCGGCTTCTTCACCGCGCGGGAGCTGAAGCTAGTTGCCAGCGCGGGAGCCTAGCGCTCGCAGGCGCGCGTTCCAGATAAAGGCTTGAAATCGAGTAGCCCGGCGGTCGCTGTCACGTCGTTCGACGTGGGCGAAAGGGCGATGAGTCTTGCGACGATCAGACGCTCTGCGGCGGTCGGGTGGGTTCATAATCCAGCGGTCTCCTCTTCAAACTGCCGCTGCTGTGCCAGCAACAGCCGTTCTTTCTGAGCGCGTCGCGCTTTGCCGTTGATGAATGTCATGTGCAGTGTTCCGTTTGCTGCATCATGTCGGGCAACCAGGTGGTCGCCATTAACCTTGTGAATCTTGTGGGTATCGCCGTCCTTCATCGGCGCACCGAACTTTGCCCTCAAGGCTGCTGCGACCCGTCGGAACAGATGCGCATCGACGTCGGGGAAGTTACCGACAATCCGCACGGGCACCCGGTCCGGCCCCAGGGTCAGCGTGAAGGAACCGTCTGCAAACGGCGCGCTCAATTCCCGCAGAGCGACGCTGAACGGCTCGTCCACCGGCGCATCGAGCATCTCCGTCTCCGTTGCTTCAAAGGGGACGCCAAAATTGACCCCCCAGGCCCCCTCGATCCGAAATCGCTCACCCCGGGTGAAAGTGTCTGCAAACTGTCGATCGTGCTCGACCTGGAGGTCGAGCCTCAGTCGCTGCAGCTTTCGCGTCCTCTGGTGATGGGTTTCCTGTGCCAGGGTTTCCGCTTGACGCCAGTTTTCATACGCATCTGCGTCGGTGTATTCCACCAGTAACGCCGGGCCGCAGGACACGTCTACCTGCTGGTTTTTGTGTACGAACCTGGCGCTGCGTGCGAAGCCATGGCGCTCGGCCCCGAATGGATCCGTTTCCGCCCGATATTTCTGCGCGATGCTTCGCGTCAGCCAGAGCATATCCGCGGTGCAGTCCGGTCGCGGGTGCTCGGCCAGAATGCGGACAGGCCGGCGTTCGCCGTCCACCATCACCATGAATCGAACCAACGGATGGTCGAGCAGATCCGGCAGGGCAGCAGGAGAGAACAGATACCACGCGGGTAAACGGTCGGGAGCACTCTCCACCGGGCTTTGATCCAGGTTGGCGGGAAGCAGTGGGTAAGGTGGGCCGGCCAGGCTGGCCCCCAGCAGCTGCTCAGGAACCGGCGTTTCGAAATTCAGCCCGAAGGCTCCGGTAATGGGGCTGGCCGCAGCAGCAGCACCGACCATTACCGCGACGAGCACGACGCTCGTTAGCACACGAATCGCCCTTTCTCACGACGGCTCTCGCATTCACGCCGGTAGTTATCGCAGGAGATTGCAAAGCCGGGACTCTGATCCACAGTGGTATTGCACTGGTAGATTTTGTCCTGAAGCTCCACGTCGCTGATGCCGGCCAGCTTGCTCTCGCAACCTGCGAGAAAAACGCAGGTGGCCACCAGTGGGAGCATGGTTTCCGGCAACGCATGTCGCCAATGCATGAGCTTGTCACAAACGGCTGTCACCCTCTAAAAGTAGACAGCATTTGGTGATCTGTCGAATAGGGGGGCGTCAGTCTTCCGGTTTTGCTGACCCAGGGATTCTGCCGTACCTCTTCGAGCACCCGCTTCCCCGGCCTACCAACAGATCAGCGGGCACCTTCACCGATCAGCACGACTTCTACGGTATGCAGCAAAATGATCATATCCAGCAGCAGGCTATGATTTTTCAGATAGTACAGGTCGTATTGCAACTTCTCTTTGGAATCCGCAATGGACGCACCATAGGGGTAGCAGAGCTGAGCCCAGCCCGTAATTCCCGGCTTGATCCGGTGGCGCTGCTCATAATAAGGAACCTCGTTCGAGAGCTCCTCCACGAACACCGGGCGCTCTGGTCTGGGCCCCACGAAGCTCATGTCGCCTTTGAGCACGTTGAACAGTTGTGGTAACTCGTCCAGGCGGGATTTTCGGATGAACGCCCCGACTCGAGTTACGCGCGCATCGTTGCGCTTGACCCAGACCGCTTTACCATCTTCCTCAGCATCTGTTCGCATGCTTCGAAACTTCAAGACGTCGAACAGCCTGCCATCAAGGCCCACGCGCTGCTGTCGGTAGAACACAGGATCACGGAAACGGCTTTCCACCCAGATGGCGAAGGCGGTGAGTATCATCAACGGCCAGGCCACAGACAGAAGCAACAGGCTGGCAAACAGGTCGAAGGACCGCTTGCTGATCGCACGCCAGGTGCTGGTTATGAAGCCATCTGAAAAGACCATCCAGGACGGTCGGAGCAGGTCCACGTCGATTTTCCCGGCTTCACGCTCGATGAACTGCTGAACATCGCTGACCCTCAAACCGGACAGCCTGCACTCCATCAGCTCTTCCAGGGGTATCCCGCCTGTGGCGTCCTGATTTCGACGACGCTCGTCCATGGCGACCACGATCTCGTCTACCGCATTTTCACGACAGTAGTCCGGAAGGGAGCCGTCGGCCTTGATGATTCTGGCCCCATGCTTTTCGACCTCGTTTGTTCCCGGATGGCTACCGAGCTCGATAAAACCAACGAGGATAAAGGCCCGCTGGTCTGAGGTGCGGCGCATTCTCGCAGCAATCTTCAGCGCGCGCTGTCCGGTGCCCAGCACCACCACCCGCGCCTTCAGCGAATCCTCGTCTATGAAATAGAAGCTCAGCCACCGCCAGACGGCCAGCGTGAGAAAGGCCGTCAGCGTGGCCAGCAGCAACACGCTCCGATCGACCGCAAGAGCGGGGAAAACGTAGGAAAGCGCCGCGTTCGCCAGCGCGCCCAGGAGAAAGACGGCGACCGCCGTTCTCAGCATCATCGCGGTGAAGCCTTCGCGAATCCGAGCCTCGTGAACACCCATTGCGATCATGGCGATGGTCAATGACGTCGAGAACAAGGCAGCTGCGGGTAGGTAGGTAACCAAGTCTGGAAGGCTCTGATAGCGGAGCAGATATCCCAGATAGGCGGCGACGAAAACGATAACGGCTTCCGATACCGTCATGATCAGAAACGGCGTGTGTATGTAGTGTCGAAGAATTCGTACGTGAGGCACTGACAATGACTGCTTGGCGACGCCGCTAATCGAATACGATCATTCTGGACCAGCCGTTGTCGCCAGAATGCGTGATTTTGTAAGCACGGTAAGACCCTTCCAAATGACTGTGGTTGCTTAGGCGCGTCATGGCAGGCGGCGCGTTGAATGAACCGGCAGCGCGCACCAACCATGGAGTTTTTCCGATGAGAATATCCGTATTGATCTTCGTCAGCACCCTGATTCTGTTCTGCTCGGCTTCTAGCGGCCAGGCCCGGCAGAATCTCGACCAGAAGCTGAGCCGGATCATCGACCAGCAGGGCCTCACTGGAGACCCCAGCGTTGGACGACTGTTACCCGACATCAACGACCCTGTCGCGAAGCTGGGCAAGCTGCTTTTCTTCAGCAAGGCGCTGGGTGGGGATTTGGATACGGCCTGTGTCAGCTGCCACCATCCAGCCCTTGGCGGGTCGGATGGGCTGTCCCTGCCCGTGGGCGTCGCCGCGGAGAGACCGGAACTCCTGGGTCCGGGACGTGCCCATTCGCCCACAGGCTTCTTCTACGATGGCCGCCCCACGGTGCCGCGAAACTCGCCAAGCACCTTCAATGTCGCGCTCTGGGACCGGGCGCTGTTTCACGATGGTCGAGTGGAAAGCCTGTCCTCTGCCAGGCTGCCCAATGGTGCGGGTGGCCTGATCCGAACGCCCGACACAGCCTTTGGCCATGCAGACTCCGAGGCTGGCGGCAATCTGGTCGCCGCGCAAGCGCGATTCCCGGTCACTTCACCGGAAGAAATGCGCGGGTTCACCTTCGAGCAGGGTCAACCCAATGACCGGGTTCGTGCCCATCTCGCGGGCCGTTTGGCCCATGACGCGTCGCCCCCGGAATTGTTCGGGAACGCCTGGCTGACCGAATTCCGGACGGCATTCGAAAGGCCGACGGCCGCCCCTGAGGATATCGTGACCTACAGCAACATCGCTCTGGCTATCGGAGAATATGAGCGATCGCAGATCTTCGTCGATACACCCTGGCGGCGCTATGTGCAGGGCGACATGGCTGCGATATCCCAGGACGCCAAGGTTGGGGCGTTGCTGTTTTTCCGTGCCTATCAGCGCGGAGGGTTCAACTGCGCGGCCTGTCACAGCGGTGATTTTTTCACCGACGAGCAGTTCCATGTGCTGGCAACGCCGCAGATCGGTCGGGGCAAAGGGGACCACAACGGCTCTACCACCACGGATGATTTCGGGCGAGAGCGGGAAACCGGTGAGCCCGCAGACCGTTACGCCTTTCGCACGCCGACGCTGCTGAACGTAGCTTTGACCGCACCCTACGGGCATGCGGGTGCCTACGCTACGCTGGAGGCGGTGATCCAGCATCATCTGCG
>CAMYJX010000059.1 GCA_947258825.1 uncultured Pseudomonadales bacterium
CTTTCTCGGCACCCCCGTGCCGGACGCCAGCTTCCCAAGGACAAATGCCAGAGAGGAGTTTCACGACATTTTCTTCGGCGACCGCTCCGGCGATTCCTGACGCGGCGCAGCCCGGCGATCAAATCGCCGGGCGTCCGTGCTACGCTCGTGCTACGCCCGTGCTACGCCCGTGCTACGCCAGCGGGTGACCTTTACGATTGGTCTTCGGCGCGGCCAGGTGCGAATCCGAATCGGGCGCCTGATCCATCTCCGGATTGTTGCCCACCCAGACGCACAGCTGCGGATCGCTCTCCCGGAGCTCGCCGGAGATCCACCGCCCGTCGGAACCGAACAACCCCTGCCGATCGCCGTCGGTGATCTTTATGTTTCCATCCGGCTGCAGCTCGTAGAGCGAGCCGTCGAACGGATGTCGGGTGCTTCGGTTCGTCATTTCGCCTCCTCTACCCATTCTCCCAGCTTGTGGTGCAGCCAGCGGACTTTGGATTCCTGATAGTTACCCAGGGTGATTCCGGGCTTGTACGTGGATTCCAGCCCCATCTGCACCTTGGGCATGTTGAAAACGTCCTGATCGAACACCTTGCCCAGAAACCCGAGCGCCGTAGACCAGGGCTGGTCATCCTCCAGCCAGTGGATTTTCGCCGCGGGCGGACGCTCACCCTGAAACGGCGCGAGCATGATCGCTTCCATGATGGACGAGCGATGATCGTTGCCGTTCGGACGGAACCGGTAGACGATTCGGTTGAAGGCGCCCCAGGGATGGAAGTTCGGGAACAGGGTGTAGTCGAGGTTGTCCACCAACTCCGCATCGCAGTACTCGTCCACCAGATCGCCGGCATCGGGACGCAGCCCTTCCCTGCTCATGGCCGCGCTCCAGGCTCTGGGTGACATGCCTTCAGGCAGCTCGGGCACCGGGTCGCCCTCGGGAACATCGAGCATGGCGCGAACGATGTCCTGATTCGAAAGATCGTCACCAAGCAGCGGGCTCGGCGTAAGCGACGGCGTGATCACCCGCGCGCAGTTTTCCCAGACGTCCACCTGACTGTTGACGTCGCCCAGGCTCTTCAGGATCTGCGGGTGGGTCGCGTTTACATGGTAAGCCTCGCAGAAGGCCTCCTGCGCGATCTTCCAGTTGGCGGGCATGATCCTCGCCACGTGCGCCTGTTTGTAGAGCTTGCTGAGATCCCAACGTTCGAACTGGTCGGCCAGGTCCTTGATGAACTCCTCAAAGGGCGCGCAGTTCTGATCCGGATTGATGAACACGAAGCCGGCCCAGGTTGCCGTAGGAATTTCGGGGAGCGAAAATTTGTCATCTTCGACGTGGGGAAAGTCCCAGCGCGCGGGAACGTCTTTCAGGCACCCGTCCAGAGTCCAGGCGAAGCCATGGAAGGGACAGCGCAACTCCGAGGTATGACCATCGAACTCCTTGAGCATGCGCCCGCGGTGCAGGCAGGCGTTGGGATACGCCTTGATGTCCCCGCTTTCGGTGCGCACCACCAGGAAAGACATGCCAGCAATGTCGTAGCGGCAGTGATCGCCCGGCTCGGGGATGTCTTCATCACGGCAGGCAAACTGCCAGACGCGCTTCCACAGGTACTCGACCTCGCGGTCATGCCAGTCCTTGGAAATGTAACGCTCGATCGATACGTCCGCATCGCCCAGGTCCTTGGGCGACTGCAGTCGCAGAACGTCCGGCACGGGTCGGCTGTCCTCGTCGAGCAGCTGCTGATAGGTAAGTCCCGGAGACCGTGTCATGGTGTCCGGATCGAGATCTCTGATTGCTTCAGCCATAACGGTATTCTTTGCCTGATTAACGACGGGTAAGATCATAACGCTAATGTTGGCCACCTTGTAGGGAGGGGCCCCCAAGAAGTAAAAAGGAAATAAAAACGAAATGGAAACAAAATGGAAACGATGACAGACAAGACGGTCCTGGTTACCGGAGGCGCCCAGGGTATCGGCAAGGGGCTGGCGCAGGCCTGCCTGAGAGCGGGCGCCCGGGTCGTCATCACCAACCTCGACCGGGCCATCGCCGCCGGAGCGGTCAGCGAGCTATCGGCGCTGGGAAGTGTTCGCGCGGTGCGCTGCGATGCCACCGATCGCGCCGCCGTGGACGCCCTGTTCGACGACATCTGGGCGACCGAAGGCCCTGTGGATCTGGCTTTCTGCAACGCCGGAGCAGGCGCCATGCGACCGATACTCGAAACCCCCATCGAAGACGTGCATCAGCAGTTTGCGGTGAACCTGGATTCCGCCCTGCATCTGACCCAGTCCCTGGTGCCACGCCTGGTCGACGCGGACCGTGAAGGGCACATCATGTTTACCGGCTCGGAAAACTCGCTGGTGGTGCCGGCGGGGAACGTGGACCTGGCCATGGGCATCTACGGCGGCACCAAGCACGCGCTGCTGGTCATCGCCGAGTGGCTACGCCACGAGCTGCGGGATACCGGGGTGACCGTCAGCGTGCTGATGCCGGGACCGGTGTTGACGGAACGCCTCGCGGCCACCTTCGACGCCCTGCGCGAGAACCCGGACGATCCGACGCTGCGAGCCACCATACCCGAAACCGCCGAGCGCGTTCTTAGACAGCGCTTCATCTCTCCGGACCAGTGCGCGGAAATGGCGCTGAAAGGCCTGAGCAAAGGTCTGTTCTTCATCCCGACCCAGGCCTACATCAAGGAGGACGTGGACGCCCGCTATCGGGAGATCAGCGAGGCCTTCAACGCCATGGGCCTCACCTGAATCAGCCTGACGACCGGCTCGGGTCTCCGGCGACGGCAGCTTCAGCCTGCCGGTCCCGAGCCAGCAGCAGGTAGAAGCTGGGCACTACGAACAGGGTGAAAAGCGTGCCGATGCCCAGACCGGTGGCAATCACCAGGCCAATCTGAAACCGGCTGACCGCGCCCGGACCGGTGGCGATGAGCAGCGGCACCATGGCGACGAGCATCGCCAGCGTGGTCATCAGAATCGGCCTGAGCCGGATCGCCGCCGCCTGTTCCACGGCCTCCCGCTTGCTGAGCCCTTCGAGGGCCTGCAGCCGGTTGGCAAAGTCCACGATCAGAATGCCGTTCTTTGCAACGAGGCCAATGAGGGTGATCAACCCCACCTGGGTGTACAGGTTGATGCTGGCCAATCCGAGGGTGACGAAAATCAGCGCCCCGGCAATGGACATCGGCACGGAGATCAGAATGATCAGCGGGTCGCGCCAGCTCTCGAACTGGGCAGCAAGCACCAGATAGATAACAGCTATGGACAGAAAGAACGTCAGTATCAGCGCGCTGCCCTGCTGCTTGAACTGCCTGGACTCGCCGACGTAGTCGTAGCTGAACTCCCGGGGGAACAGCTCGCCCGCCTTGGCTTCCATGAAGTCGATGGCCTCACCGAGTGGCACGCCGGGGGCCATGACGCCGTTGATGGTGACCGAGTTCAACTGTTGAAACTGCGCCCGCCGGGTAGGCTCGATGGAGTGGTCGAAGGTCACGAAGCTGGAGAGCGGAACGAGATCCCCAGAGGCCGCGCGCAGATAGTATTCGTCCAGCATCTCCGGGCTGGAGCGGAACTGCCTGGAAACCTGTGGGATCACCTCGTAGCTGCGCCTCTGCAGGTTGAAGCGATTTACGTAGTTGCCGCCGAGCATGGTTGCCAGGGTCACCCCGACATCGTCCATGTCGATTCCCAGATCCCCGGCACGATCCCGATCGATCACCACCCGGGTCCTGGGCATGGCCATTTCCAGGGTCTTGTTCAGGAACGCGAACTTGCCGCTGGCGAGGGCCGCGTCGATCATCTGCCCGGCCAGATCGTCCAGCTGCTGGTAGTCCTGGTCGGAGTTGATGACGAACTGCAAGGGCGCGCCCTGAGCGGCCCCCGGCAGCGACGGGAAGGCGAAGACGGCAATCTGAACGCCCGCTATCCCGTTGACCTTCTGCTGCAGAACCGCGTGCAGCTCGTCCTGCGTTCGCTCGCGATCGGCCACCGCTGCGAAACGAACCCCGCCAAAGGTCGTCGCCGGCGTACCGCCACCGCCTATCAGAAGAAAGCTGCGCAGGTACTCCGGAAAAGATTCGTAAATCTTCACCACCTCTTCCGCATAGGCGGTTGCATACTCCAGGGTCGCGGTCTCTGGCGCGCGCATCTGAACGTTCAGCACCTCACGGTCTTCGGTAGGGGTCAGCTCGTTGGTGCTGGTGACGAACATGAAGTAGATGCTGGTGACGATAACGGCGGCAAACACAAAGGTGACCGGCTGATAGCTCAGGGAACCGTGCAGCATTCGCCGGTAGCGGTCCGCCAGGCGATCGAAGAAATGCTCGACGGCGGTTTCAAAACGCTCCGGATTATCGCTGGTGGTCAGCACCTTGGACGCCAGCATGGGGGAAAACGTCAGAGCGACGATGCCCGAGATCAGCACCGCGCCTGCCAGGGAGAAGGCGAACTCGGTAAACACGATACCCACCAGCCCGCCGACGAAGGCAATGGGCGCGTAAACGGCCAGCAAAGTGGTGGTCATGGAGATAATGGGCAAAGCCAGCTCCCGGGCGGCATCCCGCGCCGCTTCAAAGGGCGCCTCGCCATCGGCGATGTGTCGATGCACGTTTTCCACCACCACGATGGCATCGTCCACCACCAGACCGATCGCCAGCAGCATCGCCAGCAGCGTGAGCAGATTGATGGAGAAGCCGAAGGCCAGCATGAGAGACGCGGCGCCTACCAGCGACAGCGGCACAGACAGCGCCGGGACGATGGCCGCGTGCCAGGAGCCGAGAGACACCAGGATGATGAGCAGCACGATGATCACAGCCTCGGCCAGCGTGCGCAGCACCTCGGCAATGGAGTCTTCGATGTACTGGCTGCCATCGTGCACTTTGTTGAGCCTCAGGTTTTCCGGCAGCTGGCGTTCGATGTCATCCACCAGCACGCGCACCTCGGCGGAGACCGAGATCGGGTTAGCACCCGGCGCAGCCTCGATGGCGACCATGATCGCCGGCACGCCGTTGAACCAGCTCATCTGATCGTAGTTGCGGGCATCCAGGGCAACCTCGGCGACGTCGCGCATTCGGACGAGGGAATTCTCATCCGAGCGCACGATCAGATCATTGAAATCCTTCTCCTCGGAGATGGTGGTGGTCGCGGTGAGCTCTATGCTGACGAGATCGTCCTTGGTCTGACCCACGCCGGCCTGAAAGTTGTTCCGCTGCAGGGCATCCCGGACATCGGCGGCCGTCACGCCCAGCGCCACCATGCGACGCGGGTCCAGCCAGATGCGCATGGCAAAAGTCTGGTTGCCGCTGATGCTGGCCTTGGACACTCCGGGGATGGCCTGCAATCGGGGGATGACGCTGCGCAGCAGATAATCGGTGATCTGGCTCGGGTTCATCTCCTCGCTGACGAATGCCAGATACATCAATGCAAATGCCCGGCCGGTTCGCAGGTCGATCACCGGATCCATGGCTTCCCGTGGCAGCACGCTGCGCTGGCTTGCGACCTTGGCCTGAATCTCGGCGATGGCAGCGTTCGGGTCGTAGTTCAAGGCCATGTTGGCCTCGATGGTCGAAACCCCTGCCCGGGAGTTGGAAACCAGATAGTCGATGCCATCGGCCTCGGAAATGGCGCGCTGCAGCGGCGTGGTGATGAAGCTCTGCACCAGATCCGCGTCCGCGCCGGGATAGGCGGTCGTCACCATGACCACCGTGCGCTCCGCTTTCGGATACTCACGGATTTCCAGAAGCGCCAGGGAGCGCGCGCCGACCAGCAGGATCAGCAGGCTGATCACCGTCGCCAGCACCGGACGGCCCACGAAGATATCGGTGAACCTCATCCCCGGGTCGCCCCGGTCGGCAGGCTGATGCTGTTGTCGACGCGGACCCGTTGACCGCTGCGCAGTTTGAGCTGTCCGGCGCTGACGACCCGATCGCCCACCTCCAGACCGGACAGAACTTCTATCCGGCCTTCGCGTACGCGTCCGGTGCTGACCTGACGTCGAGCCACAACGAGATCCTCGCCCTGCCCTTCGATGACGAAGACCGAATTCCCGTAGGGATAGAAGCTGATGGCGGTGCGGGGCAGCGTGAGGACGCTGTCCATGCCGCCTACCAGCACGAACACCCGGGCAAACATGCCGGGACGCAGCCGCGTCTGTGGATTGTCGAGGGTGGCCTGAAGCTGCACATTCCGCGTGGTCTCTTCCACCTTGGGACTGATGGCCGTCAGCGTCCCACCGAACGCCTCGGTGGGAAATGCCGCCACTTCCAGCTCCACCGTCTGACCGACCTCCAGCTGCTCCAGATAGCGCTCGGGCAGCGTAAAGTCGGCGTAGATGGGGTTCAGCTGCTGCAGCGTGACCATCTCCGTTCCCGGCGACACGTACTCGCCGATGCTGACCTGACGGATGCCCAGCTCTCCGGCAAACGGAGCGCGAATGGTCTTCTTGGCGATGGTGGCCCGCTGCTCGTCCGCCTGCGCGGCCAGGCTGTCCAGAACGCTCTTGGCCCGATCCAGCTGGGCCTGGGACAACGCCGTGCTCTGCGCAAGGCCCCGGGATCTTTCGTAGTCCAGGCGCGCCAGTTCCAGCTGGGCCTGCAGCGACCGAAGGTCTGCCTCCTCGGCGGTGGCGTCCAGCTGCACCAGTACTTCCCCTACGTCGGCCCGCTGCCCTGACTGGAAGCTGATGGTCGCGATGGTCCCCGGCACTTCCGAACTCACCGCAACACCCTGAATCGCCCGCAGGCTGCCCACGCTGGCCACCTTAACCTGCCAGCGATCGGACTCCACCACCGCGGAAGAAACCGTCACCGCAGGCGCGCCGCCTGCAGTCCGGGCCAGCTGGGCCTGATTGGCCTGATAGGCCTTCCAGCCGAACACACCGCCGAACAGGATGCCCAGTGCCAGAAGAACGATAAGCAGGCGTTTGATCATAGCGGGACGGGCATTCCGGCAACGGGCTGGCCGGCCATGCTATGCGGGGTTCGGGGCAGATACAAATTCGCTGAAAGTGGCTAGACTCGACTCGACCCGGGGGTCTTCGGAAAGCAAAGAGAGGTGTGTGAATGACGGAAGCGGCCACAACCTGGTTGGACCAACCGGTCGAAGCTTTCCCGTGGGGGCGGTCCATCGGCAACGAGCGGAAGACAGGCTGACCCGTGAACATCGTTCCCGACCTGCTGTCCTTTGCCCTGGCCAACTGTCCGGATCGCCAGGCGGTGATTTGCGGGGAGGCAAGCCTGACCTTTCGCGAGGTGGACCAGCGGGCTGAACGCCTGCGTTCGGTGCTCGAGTCGGCGGGCCTCTCCCGCGGCGACCGGCTGGCGCTCCTGGCCGTGAACAGCATCGAGTATCTGGAAATCCACGTGGCCGCGATGCGGGCGGGTCTGGTTCTGGTGCCGCTGAATTTCCGGCTGGCGCTTCCGGAACTCAGCTACATCGTCGAAAACTGCGGACCGCGGTTGCTCGTCTGCGGCCAGGCGTTTGCTGAAACCGGCCAGGCGCTTGGGGTCGACAACCTGCTGGTGCTGGGCGACAGCTACGAAGGCAGCCTGAACAGTGCGTCCCCTCGCGCGGAGCACCCGGAAGCGGCCGGAGCAGGCATCGATCCATCCGCGGGAAGCCTGATTCTCTACACCAGCGGTACCACGGGCAGGCCCAAAGGGGCGATGCTATCCAACCGCGCGCTTTTCGCCCGTATCCATTCGAACCTGTTCGAATATGCCGTTCGCGCCGAAGACCGTTTTCTGCAGTGCCTGCCGCTGTTTCACATCGCGGCGAACGTTACTTCCACCTACGCCTATGTCGGCGCCACCAACGTGCTGTTGCCGGAGTTTTCATCCACCGCCGTTCTCGATCTCATCGCCAGCCGGAAGATCACCGCCGCCCTGCTCGTACCCACCATGATCAACGCCATTCTGCATCATCCGGACGCGCGAACCGCGGACCTGTCGAGCCTGCACACGGTCGCGTACGGCGCATCGCCCATCCCGCCCGTCCTGCTCCGGCAGGCCATCGAGACCTTCGGCTGCGGCTTCGTCCAGCTTTTCGGCATGACGGAAACCAACGCCTGCACCGTGCTGCGTCGCCATGATCACGACCCGGCGTGGCATCCGAACCGTCTTGCCAGCGCGGGCACCGAAGCCCTGGGGTTCGCCGTCCGGATCGTTGACGATCGAGACCGGGATGTTGACCCGGGTACCGTCGGCGAGGTGATCTGTCGCGGCCCCGCGTTGATGGACGGCTACTGGAACGCCCCGGGGGCCACCGCCGAGGCCCTGCGCGACGGCTGGATGCACACGGGCGATCTCGGTTATCGCGACGCCGACGGCTACCTGTTCATCACCGATCGAAAAAAAGACATGGTTGTAAGCGGTGGCGAGAACGTGTATCCCCGAGAAGTCGAGGACGTGCTGTTCGAGCACCCGGACGTAAACGAAGCCGCGGTCATCGGCGTTCCGGACGAGCGCTGGGGCGAAAGGGTGCACGCCGTGCTGGTGCCCGCTGAAGGCATCGAGCTGGACACGCGGGCGATCCTGGTCTACGCCCGCTCGCGCCTGGCCGGATACAAAGTGCCCAAGACCGCAGAGATCTCAACGGCGCTGCCCAAGAACGCTACCGGCAAAGTACTCAAAACCGAGCTGCGCCGACGCTGGCACGAAAGCGGCGCAAGCTGACGTGCCGGAACAAAGGCATACCGGCAGCGGGCAAGCCGGCAGCTAATTCAAGAAGCCACTATTCTGAACACATGATCCTGAGCAAGCGATTCCCAGATATTACTGCCCTGACCACCTATCGGGTGATCGCCGCTCTGGGTGCTGTCGCCCTGTTCACCGCCGGAATGGTCAATCCCAGCGACAGCCCCCTTGTCGTGCTGTTCCGCTACCTCTGCATCGGCGGAATGTCCTTTCTTTTCGTGCTGTCCTTCCTCTCCCAGGGGGTTCGCAGGCACATCGGCTGGGGCGCGTACGTGGTCAATTCGCTGCTGGCGGCCTATCTGTGCACCATGCTCTACACCACCCGGATCGACCCTGAAAGCATGATCGCCAGCTTCGTCGGCGTGCTGATCTGCGGCATGGTGCTGGACCGGATCGTGCTGGTGATCACTTTCCTGGTTACAGCCTGCATCCTCCACATCGCAACCGTATTTGCCGTCGTCGAACCCATCGTCGGGCCCATGGCGTTCACCATAAACATGATCCTCTACAGCCTGTTCGTCGGCACCATGCTGGTGATGCAGATCGCCTCGCGCGGTCAGACGCATCGGACCGAGTCGATCATGGGCGCCGTCTTCGATCAGTCTTCCGATGCCCTGCTATACGGCGATCTGGAAAACCTGCAGGTGCTCAGAGCCAACAGGCAGGCGGAGCGGCTGTTCCAGACCAGCGACCTCAACGAGATGGGACGCCTGACCGCCGAATCGTTCGTAACCAGCCACAGCGAGGGCAATACCTATGCTGCCCTGGAGGCCGCGCTGGCCGATCCCGACTGGGAAATGAACCTTGCTTTCAACACCGCCAAAGGTGAGCGTTTCTACGGCGCTCTAGCGTTGCGTCGGCTGCGTTTCGGCGATCGCAGAATGCTGATGGCCAGAATCACCGACGTGACCGAGCACCAGAAGCGCGAGGCTGCCCTGAATGAAGCCAAGGAGGCAGCAGAAGCCGCGGCAATCGCGCGCAGTCAGTTCCTCGCCAATATGAGTCACGAGATCCGCACGCCCATGAACGGCGTCATCGGCATGACGTCCCTGCTTCAGCGGACGCAGCTGGACGAAGATCAGAGCCGGTACGTGGAGATGGTCAGATCCAGCGGCGAGTCCCTGATGACCATCATCGACGAGATTCTCGATTTCTCGAAGCTGGAAGCCAGTCAGGTGCGCCTGGAAAACGAGCGCTTTGATGCGGAGGACGTCGCTGTTCAGGCATTGCACCTGTTGAGCCCGCTGGCCTCTTCGAAAGGCCTGGAGCTGATCCTGCGCATGCGCCCCGGGCAGCACCGATTTTTCTCCGGCGACGCCCAGCGCCTTCGTCAGGTGCTGGTAAACCTCCTTTCCAATGCGGTGAAATTCACCGGCGAGGGCCAGGTGCTGCTGGCCGTGGAGGCGGTTCCCCGCAGCGATACCCTCACTGAGCTGCACTTTTCGGTACAGGATTCAGGCATCGGCATCGACCCTGATGGCTGCGCACAGCTGTTCGAACCCTTTGTGCAGGCAGATGCCTCGACCACCCGCCGCTACGGGGGCACCGGTCTGGGCCTGTCCATCTCGAAAAACCTCGTCGAGCTGATGGACGGCGAGATCGAGGTGAGCAGCGAACCCGGCGAGGGATCGACCTTCAGCTTCTACGTGATGGTCGAGAGCGTCGCCGAAAGACCACCCACCCAGGGGCAAAGCCTGAAATCCAGACGCGCATACGTGGCCGAACGCAATCCCCTGGGGTTGGAGGTAATCGGCGAAACCCTGCGGGCAGTGGGCATGGTCGTGCACCCGTTCGCCACCGCTCGGGCGCTGCTGGCCGCCTACCAGGCTGGATGTTGCGACCTGATCATAGCCGACGCCGGCGACCTTCGGGGCGATGGCCTCGAACTGGTGACGGAACTTCGCCGCAAGGATGCCGCGCTGGTTCCTGTTGTTCTGCTCACCCCGCTGGAGTCCCAGGACTCGGGCCTCGCGGACATCGCCACCGTCGTCCGAAAGCCGATACAGACCAGCCATCTCATACAGACGGCAGAGTTCGTCCTGGAGGCCCAGGAACCAGCGTCACAATCCCGGAAGCACGACGCATTGAGCAAACCCGACTTCCAGCAGGTGAAAGTGCTGGTTGCCGAAGACCACCCCGCCAACCAGCTGGTGATACGCGAGCTGCTGAAAAAGCTGGGCGTCACGGCGGACATCGTCGACGACGGCGCAGAGGCGGTGGATGCGGCGGCGCGCCAGGCCTATGACCTGATCTTCATGGACATACAGATGCCGCGCAAAGACGGGTTGGAAGCGGCCAGAGAGATTCGCCGTCACCACCGGGGCAGCGTTCCCTACGTGGTCGCGATGACCGCCAATGCCCTGGTCTCCGATCGCGCCGCATGCGTGGAAGCCGGCATGAACGATTTCATCGCGAAGCCCGTGCGCATGGACGACCTGGAGCGGCGTCTGCGCACCGTGGCCGCCATCTCACGCGAGGATGGCAACCGACGGCTGTGATCGCGAACGGCGTGGGTTGAACCCCATGAACTTCTGGCACTCACGCAATTCCACTGCTAATCCCAATGCGGTATCAAAAGGCTGAAGCAACCGGGAATCAGCACTTTGATCTGGGTCGTAGACAAGAAGGTAGTCCGCCACCTCATCCAGCGGAACCGGCAGATGGCAGAGCTTCCGGTAAGGGTCTCTTTTGAGTTCGCCCTCGAGGAGGGCACCGTCCTGGACGGCACGCTGTCTCTGAAAACCCTGTACAACAAGGGCGCGGTGTGCCGACACTTCCCCGATATCGACGAGACGGCGCTGGAAAACGAAGTGCAGGCCACCGTCGAGCGTGCCATCGACGAGCACCTCGCGCTCAGCGGCTACTGTCGCGGCTGAAAACCATGACCTACACGACCGTTCAGCTATCGGACATTCAGTGCATCACGGCGGTGGCCCAGCGCTACTGCCGGGGAGTCGATCGCCTGGATGAAGCGTTGATGAAGTCCGCGTACTGGCCGGAAGCGACAGACGACCACGGGGTCTTCGTCGGCAACGCCTGGGAGTTCGTCGAGATGTGCATGGTCAGCCACCTGCGCTGGCGCTCCACCAATCACTGCATTTTCAATCACCACATCGAGCTTGAAGACGACGGCAAGCATGCCCGCGGCGAGCTCTACAACGTCACCTATCTGTTTCAGAAAGATGCCGATGTGCTGGACACCTGGTATGGCCGTTACCTCGACCGCTACGAGAAGCGTGGCGATGAGTGGCGCATCATCGAACGCGTCTGCGTCCACGAAGGCAGCATCAGCGAGCCCGTGAGCGCCATGGAAATCGACGCTCCGCGGTTCCGGCAGGGTGTTTTCGACCGACCCTCCGGCGGTCGTCCCATCGGCCCCTGATCGAATTTGAGCAAACGTCGTTGAGCAAAATGTTAACTGCGTCCCGTTAGACTCCGCATGCTCTGCCATACTGACAGTTATGCGTAAGAGCGATATCGAAGAAAAGGCCTTTTTCCGCGTGCGCAAGCGGCTTTACTGCGAGAACGGACAGTGGTTCTTCCAGACGCGCGAAGCTATTCGCGGCCCATTCAAGTCGGAGCATGAGGCGGAAGTCGAGCTGAGGCTGTATATCGACACCATGGAGTTTGTCCAGGAAACCGATCCTCAGCATTCGAAGGTCGACTGGAGCAACATCAGCGTTGTGGACGATGACAACCTGACGCCCGGAGAGTTGAGCAGCGGGAGCTGACGACATTCACCGTTTCAGCGCGTAGGAGTTGTCAAAATTCTCCCGCTCACGCGTGCCGGTGCCGCCGCAGCCGCAGCCGCAGCTGCAGGTAGGCCACCGGCACAATCACAAGGGTCAACATGAGCGTCGTCAGCATGCCGCCCACCATGGGCGCCGCGATTCGCTGCATTACTTCCGAGCCCGTTCCCTCATTCAACATGATGGGCAGCAGCCCGAGAAACACCGTGCTCGAGGTCATGAGAATGGGGCGAACCCGTTGGCTTGCGCCTTCCCTGATGACCTCGCGCAGATCTGCCTCCGGCCCCATCCGGGCACAGGCCTGGTTCAGGTACACGACCATCAGCACGCCGATTTCAGTAGCGAGCCCGGCCAGGGCGATGAACCCCACCCACACTGCGACGGACAGGTCGAATTCCAGCAACCACACCAGCCAGATTCCACCCACCAGACCGAAGGGCAGCGTCGTCAGAATCAACAGCACCTCGGCGAAGCTTCGGAAGTTCAGATACAGCAGGATGACGATGAGCATGAGCGTCAGAGGGACGATCACCATCAACCGGGCGTTGGCCCGCTCCAGATACTCGTACTGTCCCGCCCAGGACAACGAGTAACCCGGCGGAAGCGTCACCTCTTCTGCGACGATTCGCTGGGCTTCGGCAACGTAGGAACCCAGATCGCGGCCGTCGATGTCGACGAAGGTCCAGCCGTTCAGGCGGGCGTTCTCACTCTTGATCGCGGGAGGCCCGCTCTCAACGTAGATCCTGGCGACATCCGCCAGAGGTATCCGCTGATTGTCCGGCGTGACCAGCGGCAGAGAGCCAAGCACCTCCACCGAATCGCGATAGGCCTGCGGGTACCGCAGGTTGACCGGATAGCGCTCCCGGCCTTCGACGGTTTCCGTGATGCTCATGCCACCAACGGCCGTTCGCACGACGGCCTGCACATCCTCGACGTTGAGCCCGAAACGGGCCGCGCGCTCCCGGTCGATATCGACCTTCACGTAGCGTCCCCCGGCAACCCTTTCGGAGAACACCGACGCCGTGCCGGGCACGGGCGCCAGCACCTCTTCGAGCCTGCGGCCGATGCGCTCGATGCCGACGAGATCCGGACCCGCCACCTTGATGCCGACAGGCGTCTTGATGCCTGTCGCAAGCATGTCGATACGCGTTCTTATGGGCATGACCCAGGCATTGGACACGCCGGGCAGTGTGACCAGCGCATTCAACTCCTCGCGCAGCATCTCCGGCGTAAGCCCAGGACGCCAATGCTCCCGCGGTTTCAGCCGCACTACGGTTTCAATCATGCTCAGGGGTGCAGGGTCCGTCGCGGTTTCCGCCCGGCCCACCTTGCCGAACACCGTCATCACTTCCGGAACCGTGCGAATCAGGCGATCCGTTCGCTGCAGCAACGCCCGGGCCTCACCGATAGAGATGCCCGGATAGGTGATCGGCATGTACATCAGATCGCCCTCGTCCAGCGGCGGCATGAACTCGCTGCCGATCCTGCTCAGCGGCCAGAATCCGACGCCCGCCAGGATCAGCGCGACGAGCAGAACCCGGCCGGGCCGCTGCAATGCGGCCGCAAGCAGCGGACGATAGACGCGTTGCAGCGCACGGTTGAGGGGGTTGCGGTCCTGGGTCCGGATGCGACCTCGAACGAGATACCCGATCATGACCGGTACCAGCGTGATGGCGAGGATCGCCGACGCGGCCATGGCGTAGGTCTTGGTAAACGCCAGGGGTTTGAACAGCCGTCCCTCCTGGGCTTCGAGCGCAAATACCGGCAGGAAGCTCACGGTGATGATCAACAGCGAAAAGAACAGCGCCGGCCCCACCTCGCGACAGGCGTCGGCCACCGCGACCCAGCGCCCCCGATCATCCACGGCCCCCCGTTCGAGATGCTTGTGCACGTTTTCGATCATCACGATCGCCCCGTCCACCATGGCGCCTACGGCAATGGCGATCCCACCGAGGGACATGATGTTGGCGTTGACGCCCTGGTGGTACATGACCACGTAGGCGGCAAGAATTCCAACCGGCACGGTGAGCACCACCACCAGTGCGGAACGCAGGTGCAGCAGAAAGGCCGCGCAGATGAGGGCAACCACCGCAAACTCTTCGGCGAGCCCACGGTAGAGATTTGTCACCGCGTTGCCGATCAGGTCCGAGCGGTCATAGGTCTCGACGATCTCGATTCCTTCGGGAAGGCCCGCGCGCAGCCTGCCCAGTCGCGACTTCACCGCGCTGATGACCTGCTGGGCGTTTTCCCCGGAGCGCATGACCACAATGCCGCCCACCGCTTCGCCCTCGCCATTGAGATCGACGACGCCGCGACGCATCTGCGGCCCTTCCACCACATCGGCAACATCGCCAAGCAGCAGCGGCTCTCCTCTGACCCGTCTGCCCAGAGGCACCTGCTGCAGGTCCCCGACGCCCTCCAGATAGCCCGTAGCGCGCACCATGTACTCCGCCCCGGCCATCTCGATGACCGAAGCGCCTGCCTCCGAGTTCGAACGCCGGATCGCCTCCCGGATGTGAGCCAGGGGAATGTCGTAGGCCCGCAGCCGGTTGGGATCCACAATGACCTGATACTGTTTGACCATGCCGCCGACGGTGGCGACCTCGGCAACACCCGGTACCGACTGCAGTTCGTATTTGAGGTAAAAGTCCTGAACGCTGCGCAGCTGCGCAAGATCATGACCGTTGGAGCGGTCTACGAGCGCATAGGAATACACCCAGCCCACGCCGGTGGCGTCGGGGCCCAGGGCGGGGGTGGATTCCGCCGGCAGGTTGGCAACCGCCTGATTGAGATATTCGAGCACACGGGACCTGGCCCAGTAGAGGTCCGTCCCCTCCTCGAAGATGACGTAGACGTAGGAGTCGCCGAAGAAAGAATACCCCCGAACGGTAACCGCCTTGGGCACCGCCAGCATCGCCGTAGTAAGCGGATAGGTCACCTGATCTTCCACGACCTGAGGCGCCTGCCCCGGGTAGCTGGTCTTGATGATGACCTGAACATCGGAAAGATCGGGAATGGCGTCGACAGGGGTTCCGCGGACCGCATAGACGCCCCAGCCGAGCAGGAGGGCGGCAAGGAGCAGCACCAGCAAACGATATTCCACCGAGTAACGGATGACGGCATCAATCATGGCGCGGTACTCCGGCGCCGGGCTCGACCCCATCGGCGTCTTCCGCGTTCATGCGGGCCAGATCGGCATCCCTGCTGGATTCGGAGTCGATGAGAAACTGACCCGAGGTCACCACCTGCGTTCCTTCGCTGAGCCCGCCAAGAATCTCTACCCTGCCACCTGCCTCCCGGCCCACGGCGACCTCCTGGGATCGGAACCTGCCGTCGCCCAGAGCCAGCACGACGCGGTCGACCGGCGCCCCTCGAATCAATGCTTCCCGTGGTATCGAAAGCACGTCCTGCGCGCTGCGCGTGAATATGGTGACCTCACCGAACATGCCGGGCTTCAGCAGCCCATCCGAATTATCCAGCACCATCCGCACCCGGACCGTCCGCGTGGCCACATCCAGCACCGGATAAACGTAGCCGACTTTGGCGCGCCAGCGTCGGCCCGGCAGGTAGTCCAGCTGCATCTCCGTGTCCTGACCCTGCTCGACCAGAACCGATTCCCGCTCAAAGAGCTCTACCGTGGCCCAGACCTTGTCCAGGGCACCAATGGACATCACTTCCAGATCCGGCCGCACATACATTCCCTCCCGGACGTTGAGCCGGCCAACGACGCCATCCCGGTCAGCCAGAACGGCGACGCGCTCGTCTGCAGCGCCCTGCTTTTCGATGCGGGAGATCTGCTCGCTGCTCATACCCAGGACCCGCAACCGTTCTCTTGAGGCGCCGCGCAACGACGCGCCGGCCCCGGTGAGGGCACGCAGATAGTCTTCCTGAGCCCTGATCAACGTCGGGGAGTAGAGGGTGAACAGCGTCTGGCCTCTGGCAACCGGCTCACCCGCATCGTTGACGGCCAGCGACTGAATCCAACCCTCCACCCGGGTGTGAATGTGCGCTACCTCTGCCTCGTCGAAATCGATGAACCCAACGCTGTGCAGCGGCACATCGAGCACGCCGCGCTCGACCGGGGCGAGCCGCACCCCGAGATTGTGCTGGACCTCCGGCGAGACCCGCACGGCGCCCGCAGGACCCGCGGTCTCCTCCTGCGCATAGACGGGCACCAGGTCCATGCCCATCGGCGACTTTCCCGGCCGATCCGAGCGATAGTTCGGGTCCATGGGTGCGACCCAGTACAGGGGCTCCCGCTGCGCGCCTGCCGCGTCCCCGTCGGCAATTCCCGGCGCCAACGCCCCCCGCTGTCCAAACCACCACCCCAACACCAGGCTCGCAACCATCATCAGGCCGATTACCGTTGTCCGCATTCCAACCATCAGCTATTCCTCCCGTCCGGCCAGATAGCGCAGATCCACCACCGCTCTCGCAATGCCGGCCCGCAGGCTTTCCAGTTCGATGCGCGCATCCAGCTCCGCGATGTACGCGCGCATGACCTCGGTGAAATCGTTCGACCGAACCCGGTAACCGGCAAGCGCGGCCTGTGCGGCCTGCTCGCTGCTCGGCAGGATCCGAGCCTCAAACAGTTCCAGTCGCATCAGGAGCCGATCGCGCCGCAGATGCGCGTCGGCCAGCTCACGCTTGAGCTGCGCCAGCCTGTCCAGGCGCTGATCCTTAGCCGCACCCTGCAGATGACGGGCGGCGTTGACCCGACGGTCCTGCCGGGCGCCGGAAAACAGCGGCAGATCGAAAGTCAGACCGACGCTGAGGAAATCCGGCCGCCTGTTGCCCTGGATGTCTTTCCCATCACGGGCGCCGTAAGCCACCTCCATGCCGATGCGCGGTTTGTAATCCTGCTCGGCAAGGGTCACCTCGATGGATTGCTCGTCCACCGCAAGCGCCAGCAGCGCGACGGCCGGATGCTCGCGCAAGCGCGCCTGCCATTCCTGCTCTGTCAACCGCGGCGGTTCGATGTCGGCGCGCTCCGCCGGTAGCGGCTCGCTTGCAACCTCACCAATCCAACGCGAAAGCAGGGTTCGCGAATGTTGCAGCTGCTCGTCCACGCGCAGCGCTCTGTCCCGCAGTCGCAGCAGTTCCAACTCCGCGCGGATCACGTCCTGCTGCGAGCCGTTCCCGACGGCGTAGGAAGACCGGGCCAGGCGCACGAGCTCGCCAAACAGCGGCCGGCTCTGTTCCAGCAGAGCGTTTATCCGGGTATCGCGGAAGGCGTCTATCCAGGCGGCGCTGACGGATCGCACGATAATGGCGCGACGATCCCGAACGCGAACGTCGAACTGGGAGGCTCTGACCTGGCGCCTGTCGCGTCTGAGGCTTCGCGTGTCCCCCCGCGGAAGCTCCTGGCGCAACGCGACTCGAAACTGGGTCATGGGTTCCTGATCGAAGTCGAAGGTATCCACCGGAAAGTTGGCCGCCGCAACGTTGACGACCGGGTCCGGCAGGCTGGCATCCGCGGTCATCGCCGTGGCTTCAGCGTCAGGGTTACAGCCTGAGCTGGGGCCGCCCACTGACCAACCCAGCAGGCCACCAGAAAACCGATCCCCAGACGCAGGGCCGCAGGGCGAAATGCCCCCCGGGCCCTCATATCCCTGACCTCGACCGGGCGCCAGCGACCGGTGAGCTTCTTCTTGATCATCTCGCTGTCCTCTAGCTGTGTGATGTTGCGCGAACAGAAATCACAGGAAGCACGGACGCGCACCGGGTGCGATGCGCATCGTTCCGGGTGTTCAGCGGTCAGCTGGGCAGGAGGAGTAGATCGAAAAGGGTAACCGGGGTGTCAGGGGGGTGCCGTCTACCAAACGGGCGAGGGGCGCTCGTCGTCGCAACCTCGGAGGCTGTCGAAAGCGATGCGGCAAGCGGACCGCCAACGAAAACATCGGGCTGCCCCGAGCCCCCATCTTCGTCAGCCGACGCTTGAGCGGAATGTACGGTTACCGCGCTGAGCGCGCATCCGGAGCAGCCGTCCTGAAGGGAGACCGCATCGTCGCGCGGCGCGTGACCGGGGCAGTCACTAAGGTTCTCGGCAGGGTTCTCGGCAGGGTTCTCGGCAGGGTTCTCGGCAGGCTGTGCCTGGGGAACCGCCTCCAACGCGCTACCACAGCACACCGCCGGCACGAGCAGCAGCGCCGTAATGAGCAGGTGCAGAACTGTCTTGGAGGCGTGCATGGCCTTCAACCGAGTTATCTGACTGAAACCTAGACCCGTCAGCGCGCCGGGTCAACCCGAGACGAATAAAGTGTGGCAGACTGCACGCTCATCGGCCTCCCAGATCAACACGAAACAGGTCCATGCAGCAGACGCCCGCCCCTGAGCCCGAATCAGTCCTGGACGATGTGCTACCCATCGACGCCCTGACGTCACGGCTACTGGAAATCTTCGATTGGATCCGCCTGCACCTGCTGACCATCGACGTCGGTATCCAGCTGGGCCTGATCACCGGCGCGCTGGTCCCGGCGCTGCTTTTCGGCCCCCGACTGCAGGCGTTCATCACCAATCAGCTCAGCACTCGGGCGCCCTCCGGCCCGCTCCGGCGGGCCGCCAACGCTCTGGCCGTTCTGGCCACGCCCATCGCCCTGTACCTGACGCTCACGGCGATCAGGATCGCTCTGGGCAGCGCCAGCCTGCCCACTCAGTGGATAGACGGAGCCATCTCGCTGATGAGCGCCTGGATCGTGGTCCGGCTTGTCACCCTCGTCATAGAGTCCAAATTCTGGTCGCGCCTGGCTTTCTACGTGGTCTGGCCAATCGCCGCCCTGGACGCTTTCGGCGCCCTGGGCCCGGTAGTGGAGCAGATGCGCAATCTGGCCATCCCGCTGGGAGAGAACGACAGCGGCCAGCCCATCGACATCAGCCTGTTCGACGTCGTGCGAACGATCTTCTACTTCGCCGTGCTTTTCTGGGCGGCAAACCTGATGACCCGTCTGTTGCAGCAGCGGATCGAAACCGTAGAGGAGCTCAGCCCGTCCCTGAAGGCCCTGATCGTCAAGATGCTGAATGTCATCCTGCCGGTCATCGCCTTGCTCATCGCGCTGCAGATCGTCGGCTTCAACCTGGCCACGCTGGCGGTGTTCAGCGGCGCGGTTGGCCTGGGCATCGGTCTCGGCCTGCAGCGCATCGCCGCCAATTTCATTGCCGGCTTTACCCTCATCGCCGATAAATCCATCAAACCGTATGACGTCATCGAGATCGATGGAACCTTCGGCTGGGTCACGGCCATGCAGGCTCGATACGTAGCCATCAGGACCAGAGACGGCACGGAGATGCTGATTCCCAACGACCGGTTCATGAGTGAAGGGGTCACCAACTGGTCCCGCTCCGATCGGGTGGTCCGATTGCACGCGCCGTTCGGCGTTTCTTACGCTACAGAGAATCTGAAGCAGGTGCAGCAGCTGGCCATCGAGGCCGCGCAAGACGTCGAGCGGGTCGTCGATGCCCCTGCGCCGGTGTGTAACCTGACGGAGTTCGGCGACAGCTCCGTCAATTTCGACCTCCGGTTCTGGATCACCGATCCCCAGAACGGCATGGCCAACGTGCGCAGTCAGGTACTGTTCGGGCTCTGGGACCGGCTGAAGGCAAACGGCATCGAGATTCCTTTCCCGCAAAGGGATCTGCACGTGAAATCATGGGCCCGGGAAAACGCCGGCCCGCAGGAGGAAAGCTAGGGCTGCCCGGCAGGGCCTGCGCTGGACGCGATGAAGCCCGGCCCACGCTGAACTCACTCCTGCATGCCGTGATAGAGCAGGCGGATCAGCAGGCGCACGCCGTCGTTTTCCTTCAGCTCGGCATAGCGCGGCCCCGCTCGCCTGCCAATATCCCGTATGTCCGCCATCAGCTCCGGATGAAACTGACAGGTAAACGAACGCCTGATGTTCTTGGTCTCCCAGTCCTTGTAGTAGATGCAGGTCGTTCCGACTTCCGTCAGATTCTGCTCGTCCACCTGCGTCTGCGAGAGAATCTCCACCGCATAGGGCAGGCTTAGCAGCCAGGAAAGCGGGCTGACCGCGAGCACGTAGCGTATCGGCACGATGGCATCGTGAAGCATCTTGTAAGCCCAGTTCGCGAACAGCGCCGCCTCTTCGTTGACCTCGTCACCGTGAAACATCTCGATCATGAGGTCCCGCTCCATGGTGATCATGGTATCGATGACCCCTTCCAGCTCGTCGGCAATGAGCGCATGGGTATCGTGCAGCTCTCCTGGGATATGATCGCTTCCCGGCCGGCGCACGTAGGGCATCAGGCGGCGCGTACCGATCTCGAAGGCTTCATTGCCCGCGACGGCGAAGCGGGTATCGTGCCAGCCCTGCGCCAGCACGTTGCCGCCTTTGACTACCATCAGCGATTCGCCGATCTCCACGATGCGCTGGCATACCCGCCGCAGCGACAGCAGCGCACGGCCGTCAGGATCGAGGTTCAGATGTTCAACCCCGGACACTTCATTCACCGCCCGTTTGATGAGGCGAATGTGTGAAACCGCGGCCAGCTGATGACCGAGGCAGATGAATATGGTCGGCCCGCTGCCCGATGATCGGCGCAGCATCAGCGCATCCACCAGGCTCAGGATGTCGTCGAGGCTGGTGTTTACGCCGTCGAAGCTCTCGGGCTGGTAGGCGGAAGGGTTGCCTCCCTGGAATACGGTGGCGATGCCGGCGCTCAGCACGTTGGCCAGGCGCTGAGGATGGGAGATTCCGCTCTGCCAGATGGGATACAGAATGGAATCCGCATCGGCAATCTGCTGCAGCAGATAGGCGACGTTTTTGGATGCCCTCACCGATTCGCCCTGCAGGTTGACGCCTACGTCGGGCCAGGCCGCTACCACCGAGACGCTCTGCCGGAATATTTCCGGCAGGCCGAGCAGAAGGTTGAGCTCGGGCGTGCCTTTGATGACCTTTTCCAGCGGCACCCCGATCTCCCACTCGAAGGTGCTGCCGTGGGCAAGCTCGTCGCGCCCCGGAAACGGCGTAGGAGACACGCGATCGTTGAGAAAATAACCCAGCAGCGCGTGGATGGACTGCACGCTGGAGGCGTGCCTGCCGAGTATGCCCGGCGAGGTTCGCCAGCCCAGCTGTTCCAGTAAGGGGTTACTCACGTTCGACCTCCAACACTCAACTATCCCTCCGTCAACAAGGACCCAAAAAACAGCAAAAAGAAACAACAAAAAGAAGCGGTAAAAGACGCAAATAACGCCGGTAACGTTCGCCGGGGACGCTCGAAATGCCGCCGTGCCACAAGTCAGCCCCGCAGAAACGCCAGCATCTGTGCCTGCACGGGCTCCGGCGCCTCTTCCGGTAGAAAGTGACCACAGGGTAGCCCGCAACCACGGACATCCTCGGCCCAGCGACGCCAGACGTCCAGAACCTCGGGCCGCGCGCCCCGGGCCTCGCCCCAGAGCACGAGCACCGGGCACGAAAGCTTCCTGCCGGCGTCTCTGTCCGCGGCATCCAGCGCGGTATCGATCCGCGCGCCCGCCCGATAGTCGTCACAGCTCGCCCGGATGGTTTCCACGGTGAAGGCACTCACGTAAGCCTCCATGGCCTCGGGCGCGATCGCGCTCATGTCTCCGCACCAGTTACCCATGGCCGTTCGCAGAAACAATTCCGGCTCGTGAGCAATCAGCGTCTCTGGCAGCGGGGGCGGTTGGGCAAGAAAGTACCAGTGATAGCCGACAAGGCCGCCGCGCCAGCCCAGCGATTCAAACTGATCCAGCGTGGGAATGATGTCCATGACGATCAACCGGGTAACGGCGGCCGGATGATCCAGCGCCAGGCGGTAGGCGACCCTGGCCCCGCGGTCATGCCCGGCCAGGGCGAAGCTGGGAAAGCCCAGACTGGCCATGAGTTCGACCATATCCACGGCCATCGTCCGTTTCGAATAGCCAACGTAGTCATCACCCGCCGCCGGTTTCGAGCTCTGGCCATAGCCCCGCAGGTCGGCAGCAACCACCGAGAAGTGCCGGGCAAGCCCGGGCACCACCCTGTGCCACATGACGTGGGTCTGCGGATAGCCGTGAAGCAGCAGCAGCGGCGGGCCCGAACCGCCGAGCCGGGCGTGGATGCGCGCCCCGGACACGGCCACCTCTCGCGTTTCGAAACCCTCGAAACTCACGACGAACCGTCCTGATTCCCAGGCCCGGCCCCATGCTCGACATAAATGAGTTCCTCAACGGGAAAATCGAGCGCGGCGGCCCGGGCAACGAGATCTTCGAGCACGCCCGACTCCACATCCGGCGTCCTCGCCAGTATCCACAGATAGGAGCGGTTGGGACCGGCCACCATGGCATGCTGGTAGCCCGTGTCATCCAGGGCAATGACGTTGTACCCGCCATAGAACGGGCCGAAGAAGGATACTTTCAGGCGGCCGACCCCGTCCGCGCCATTGGGGAAGGCTTTGCCGACGGCCTCCCGCCACTCGGCGGATTCGATGTCGTACCCGCGGTTGACGACCTTGATACCGCCGCCCTCCCGCAGGCTGTAGGTGGCGGTTACTTCGCTCAGGCCGCGTTCGAACCTGTGGTCGAGCCTGGCGATCTCGTACCAGGTGCCAAGGTACCGGTCGAGGACGAAGCCGCTCACCGGCTGCACGCCTTCAGGCACGCCAGTGCACCCGGCGAGCAGAACCAGAGCCATTGTGCAGAGCGCACGCGGAAGATCGCGCATGAGTTCACCTTCAGCGAAGAATCGTTGGTAGGGCCCAAGCATGCGGTCTCTAGCGCCCGACGGCAACGCCTGCCACCGCACCTCGGCTGCTAACCGGTTTCACTGCGCAGCCGCCGCGATTAAGCTGAGACGCTCTGCACCACCGCTGAGTCTCACCATGGATATCGATCTCGTGCCGATCGACAGCCACAACATCCATCTGCTGAAGGATGTGAACCCGGACCTGTTTGACGAGCCCGTGGTGCCCGAGCGCCTGGAACGGCTTGTCGACCGGGCCAGCAGTTTTCTGCTCCTGGCCTTTGTGGAGGGGATGGCCGGGGGTCAGCTGCTGGCCCACATCCACCATCATCCCGACAAGCCCACAGAACTGTATATCGACGATCTTGCAGTCGTCGATGCGTTGCGCCGTCGGGGTGTCGCAACAAGACTTCTGGAAGCAGCCGTTGCCATCGGCAGAGACCGCGGCTGCGAGGAGCTGTGGGTTGCCACGGAACCGGACAACGAGCCTGCCCGACGCCTCTACGGCGCGTTCGGATTGAACGAGCGATCAGCCTCGATTTTCGAGGCCGGCTCAGAAACTTGAGCCATGGCGCCGCTCGCCAGACCGAGGCTCAGACGCCCCCGGGTCCACCTCACTCGAGAGCCGATTTCGATCCAGCCCATCCTTGCACGAGAAAGGTCGAGCCGATTAAAGTTCCAGGTAGGTCGCGCTATCCAGGGGGAGGTACTCGACATCGAATCTGAACGCGGCAGCAGACCTGCTAGCCAGCAGGCCGATCTTCCTGCCAGTACGACAGTGGCCGTCATCGGTGCCGGGCCAGGGGGGCTGTGCGCCGGCATCGAGCTGCAGCGCGCGGGCTTGGACGACTTCGTGATTCTGGAAAAAGCTCCGTCCGTCGGCGGAACCTGGTGGCACAACCGCTACCCGGGCGCCGAGTGCGATGTGCAGTCACACCTTTACTCCTACACTTTCGAGCCCAAACCCGACTGGTCGCGGCCCTATGCCGGACAGGCGGAAATACTGCGTTATCTCGAGCACGTGGCGGACAAGTATCAGATGCTCCCCCGCTGCTGCTTCGGCGTCGAGATCCGCTCGGCGCGGTGGGACCAGAAACGCAGCGTCTGGTGTCTGGAGACCACGGCGGATCAGCGCCTGGAAGCGAGTATCGTGATAAGCGCCATCGGCATGTTCAACGACATCGCAACGCCGGACATTCCGGGGCTGGAGGAATTTGCCGGCACCCGGTTTCATACTGCCCGCTGGCCGGACGAGCACGACCTCACCGGGGAGCGGGTCGCCGTGATCGGCAGCGCGGCCAGCGCGGTGCAGACCATCCCCGAAATCGCGCCGCTGGTGGCGCATCTCGACGTTTACCAGCGAACCCCGCAGTGGGTGCTGCCGAAGGCGGACGAACCCTTCACGAAGCAGGAGCTTCAGCGTTTCCGCGAGGACCCCCACGCCGTGCCTGCGCAACGCGAGAAGATCTACACGCAGCTGGAAGCGACCATCCTTTTCGACGACGCCGAGATGCTGGCGGAATCGGAAGCCGCCGGCATGAAAAATCTGGCCCAGGTAGAAGACCCGGAACTGCGCCGTCGTCTGACGCCGTCGATGCGCTACGCCTGCCGCCGCCCGCTGCTTTCCAACCGCTACTATCCCGCGTTCAACCGACCCAACGTCGAGCTTGTGGACTGTGGCATTGAGCGCATCGAGCGCAACGGCATCGTCGACGGCAACGGCAGCAAACATCCGACCGACACCATCATCCTGGCCACTGGCTTCGAGACGACCCGGTTCCTGTCGTCCATCGACGTCACGGGCCGCAACGGATTGCACATCCGCGACGCCTGGCGTGACGGTGCCCAGGCTTACCTCGGCATCACCACGGCCGGCTTTCCCAATCTGTTCATGATCTACGGTCCCAACACCAACAACGGATCGCTCATCTACATGCTGGAGCTGGAGGTCGCCTACATCATCCGTCATATCCGCCGCATGATCCGGGACGACCTGGCCTGGATAGACGTGCGCCCCGAGTTCATGGACGCATACAACACGCAGCTGCAGCAGGACATCGCCGGTGTCACCGTGTGGGCCGCCGACTGTCGCGGCTACTACCGAGCAGAGTCTGGACGTGTGGTAACCCAGTTACCCTACAACATGACCATGTGGCAGCAGCGGACGTCGGTAGCCGACGCCGATGCCTACGAATCAGGAAGAATGACGACATGAAACATCCGATGAACAGCGCGGCCGCCGTCTGCGGCCTGGGCCTCACCGAAATGGGCCGCGTATACCGCAGCGCCGAGGACCTGGCGGCAGAAGCGGTCTATCTGGCGCTGGAAGACGCCGGGCTGCCAAAGAGCGAGCTGGATGGCCTGCTCATCAACGCCGGCGTAACGAACAGCGTGAGCATTCCCCTGCACATCACCCTGGGGCTGAAAGAGCTGAACTTGCTGACCTTCATGCAGGGCTACGGCTCCAGCGCGGGACAGATGATTCAGTACGCGTCCATGGCTGTCGCCAACGGGCTCGCCAACTACGTCTGCTGCGTTTTCGGCGACGCCCCACTAAAAGCGGGACAGCGAACCGGGTCCGCCTACGCGCGGGGCGGGCGAAGAAACGCCATGGCTTCTCTGTACCCCATCTACGGCTTCGCCGGCGCGTTGCCCATGTATGCCCTGGCCGCCCAGCGCCACATGGACCTGTTTGGAACCACCCAGGATCACCTGGCAGCGGTGGCGCTCTCTCAACGTCGCTGGGCTGAAATGAACCCCCGGGCGACCAAGCGCGAACCTCTGGACCTGGAGGGCTACAACGCCTCTCCCTGGGTCGTCGAGCCCTTTCACATTCTGGACTGCTGCCTGGTCTCCAACGGTGGCGTGGCGGTGATCGTCACCACCGCCGAACGCGCCCGAGATCTGCAGCAGCCCCCGGTTTTCGTTCGCGGCTTCGCGCAGGCGCATAACCATGACGTGGGCCTGACCGGGCATGATCCGCTGATTCACGGGCCGGGAGCCCGAGCGGCACCGCGCGCGCTGGACATGGCGGGCGCAACCCTTGCCGACGTGACCCAGTGCCAGATCTACGACTGCTACACCTACACGGTCATCGCCACGCTGGAAGACTACGGCTTCTGCGCCAAAGGTGAAGGCGGCCCCTTCGTCGCCGACGGTCGGCTTGCCCCCGGCGGCGCCCTGCCGACGAACACCGGTGGCGGCGAGCTGTCGTCCTTCTACATGTGGGGAATGACGCCGATCTCTGAAGCAGTGATTCAGGGACGTGGCCACGGCGACGAGCGCCAGGCAACCAACGATCTGATCATGGTGTCGGGGAACGGCGGCGTGCTGAACTATCACTCCACGCTGCTGCTGTCGCCCGAAGCGGCCTGAGGAGACCGAGATGAACGATGCGATCAGCTGGCTACCCGAGCCCGACGAGCACAATCGGCCGTTTTTCGACGGCGCCAGGGACGAAGAGCTGCGGCTGCAATGCTGCGACCATTGCGGCGGCTGGATGTACCCGGTGAAGCAACGCTGCCAGCACTGCGGCAGCACCAGCCTGGGCTGGCGTGCCGCCTGCGGTCGGGGAACGCTGTACAGTCACGCTCGCCTGCAGCGGGTCTATCACCCGCGCCACGAGGGGCGCCTGCCGGTGGTTCTGGCCTGGGTCGACCTGGAAGAAGGCGTGCGCATCGCCACCAATCTGGTGGGCTGCGACCCCGCCGAAGCGAAGGCGGGAATGCCGGTGGAGGTGACCTTCGAGCGCTTTCCGGACGGCGCGGTCATTCCTGTGTTTCAGCCGGCGTGACGCTCAGCGTTCCAGCACCTCAACGACATAGTTGTCAGGGTCGCGACCCAGGCCCACGATGGCGCCGTTCACCGCGTCGTGGGGCGTCGCTTCCCGGTCGATTCGACCGCCTCGCTCGCGGATGCGCTCGATGACCTCAGCCGGCTCGTCCACGTAGAACACCAGCTTGACGTCGTTGCCTTCGTAGGGGCGAGGCTGGTCGGGCCAATGCATGAGCACCAGCACCGCGCCAGTACTGTCCGGCCAGCCGAGGACGATCTCCGGAGCCCTGGGCTCGGCGCCCGCCAGCGTTGCCGCGAACGCCAGGCTCAGGCTGCAAAAAAATCTGCCTGCAGATAATCCCATGAACGAATCAACCTCCGCTGCCGAATACCTGCTTCAGCAACTCCGTGGTGCGTTTCGCCGGGTTTTCCCGGATCGCGGCCTCTTCCTTTGCCAGGTAGTAGAAGATCCCGTCCACCCCCTTGTCAACGACGTAGTCGGTGAGGTCCGCGTCAATCTCAGGCACGAAGGGAAGCTGATGATACTGGTCCATCACCGAGTCGTAGACCTGCACCGCGCCGGCCTCTCCGAGGCTTTCATCGACCACCGGCACCATCTCGCTGACCAGGGTATCGGACATCTTGCCGCGAAAGTATTGGGTGGCGGCGTCATCGGGCCCGTTGTAGATACCCATGACGTCGTCCAGGGTCATATCCTGAATCGCATCGAGGAACAGTGCTTTCGCCTTCGGCGTGGCTATCTCGGCGGCGCGGTTGAGCCGCGCCTCGAGATCGGTCAGGGTTGAATCCATGCCGACGCCGGCCAGCAGCTTTCTCGCCCCATCCAGCTGACCGGGCAGGGGAATGTGGATCTCCGGGTCCAGTTCGAAACCGCCGGTGGTTCCCAGTCTGGCGACAACGTTTTCGGTACCTACCTGCAGCGCCTCCTTGAGGCCGCGACCGATTTCCTCGCTGCTGAGCGCTGCAGAGCCTTCTGGTGCTCCCAGAGCTTCCTTCAGGCTGTCGAGCCAGCCTGCCGAAGCTTCGTCCGGGAAGGCCCCACCCAGCAGACAGGCGGCAACCAGAACCGTGCTCTTAAACCGCACGCGCAGCTGCATGCGCAGGCGCGTCCGGATGCTGTCGCATCGAGGCAGACAATGGGCAATGTGTTTCACGACTGTTTCCCCTCATTAAGGCTTTCAACACCCTCCCATCAAATACCCTGTGCCCACCAGCGGTCAATGGCCGGGACGCATGCCTGAAAGCGTGGGATGCAGTAGCATGAGCGAACCAATGCCCCCGATGGGGGGGGGTTGCAACCCGGCTGCCACCAGACGGCCAAAAGACGAGGAGACAGAATCATGAGCGAGACTTTGTATGACATACCGGTGCAGAAGATCGACGGCACGGACGCGACCCTTGGGGAGCATGCGGGCGAAGTGCTGCTGGTGGTCAACGTGGCATCTCAGTGCGGGCTGACGCCGCAGTACGAGGGCCTGGAGCAGCTGCACGAAAAGTTTCGCGACCGGAAATTTTCCGTGCTCGGCTTTCCGGCCAACGATTTCGGCGCCCAGGAACCCGGTACCAACGAAGAAATTCAGGCGTTCTGCAGCGCCAAGTTCGGCGTTCAGTTCCCCATGTACAGCAAGATCCCGGTAACCGGGCCGGACAAGCATCCGCTGTACCAGCAACTGATATCCGAGCAACCCGAAACCGAGGACCGGGAAGGCATGGAAACGATGCTGCGCGGCCACAAGATGGAGCCCACTCCGACGCCGGAGGTCCTCTGGAATTTTGAAAAATTCCTGATCAACCGGCAGGGAACGGTGGTACGTCGCTTCGCCCCCGACACCGCGCCGGATGCCGAGAAGCTGGTGAGCGCCATCGAGGAAGCCCTGGCGGAAACCTGAGCGCGCCGACGGCAGGCTGATGCAGGCGCTGGACGGGCTGACCGTCGTCGAGCTGGGCATCGGCCCGGCATCCGGGCTTGCCACCATGGTGCTGGGCGATTTCGGCGCCCGGGTCATACGCATCGAGCCTCCCGACGGCGACCCGTTTCGCAGCATGCCGTCGTCTCGACTGTGGCTGCGCGGCAAGCGCGCGGCTGCAGTCGACCTGAGGGACCCGAGCTCCGCCGACCGCTTGCGAAGCTTCATCGCCAGCGAGGCGGACGCCGTCGTCACGACCCTGAATGACGCCGATCTGGCCGGTCTGAATCTGCCTGAGGGCCCCGTCCTGTGTCGCATCACGGGGTTCGAAACCCGGGACGACCTGCCGGGGTACGAAGGCCTGGTGGCCGCCCGCGTGGGACGCATGCAGACCTTCGCCGGTATCGCCAACCGTCAAGGGCCCGGCTACTCGGCGGTCATGGTCGCCGTGCACGCCTGCGCGCAGATGGCGGCCAGCGCCACCCTGGCCGCCCTGTTCAGACGCCGGCGTGGCGGGCAAGGGGCCAAAGTATCTGTCAGCCTGGAGCGGGCGCTGCTGGCGTACGATATGGTTCAGCTCATCGCCAGCCAGCTGCGGGAACGCGGGGTGGATCTGCCGCCGCCCATCGACCCTGCGACCATCATGCCCACCATCAACTATCACCCGGTGCAGTGCGCGGATGGCCGCTGGCTGCAGCTCGGCAACCTGCTGCCACACCTGCTGCAGGGGTTTCTCGACGAGGTCGGCCTGGAATGGGGCGACGACGAAGACGAGGAGGCGTTCCGCGCGCGCCTGCTCAACCACATGCAAACTCGACCATCGGACGAGTGGATGCAGCGTTTCCTGGCCAACGGCAGCATCGTCGCCCATCGCTACCAGAGCACCCGGGAAGCGCTGGAGGACGCGGATGTCACAGCCAACGGGCACATGGTGACCCAGGGCGCCTTGAGCCAGCTCGGCCTTGTCGCGCGGCTGTCCGCAACCCCGGGACGGGTTTCCTTCAACGTTCCAGAGCCCGGCGAGTTTGCGCTTCCGTCATGCCACTCGCCCGGAGTTTCTCCAGGCAAGCCGACCGCCAGCGACAGGGGCGCGCTTCTGGAAGGCATCACCGTGGTCGAGTTCGCCACCATCATCGCGGCACCGCTGGGATGCTCGGTGCTGGCTGATCTTGGCGCCCGGGTCATCAAGGTCGAGACGCCGGGAGGCGACCCTTTCCGCGGCATGCTCGACGGCATGGGCGCGGCGCGGGTAAACGCCGGCAAAGAGAGCATCACCCTCGACCTGAAGACAGACGCCGGCCGACACGCGGCGCAACGCCTGATCAGCAGAGCCGACGTGCTGGTGCACAATTTCCGCCAGGGGGTTCCGGAGAAGCTGGGCATCGACTACGCCGCCGCCCGTCTGCTGCGGCCGGACATCATCCACGTGGCGGTATCCGGCTACGGTCCCGATGGTCCGGGCGCCAGGCGCCCGTCCACGCATCCTATTCCCGGCGCCGCCATGGGCGGCGTGTTTTACCAGCTCGGCGGCGAACCCCCGGCGGAGCTCCTGCAGGGTGATGCGCTGCGAGACTGGGCGCGCAGGCTGTTCCGCGCCAACGAGGTGAACCCGGACCCGAACACCTCCATGGTCACCGCCACCGCCGTGCTCCTGGCCCTGATGGCCCGGGAGCGTCACGGCGGGGGCCAGGCGGTGTCCGTGGACATGTTCTGTGCCAACGCTTACGCGAACTTCGACGATTTCCTGAGCTATCCCGGCAAGCCGGACCGGGCCTGCCCGCATCGCGACCAGACCGGCTTCGACGGCTACGGGCTGGAACAGACAGAGAGTGGCGGCAAGCGCGGCTGGGTGTTTCGGATGGGCACACATGAGGTGCCCGCGGAGCAAACCATCGCGGTGTTTCTTGCCAGCCCGGAAGCAAGAGCGGCGGGTTTGGTCGCAGAGGCCACGCACGCGGAATGGGGTCGCTATCTGCGCCACGGCCCGCTGATCGTCGCGCCGGACCAGGCGCTGCGCGGCGCCCCCATCGCCGGCGAGCACACGGAGGCGATCCTCCGGGAGCTGGGATACAGCGCCGAGGCGCTGGCAACCTTCAGGCCGGCGACCTGAAGGCGAGCCAAAGCCTCAGCTCACCTTCAATCCGCGCATCTGGCCCTGTTCCCGCCAGTCTTCCAGCAGCTTGTAGAATGCCACCGGTCCCAGACCGTAGTTGGCATTCTGCAGCGACCGGTCCTGGGGCTTGCCTTCGTTGTTGTAATACCCCGGCGTGCAATCGGCGAGAAACTGCTCGTTCAGCCGCGCGTACTGAACGATGGCATCGACCCACTCGCCCTCTGCTTCTTCCGTGGCTTCCACCCGGTGCTGATTGCCCTGTCGGCACTGGCCGACGATGTAGGCGATGTGCTTGCTCTGCTCGTTCAGGGCGTGGGGGTAGTTGGCGGTAAAACCCGACTGACCCATGGAACCCATGATGAAGCAGTTGGGGAAGCCGTGGCAGTGCATGCCATGCAGCGTGCGCATGCCGTCCTTCCATTTTTCCGAAAGGCTGACGCCGTCCCGGCCATAGGTCTCGTAGCCGCAGCGGCGGGAATACTCGGTACCTACCTCGAAGCCGGTGCCGAAGATGATGCAATCCACTTCGTATTCCTGGCCGTTGGCCACCACCCCTTTCTCGGTGATCCGCTCTACCCCCCGACCCTGGGTATCCACCAGCGTCACGTTGGGGCGATTGAAGGTGGGCAGGTAGTCGTCATGAAAGCAGGGCCGCTTGCAGAACTGGCGGTAGAAGGGCTTCAGAGATTCCGCGGTCTCCGGGTCCTCGACGAGGGCTTCCGCACGGGCGCGAATCTGCTCCATCTTCTGAAAGTCAGCCAGCTCCACTTTCTTCAGCAACGCATCGGGTGACAGATCGGGCTCGTCCTCGTTGCGCACCAGAAACAGCAGGTTACGGATGATCTCGGTCCAGCCATCCTGGACCAGATCCTCCTCCTCGACACCACCAGAGGTGAGAACGTTGAAGTTGTTCATGCGCCGCTGATGCCAGCCGGGCTCCAGACTCTCTGCCCACTCGCTGTCGGTGGGTCGATCTGCTCGAACATCGATGGAGGACGGCGTGCGCTGGAAGACGTAGAGCTGCTTCGCGCTGGCGCCGACGTGGGGCACGCACTGCACGGCGGTGGCGCCGGTGCCGATGATCGCCACCCGCTTGTCCCGCAGGCCGGTCAGCTCGCCTTCGGCGCTGCCGCCGGTGTAGTCGTAATCCCAGCGGCTGGTGTGAAAGGTGTGACCCTTATAGGTGTCGATGCCTGCAATGCCCGGAAGCTTGGGTCGATTCAGCGGTCCGTTCGACATGGCGACGAAACGCGCGCGCATGGCGTCGCCACGATTGGTTTCGATGATCCAGCGCTCGCTGGTCTCATCCCAACGCAGGGCGGTCACCTCCGTCTGAAAGCAGGCGTCCCGGTAAAGATCGTATTTGCGGGCAATCTCCTGGCTGTACCAGAGGATTTCCTTGCCATCGGCATATTTGCGCTTCGGCATGTAGCCCACTTCTTCGAGCAGCGGCAGGTAAACGTAGGACTCTATGTCGCAGGCCGCCCCCGGATACCGATTCCAATACCAGGTGCCGCCGAAATCGCCGCCTTTTTCGATCACACGGATGCTCTGCACGCCGGCGTCCCGCAGCCGCGCGCCCGCCAGCAGCCCACCGAAGCCGCCGCCGATGACCACGACCTCCACCTCGTCGACCAGGGGCTCGCGCTCGATCTTCTCCTCGAGGTAGGGGTCGTCGATGTAGCGGGAGAAATCGCCGCTGACTTCGAGATACTGATCGTTGCCGTCTTCTCGCAGCCGCTTGTCACGCTCGGCGCGATACTTTTCCCGCAGCGCGTCGGGGTCGAATCCCAGATCCAGGGCAGAGGTTTTAGGAGTTCCCGTGGGGTTGCTGGCAGCCATGTTCGATAGGTCTCAGACAAAGAGCCGAGCATTTTTCCAGATTTTCAGCCGGAGGTCCCGTCAAAAGTTTGCTTTCGCTGCGTTTCAGGCGGGGACGGCAGATTCCGTGCGGGCGTCACCGGCGATGCGGGCGTGATACATGACCCGGGGCTCCCGCATGTCCCAGGGGCAGGCCCGATGCAGCAGGCAGCGGTTATCCCACAGCACCGCATCCCCCGGGCGCCAGTGATGATGGTAGATGCGCGGCGGCTGGCAGGCAAAATCCATCAGATCCTGCAGCAACCGTTCGGAATCTTCGGCCGCCATGCCCGGGATGCCATAGGCATGTCGCCCGATCAGCAGCGCCGGGCGTCCCGTCTCGGGGTGGACTTTCACCAGCGGCCGCAGCGGCGGCTCCTGCCCATGGAACCCGTAGCCGCTGTAGTCGCTGCCTTCGGCCGGCGCGTGCTCCAGCTTCGACTGGCTGTAATACAGAGAATGGTGTGCGGCAAGCTCGGCAACTCGCGTCCGCATTCCCTCATCCAGGGCATCGTACGCGGCGCGCATATCGGCCCAACCCGTTTCCCCACCCTGTGCGGGCACCACGTGGGCAGTGAACACGGCGCCTTTCGCCTGAACCGGCATGTAGGTGCTGTCGCTGTGCCAGCCCATGTTGCCTTTGAGGATCTTGATCACATCGTCGCCGCCGTCATCCGTCCGTACCGAGCCATCTTTGCGGACGTTGCTGATCGGGGCGAGCTCGAACTCCAGCTCGCCAAAGCGACGGGCGAATGCGACCTGCTCGTCATTGCCGAGGTGCTGGTCCGGAAACACCAGCAGCGCGTGCTCCAGCCACAGCTGGTAGAGGTGGGCGAATTCGACGTCGCCCAGGCCCGCGAGTCTGGGACCCGTGACCACCGCACCGAAGGTGCACGGTAGCGGTTGGACCTCAAAATTGCTGTCGCCTGCCATAAGCGTTCCCTCCCGCCTTTTCTCTGAGCGCTCTGCGATCCCTGCTACGCCACGAACCCCGGCCACCGACTCATGTAATCGATAAATGCATCGCCAAGACCCTGCTGGTGAAGGTATGCCCGGCTGACCGGGAGTCTGGCTGGTTCGAAACCCGAATCCTTTTGCGCTTGAAGTGGGAAATCGTGATTCAGAATGGCGGCCCTCCCCAGCAGGACGAAGTCCGCGCCGGCTTCGAGGCAGGCCAGCGCATCCTGGGGCCGGGCAACCTTACCCGCGACCCCCAGGCGCACGTCGCCGCGTTCGAGCTCGGAGAAATAGGACAGCAGGCTGCGTCCTTTAAGCGCCTCGTCTTCCGGCTCCTTGAATACGTCCCACAGCGACATATCCAGGTAGTCCACCGATCCTGAGCGAATAAGGCGCCGGGCCACGTCCTGAACCTCTCTCAGCGCCATCCCGAAGCGCTCCGGCGACAGCCGCACCCCAACCTGGAAATCGTCCCGGCAACGGGCGCGGATGCCTTCAATGGTATCAAACAGCGGGCGCGCTCGATTTTCCAGCGACCCGCCGAAGCGATCGTCCCGATGGTTGATCTCGCTGCTGAGAAACTGGCACAGGAGGTACCCGTGAGCGCCGTGGAGTTCCACCCCGTCGAACCCGGCGCCGTCCGCGCGCTCGGCCGCCGCTACGAAGTCTTCTACCACCTGCTCCACCTCGCCGGTCGATAGCGCCCGAGCGCCAAACTCCTCGTTCACGGAGGGACACACCGGATTGGTACCGATCAGGTCCGCGGGCGAGCGCATGCCCGCGTGGTGCAACTGCACCGCCGACAGGCTACCAGCTCGCCGAATGGCTTCCGCCAGTCCGGTCAGCGCCGGCAGATGATCGTCCGAGAAGATACCCAGCTGCCCCGGGAAACCCCGGCCCTGAGCCTGCACGTGGGCGGCGCAGGTCATGGTCAGCCCGAACCCACCCTGGGCTCGCATCAGCAGCCAGTTTCGCTCGACGTCCGAGAGTCGACCATCATCGTGGCTCTGCGAGTTGGTCAGAGGTGCCAGCATGAAACGGTTCTTGATGGCCGGACCGTGGCTGAAGCTCAGGTGTTCGAACAGTGATTGCATGGATCAGCAGTCCTCCGTGGTGTTTTCGAAGATGAAACCGCCCTCGGCCATCACCAGGCGGTGGCGCTCACCTGCAACTTCCGCATCCCAGGTGTCGTATCCCGCATCACCCCGCCACATAGCCACCCGGACGTCGTCTGACCGTTTGCCCAGGCGCGTCTCGTAGAATCTGGCATCCCTGCCCCTGAGCTGCCCGAGCAGCGCATCCACCGATGGGTAGCGGGACAGCTGGTGCAGGGTAATCCACGTGGGAGGCGCAAGGTCTATTTCTCCCGCGCCATGGCGACGCAGCGCCGCCGCGGGGCTCATCCAGGCATGATCCTGAATCTCGCCGCCATCAATACTTACCGAATGATCGTCCGCGCGCGCCGCAAAAAACCAGGTGGAAAACCGTTTCGGCGTGATCGGCGGCGGCGTCCAGTGCGAGAACCACACGAAATCCTCAGCTTTCGAGCGGATGCCCGCCTCTTCCAGCGTTTCACGCACCGCGGCGTTACGAGCGGCGGCGTCGATATCGCCATCCTCAGGAAAATCTTCCGGGTCGATGCGCCCGCCGGGAAAAACCCACATGCCGCCAAAGGCGATCTTGGAATTTTTATGCACCATCAGAACTTCCGGCTCCGGATTGTCCCGCAGCAGAACCACCGTGGCGGCGGGAATCAGCTCGCTGCCACCTTCCCGCTCATGGAGGTTGTCGCCGTAAATGTCGTTGCGATGTTTCGACAGGTTCGTCGATTGGGGGTCATCCGTTGCTTTCATAGATTGCCTTTCACCGTCCGTGACTCCAACTTTTTACCATGCCAATACCCTGCCGCACCCCGGGGCTTCTGCCATCTTCCCATCGACCGCTTTCCGGGTCGAGTCGACCCACAGGGCCCGGCAAGACAATTTATTACCAATACTTGATACCTCTGATGCTTTGCGTAATATTACGGTTTGATTGCGTTTATGCCAGATTTAGTAATGACTCTTTGGTAATGATTCTTTAGTAATGACTCGAAACCGGAACAAGCCCAGCGCCGTGATTCTCGACATGCTGCGCAGCGCTCGCAGCCGGCACCGAACGGCACGTTCCCTGATCGCCGCCGGCGAGCTGTTCGGCTTTTCAGAGAACACCCTGCGCGTGACGCTGTCGCGGCTGATGACGCGCGGCATCATCGAGAGCCCGGAGCGCGGCCTGTATCGACTCGCCCGACAAACCGACGCGTTGAACGACTTCGTGGAGCG
>CAMYJX010000060.1:0-5046 GCA_947258825.1 uncultured Pseudomonadales bacterium
TGAACGCTGACGTGGCCGATGGTGTGCCCGGGCGTCGGGATCAGGCGGACCTCGTCACAGACCCGGTGTTCATGATCGACGAGGTCGACCATATCTGCGTCTACGACCGGGCGTATGGAATCCGCCATGACGACGCGATTCATATCCCGTAGCCAGGGCTCCACGTCTTCCGCTTCGGCTTCCTCGTTCACGTAGGAATACTCGGTGCGCTCAATCAGATAGCGTGCATTGGGAAAGGTCGGCACCCAGGCCTCGCCCTGGCGCATGGTGTTCCAGCCAACGTGATCGAGGTGCAGGTGGGTGCACAGCACGGTGTCGATGGTGTCCGGCGGATAGCCGGCTGACGTCAGATCCTCCAGAAAGCTGGTCTGCAGCATGTGCCAGTCGGGAAACACGTCCCGCGGCTTGTCGTTACCGACGCAGGTGTCGACGATGATGCGTCGGGATCCGGTGTCGATGACGAAGGCGTGAATGCTGAATCTCAGGACGCCCTCGGGGGTAATGAAATCCGGCCTCAGCCAGTCGATGGGCAATACGGCCTCCGGCGTCGCGTCGGGCAGAAAGGCGTCCAGACCGTTGAAGACCAGCTCGACGATCTGGGTAATGGTTACGTCGCCTATGGTCCACTTCTGCATCGGATTCTTGCCACAGCTCCCTGTTCAGCGGATCCTAAGCGTACCAGCAGGAGGGAGCGAATGTTGAAAACGATTGCGGAACACAACGAGTGGCGGGGCAAGGCCAATTTCGACGATGGTGAGTGGACGACCTTCGTGGACCCGGAAGCTTCCCCGGAGTTTTTCGAGCACATGAGCGACGTGGTCAAGGTGAAGTTCATGGGCGATACCTGGGAAACCGGTCCCTGGATCGTCCCGAACCGGTTTCCACCGAACACGGTCGCGGAGCGGCATGCCCACGCGGCGGATACCGTCTATGTGATCATGCGTGGCTCCATGACGTTCAATGACGGCACCGGGTGGTACGAGCAGGGAGACGTGCGCTGGGTACGGGCCAACCACACCTACGGGCCAGAGGAATCCGGCCCGGAAGGCTGTGATTTTCTTCTGATCTCCATGGGGCCCATAGATGTGCAGTGGGAGTCCGGGGAAACCTACGAGGCGGATGGCTGAGCACGGGGGACGTAAGAAGCCGGGTTTCAGCGCGCGGTGTAACCGCCATCGATGACCAGTTCGGCACCGGTCATGAAAGCGCTTTCGTCGGATATCAGGAACAGCACGCCGTTGGCGATATCGAGGGGGGTGCCGATCCGCCCCAGCGGCGTGATCTGCTGCAGCTGCCGGAAAACGCTCTCGGCGTCCTCGGCCATGCCGCCGGCAGCCAGGCGTTCAGCGCCCGTTTCCGTCATTCGCGTGCGGACGAAACCCGGATGGACGGAATTGACGCGAATGTTTTTCCCCGCCTGGGCGAATTCCATCGCCACGCTTTTCGTGAACAGTCGAACTCCCCCTTTCGAGGCTGCATAGGCAGACGCCTCAGCGAAGCCGACGAGGCCCAGGATGGATGAAATGTTGACCACCGACGCGCCGGCTGAACCGGACCCGCCCGTTGCCTGCAGCAGCGGCGCCATGTGTTTGGTGCCGAGGAACAGCCCGGTGAGATTGACATCCAGGACCTTCTGCCAGTCGTCGAGATCCGTCTCCGTCACCCTGGAGGTGAGCTCGACGCCGGCGTTGTTGACCAAGCCGTCCAGCCCGTCGACATCCTGGGCAATGGACTCCGCCAATCGTTGCCAGCTCTCCTCACTCGATACGTCCAGGGCGTAGGGTCGGGCGTCGAATCCCTTTGCGACGAGATCAGCGGCAGCGGCTTCACAGGCCTCTTTCTCGATGTCCGCCAGCAGAACCACGGCGCCTTCAGCCGCTAATCGGGTTGCGATGCTCAAGCCGATGCCTCGTCGGCCGCCCGTTATCAGTACCTTTTTGTCGTGAACCCGCATCAGATGTCCCCGTTATCCCCGTATGGATCGAGAGTGTGCCACAACCCGGATCGGGTCGAAGCGGATCAAACGCCTTGCCATATGCCCCAGCATCCGGATCATGGGCGGTCGTTGCCATTGTTGGCTTTGACGAGCAGCTGATTGAATGAGGGGGAAACGATGGGGCGAGTAGAGGGCAAGGTAGCCATAGTAACCGGGGCGGCCCAGGGGCTCGGCGAGGCGGATGCGCGATTGCTGGCTGCCGAGGGCGCGCGGGTGATCATGACCGACATCGACGACGAGCGGGGCTGGACCATCGCGCAGGAAATTGGCGCCGATTACCTGCACCAGGACGTGTCCGACGAAGAGAGCTGGAAGGTGCTCATGGATCACGTGATCAGCGGCTACGACGGGCTGGACGTTCTGGTCAACAACGCGGGCATCGCCATCATTGCCGACATAGAGACCACCACCACCGAGCAGTGGCGGCGCACCCTCGCGGTTCACCTGGACAGCACGTTCTGGGGTTGCCAGCACGCGGTGAACCTCATGCAGGAACGAGGAGGATCCATTATCAATATGTCGTCCGTCGTGGCGTTGCAGGGGTCGGCGAACTATCTTGCCTACGCCGCTGCGAAAGGCGGCATCCGCAGCATGACCAAATCCGTCGCCGCGCACTGCCGGGCCAAGGGCTATCAGATCCGCTGCAACTCGGTGCACCCAGGCTCCATCAACACGGCCATGGTGCAGGCGGCCCTGGAGCACGGCGCTGGCATCAAGATCAACGAGGCGGAAGACCCTGAAGCGCTGCGCAAGGAGCTCGGCATTGGCGAGCCGATGGACATCGCCAACATGGTTCTGTTTCTCGCCTCCGATGACGCCAAGCACGTCAACGGGACGGAGCTGGTAGTTGACAACGGCGCCACGTCGATATTGAGCCCGGGCTAGTCGTATTGCGGCCGCCGCTGGTTGCTTTGCCGCTGGCCGGACGGCACCGGGAATCGCTAGTATGCGGCCATGCGTATCGCGACCTGGAACGTAAACGGCCTGCGGGCCCGTCTGGATTTTGTCCGGATCTGGCTGGAGGATCGCCAGCCCGACGTTGTCGGCCTGCAGGAGCTCAAGCTGGAAGACGACAGTTTTCCCCACGAAGCGTTCGGGGAGCTGGGCTACAGCGTGGCCACCCACGGCCAGAAAAGCTGGAACGGGGTCGCCATCGCCAGCCGCTTGCCGCTGCAGGTGGAGGAAAAGGGCCTGGCCGGCCAGGAAGACTCCGGTGCCCGGCTGATCCGCGCGGACGTCGAAACGCTTTCCTTTACCACGGTGTATTGTCCCAACGGTAAGGACGTCGACCATGAGGATTTTCCGCGCAAGCTCGCCTGGTTCGATGCCCTGATCGCGCACTGGTCGCAGCGCCGGTCGGAGCTCCGGGCGGAGCTCCGGGCGGAGAATGAAGCCGCTGTTCTTTGCGGTGATTTCAACATCGTGCCAACCCCATTGGACAGCTGGCGAGGTGACGCCGCTGATGGCAGCGTTTTTCATACCGCCGATGAGCGGAAGCGTTTCCAGGGCCTGCTGGCCTGCGGCCTGCACGATCTGTATCGCGCTGCGCATCCGGATGAGGCGGCTTTTTCCTGGTGGGATTACCGAGGTGGTTCCTTTCACCGCGGGCACGGCCTGCGGATCGATACGCTGCTGGGCAACGGCCCGGTGCTGGCGCGGCTGAAGGACGCCTGGATCGACCGGGATTTCCGCAAGAAGAAGGACGGCCTGACGGCTTCCGATCATGCCCCGGTGATTGTGGATCTGGATTAGCCCTCCCGCTAAGCGGCGGCTTCCAGGTTCCCGTTTGCTTGCTGCGTCGCCGAACCGGTCTTCAGGCGGTGTGGGTTTGCGCGAAAGCTATCATTTCCTCGATGGCGGGCACGGCCTCCGGTGCTTCCGCGCCGGAATCCACCCAGCCGATCGGTTCCTCGGGATAGCCATCAGGATACTGGATGCGCCACGGCCCGTTGAGGATCCAGATGTGCTCCGCGTCCGGGTACTCGGTGATGGTGACGGCGACGCCGGCGGCCCGTGCGGATGCCGCCAGACGAATGCTGTCGTCGTGACAGACATCGCGTCCGGCTGCCTGCACGAGCAGCGGCGGCAGGCCGGTCAGGTCCCGATAGACGGGCGAGTGCCGACCGTCCATGGGATCGATCCCGCCTGTGGACAGAAGCGTTTCGGACAGCTGCACCACCACTTCGCGCCGGATGTCGAAACGGTTTCTTACCGGGTCGTCGAGAGACGGGGTGTTCATGGCGATGTCGGCCCACAACGAATTGAGCATGCCGCAGGCGGGGATGGGGATGCCCAGATCCCGGGCGTCCGCGCACAGCGACACCGTCAGCGCGCCGCCCGCCGAGTCGCCGGCGACGGCCACCCGGCCCGGCGCGTAACCACCCGGCCCGATCAGGTGCTTATAGACGGTCAGCACGTCTTCGTGAGCGGCCGGGAACGGAAAGCGCGGTGCCAGACGGTAATCGGGGGCGACGACGCGGCAACCGAGGCCGAGCGCGAGTCGGGCCGTGCCGCGCCGGGCCCAGGCGGCGAGGCCGCCGGAATAGCCGCCACCGTGCAGGTACAGCAGCACGCGGCTCGGATCACTGGGCCCGCCGGCGGGCTCGGTCCACTCCACGGGTATCCCGTCCAGCTCGTCGCGGCAGAGATCCACGCCTTCGGGTTCGGTGATGAGCGGCGCGAAGAACCGCTCCTGCTCGGTGATCTGCTTGGCGACGTCCGGCGACATGGCTTCCTCCAAGTATTCAAAAGTGTTTATGCTCGGGCATTCATGCGCCGATCGTTCCGGCCCCGGTACCTGCCGGGGACGGGCGTGATCGGAACCGGAAAAATGATAATACTTTTCGTCCCCCGCGGCGCTTACCAGAGTTTCTCGATGCGGCGGTGGAAAGTCGTTGAGCGACGAGGGCGGGGCCGTTAGGATCTTTGCTCACTCATTGCGGCGCGGGGTTTCGCCCGGCGCCCGTAGGCTTGTAACGGGAGGCAACCTGCCTATGCGATACGAAACACCCACCACCACCAGGGAAGCGGCAGCGCTGCTGGCGAAGGCC
>CAMYJX010000060.1:5087-26633 GCA_947258825.1 uncultured Pseudomonadales bacterium
CTCGCCGGCGGGACCGACCTGCTGGTCCGAATGAAGAGCGGGCTTGCCGAGCCTGACCTGATCGTCGACATCAAGCGCATCCCGGCGACCCAGTCCATCACCAAGACGGCGAGCGGTTTTCGAGTGGGCGCGAGCGTTCCCGGGGTCGAGGTAGGGGCGTCCGCAGCGTTGAAGAAGGCGTGGCCCGGGGTCGTGGAAGCCACCAACCTGATCGGATCCGATCAGGTGCAGGGCCGCTGCACCATCGTGGGTAACCTCTGCAACGCATCGCCCGCCGCCGACAGCGTCCCTGCGCTGGTGGCAGCGGGTGCCAAGGTCGCCATCGTCGGGCCCAAGGGGCGCCGTACGCTGGCTGTCGAGAAAGTCGTTACGGGGCCGGGCAAAACGTCCCTGACGAAAGGGGAAATTATCGAGTCCGTCACCCTGCCGAAGCGGCCGGCGAAGTCGGGCGACGCTTACCTGCGGCTGATACCTCGCTCGGAGATGGACATCGCCGTAGTCAGCGCCGGTGTCAGCCTGACGCTGGGGCCCAAAGGCGTGATCAAAGCGGCGCGCGTAGCGCTTGGCGCTGTGGCGCCGACGGTGGTGCTGGTTCCGGACGCGGCCAAAGCCATCATCGGCAGCAAGCTCGAGCCGGAAGCGCTGGCGGAGCTGACCGCGGCCTGCGAGGCGGCCTGCAACCCGATCGACGACAAGCGCGGCACTGTCGAGTACAGGACCGAAGTGGCCGGTGTGCTTGCGCGCCGCGCCGCTAAGATTGCTTACGAACGTGCAGGGGGAAAATGATGTCTGGAGTTCATGTATCGACCACGGTCAATGGTGATGCTACCGAGTATGTCTGCCACCCAGGAGAAACCCTGCTCGACGTGCTGCGCAACCGCCTGGGGCTGACGGGTGCCAAGGAAGGCTGCGGAACCGGCGACTGTGGTAGCTGCAGCGTCACCGTAGACGGGAAGCTGGTCTGTTCCTGTCTGGTTCTCGGCGCGGAAATGGAAGGGCGTGAGGTAAACACGGTAGAGGGAATGGCCGAGGGTGGCACCCTGCACCCGCTGCAGGATAAATTCATAGAGCATGCGGCGCTGCAGTGCGGTGTCTGCACGCCGGGCTTTTTGGTTGCTGCCAAAGCGCTGCTGGACCGCAACCCGGATCCGAGCGAGACGGAAATCCGCTACGCGCTGGCGGGGAACCTGTGTCGCTGTACGGGCTATGACAAAATTGTGCACGCGGTGGATGCTGCGGCGAAAGAAGTCAGGAAGCAGCAGAAAGCGGCAAAGAAAGGTTCCAGCAGGAAGCGTCGTTAGTCGGCTCCGGCTGCCTGAGAGGCCAGCACCGGCAAACGGAAAACGCAGAGAATTTACAGGGAGAATATCCAAGTGGCACTCGATACGAGTTATACCGATCAGGAGTTCAACGTCGTTGGTACGCGGCCGCGCCGGCCGGACGGCATGGATAAGGTCACCGGCCGGGCCAAATACGGCGCGGACGCTTTCGCGCCGGGTCAGCTGGTCGGGCGCATTCTGCGCTCGCCCCACGCGCACGCGAAGATCCGCAAGATCGACACCTCGAAAGCCGAGAAGCTGAAGGGCGTGAAGGCGGTGATCACCAGCGAAGACCTGCCGGACCTCACCAACGGTGATCGCGGCCTGTTTGATACCCTCGAGAACTGCATGGCGAGGGGGCGCGCGCTTTACGACGGCCACGCGGTGGCGGCGGTTGCCGCCATCGACGAGCCCACCGCACGCAAGGCTCTGAAGCTCATCAAGGTGGATTATCAGATCCTGCCCCACGTAACGGACGTGGATGAGGCGATGAAGTCGGACGCGCCGGTGGTGCAGCCGCACATCCAGCACGAGGGCAAGCCTTCCAACATCGCCCAGGTTTCCGAGTTCGGTCATGGCGACGTGGAGGCCGGCTTCAAGCAGGCGGACGTAATCGTCGAGAAGAGCTACAAGACCGAGCAGACCCATCAGGGCTACATCGAGCCCCATGCGTGTCTGGCCAGCGTTGGCCCGGACGGCGAGGGTGAGCTGTGGGTCACCACCCAGGGCCACTTCACGTTCCGCAACGTCTGCGCGTCGCTGCTGGGCATGGATGTGGCCAAGCTCAGGGTGACGGCTTCGGAGATTGGTGGTGGGTTTGGCGGCAAGACGCACGTCTGGGGCGAACCGGTGGCGCTGGCCCTGTCCCGCAAAGCGAACCGTCCCGTTAAGCTGGTGATGAGCCGGGAAGAAGTGTTCCGCGGTAGCGGTCCGCCCTGCTCCACGTCCGTCGACGTCAAGATCGGGGTGAAGAAGGATGGCAGGATCACGGCTGCCATGGCAACGCTCCGCTACCAGGACGGCCCGTTCCCCGGCATATGGGGCATGCTCGGGGCCATGACGTCATTTGCCTGCTACGACCTCGCCAACGTGAAGTCCGTCGCCTACGATGTGCTGGTCAACCGCCCGAAGGTGGCCGCCTACCGCGCCCCCTCGGCGCCCATGGCGGCATTCGGGGTGGAGAGCACGATTGATCTGGCGGCGGCCGAGATCGGCATGGATCCGGTGGATTTCCGGATCATCAATGCGGCGAAAGAGGGCACGCGCGCCTCTTACGGTCCTACCTACGGTCCCATCGGCATCGGCCCGACCCTGGAAGCGGTGAAGAATCATCCCCACATGAAGGCTCGTCTCGGTAAGAACCAGGGACGCGGCATGGCCTGCGGGTTCTGGTTCAATTTCGGTGGCCAGACCTGCACGGATCTCAACATAGGGGTCGACGGCACCGTGAACCTGGCGGTGGGCACCGTGGATGTCGGTGGCTCCCGGGCATCGCTGTCGTTGATCGCGGCAGAAGAACTGGGCATACCCTACGACCAGGTGAAGGTCATAGTCGCGGACACCGCTTCGCTGGGTCACAACGACACCACCGAGGGCAGCCGTGGCACCTTTTCGTCCGGCATGGCGACTATCTTCGCGGCGCGCAACGCCGTGCAGGTGCTGCGCGAACGAGCGGCGAAGATCTGGGAGATTGACGTCGAGGACGTCGAGTGGAAAGAGGGCAAGGCCATTGCCAGCGGCGTAGCTCACAGCAACCTGGCCCCGTTGACTCTGGGAGAGATAGCGGCGAAATCGCCGAACACCGGCGGCCCGATTGCTGGCCACAACGAGGTGGTGGCGGACGGCGCCGGCGTTTCGTTCGCCAGCCACATCTGCGATGTGGAGGTGGACCCTGAGACCGGCAAGACTCAGGTCATTCGTTATACCGTCATCCAGGACGCGGGCAAGGCCATTCATCCCGATTACGTGGAAGGCCAGTTTCAGGGTGGCGCCGTGCAGGGCATCGGCTGGGCGCTGAACGAGGAGTATGTCTACGGCGAAGATGGCAGGCTGCAGAATGCGGGTTTTCTGGACTATCGCATTCCCGTCTGCTCGGACCTGCCCTTTATCGATACGCAGATTCTCGAGATCCCGAACCCGAATCACCCCTACGGCATACGCGGGGTCGGGGAGACGTCCATCGTGCCGCCGCTGGCGGCGATTGCCAATGCGGTATCCAACGCGGCCGGCGTGCGCATGAGCCACGTGCCCATGTCGCCGCCGCGGGTTCTCAAGGCGATCAACGCCCAGGGCGCAGGCAGCACGGGAGGCTGATGCTGGAAGTGAGCCTCTCCGGGTCGCTGCGCGACGCTGCAGACGGTGCGGCTTCGGTGTCCATTGAAGCCGCGACCATCCGGGAGCTGCTGCGCAAGATGGTGGAGCGGTACCCGCGCATGCAGAGCCGGGTCGACGAAGGGGTTGCCGTCTCGATCAACGGCCAGATCTACCGGGACAACTGGGGCGAGCCCATCCCGGAGGGGGCTGAAGTGTTTCTGTTGCCGCGCATCCAGGGCGGATGAGCCTCAGCCTCCCGTCGACGCCGTCCAGGCTTCCAGCACCTGCTGGCAACCCACCAGGGCGATGGTGTTGCCGTCGGCGTCGATGAAGTTGAGCGGTCCGAGAAACGTCATATAGAACTCGCTGTCCTCGGGGAACTCGGTGTGATCGTGTCGGGCGTTGCATGCCTCGTAGCCGTAGCTCGGCGCGATGGCTGTGGCGCCACCCTCGTCGCTTCCGCCGCGGACGTTCATTCTGCCCCGGGTCAGAAAGTATTCGCCCGGGCCCATGTGAATGTGCCTGGCAAACGAAGTGCCTTTGGGGCAATCGAAGATCGCCGTCCAGGCGCCGGATTCCGGCGCGACGTGCAGCAGCTTCCAGCGGATTGGCCCGTCGCACAGGGGCTCCGGAAAAGGCACCCAATCCACGGCATCCATCTGAACGTAATCACCAAGCGGGCTGTTTGCAGTCACTGTCATTCCTCCTTGAATTCGCTCATGCCTCGACGCCCGCTCACGCTACATCAGACCAGGCCCTGAGATGTCAGGATGCCAGCGGGCATGTCGGTGAGATACATGGTACCCGTCTGCCCGCCCTGATTGCCGAGGAAAGCGGCAGGCAATTCGGTGTCGAACAGTTTGGCATCGTCCTCCTCGCGCCTGTCGAATCCCGTGACCCGGGTGAAAGACTCGTCCTCTAACCGGCCGGCATCGAAACCAAGGCCCGTTTGCCAGGCGACGGCCTCCGAACTCACCAACACCTCATTCACCCCCAATATCGGGCCCTCGATTTCTGCGCCGTCTCCGACGAGGATGATTCTGTCGTCGCTGCCGAGATCGTCTGCGCCCTCCCATTCCTTCCAGGTGCCGGGGCCTCCCCCATTGGTTCTCAGCGAGGCGTCGTCGCTCTGGACCCGAATGTAGATGTCGTAGCTTACATCGTCCTGAAAGGTGCGGTCGCTGTGATCGGAATTCGAACCCTGCACCAGGTCGAACACGACGATGCTGGTATCGATGCTGGGCTCCGTGTCGAAGTTCAGCGTGGTGCGGTTGCTGATGCCCGCATAAGCGTTGCCTGCCTGGTCAGTGAAGGCTCCGTCGTCGATCTGAACGCCGTAGGTGGTGTCGGCGTTCAGGTCGGAACCGGGGTCGATGGTCACCTGGTTGTTGTCGATCCTTACCCGGGAACCGTTGGTGACGTCGATGACGCGGGTATCAATGCCGTCGCTGATCCGGATGCTGCCGCTGCCGATCAGCATGGCTTCACTGAAGGTCAGGACGATGTCGCCACCGACGGGGACGTCGGTCTCGTCATCCGCCGGTGAGCTGGAGCGCAAGGTCGGCTCGGCGGTGTCGACTTTATAGGCAGGGTTGTTCGGAACCGAGTCGTGGCTGAGATTGGCCGCGTTTCCCGCCGCGTCTGTCAGCTGGCCGCCATTGAGCTCCAGCGAGTTGGATCGGATGCGGATGCCGTTGTTGTCGGTGTCGCCCGCCTGCACGGTGTAGTTGAAGTTGAGGCCGTCGGTCCCGCTGCCGGAGACGTAGTCTGCAAACTGGGTTTCGCCGCCGACGTTCAGGGCGATGCGCGGGGTGCCGCCGGCGGTATCGACGTCGGTAAGTTCGTTCATCGTTACGGTAACCGTTACCGTGTCTCCGGCGTTGAGCGTGTCGTTCTGGGCGCCAACCGCGCTGGTCAGCGCAACGCTGCTGACCGAGGGGGCTATCTCGTCCACATCGTTGATGGCCAGAGAGACGGTCTGCTGGCTGCTGTTGTCGGCGTCGTCGGTGGCGACCACTGTGAAGGTGTAGTTACGCTGTGCCTCGAAGTCCGGGGTGTCGATCAGGGTGACATCGCCGCTGTCGGGATCGATGTCGAAAGCGGCCGCGTCGTCGCCGGGTTGCAGGCTCCAGGTGACCGTTCCGGTGTCGGTGGCGGTGGCTTTGTAGACCACCTGGCCCGCGCTGCTGTTTTCGTCGATGGCGGCGGCGGTATCGCTCGAGGTGATCAGTGGTGGAGAGGTATCCGCCGTCGGTTCGCTACCTCCACTTGCCGGCTCGTCGTCCCCGCTGGTCGGCACGCTGCCGCTGCTGGTGTCGCCCCCGCTGCCGCCACCACCACCGGCAGCCGCGGCGAGGCCCAGCGCCCCTGCCGCGCCGCCGACCCAAGCCATGGGAGAAACGCCGCTGCCGCTTGTGCCTTCGATGACTCCGGTTGCGTAGCCATCGTCCGGCTGGGCAGACCATATTCCCGGCTCAGCGCTGGGGGTTCCGGCCAGCATTGGCGAGTCCGCGGTGAGGGGGGTGCCGGAAAAGGGTCCGGAGCCACCGACGATGTCTGGCGTGGGGTAGAAGGCCACGTCCGCAGTAGCGAAAAAGCCGCTGACCACCAGCACCTCGGCGCCCTGCACCTCGACGATCAGGTCCTCGCCCTTGCGTTGGGTCACCAGCGTCTCGGGCGCCTGGTAGTCGGCGCGGTCGATCAGGGCGTAAGCCGCCTTGGGGGCGGCGGGGACACGCAGCGCGTCTTCGAGTGGGATCCACTCGATGCTTCCGTCAGGGAGGCGGCGGGTCAGAACCAGGCTGAGCTGTTCCGCTTGATTACTCATAACTCATTGATACTCTGAAGCTTTGACGCTATCACGGGCCGTTTCTAATATCAAAAGTTACTTGACAATATTTCTGAAGTCCAGCGTGGCACGCATCGGTTTCGGGTAATGTCTACCTGGTCTTTTGGGGTGGGGTGTGAGATCACCTCGCTGGCGGCGCGAAAAGCGCTGGGAAAAGGTTAAAGGTTAACGAGCGGCACCAAGTCGGAGGGGGAGGAACTTCATGCCTTATGAGGCCAACGAAGCCATCGAAACCTGGATGGAACGGGAGGCTCCGGAAGAGGTTCTGGAGCCCGACCTGCCGATCATCGATCCGCATCACCATCTGTGGGACATTCGCACTTTTACCACCACGGAGCCCTACGTCAGCTTCGAGCAGAAGGTGTATCTGTGTGAGGAGATTGCTACGGACATCCGCGAGAGCGGCCACAACATCGAGAAAACGGTGTTCGCTCAGTGTGGCGCCTTCTACCGGGGAAGCGGTCCGCCGGAGCTGAGATGCGTGGGAGAGACCGAGTTCGTGCACGGCATCGTCGCCATGAGTAACTCGGGCCTTTACGGCGATGCTGAGCTGTGCGCCGGCATCTTCAGCGCCGCCGACCTGCGCCTGGGAGTGGCAGTGGAACCCGTGCTGCAGGCGCATATGCGAGCATCGCCGAACTTCCGGGGTATTCGCACCGCGTTTCCCGGTGATCTTAATGACGAGTTCATGGCCGGTTACCATTTGCTGGCCAAGCACGCCCTGAGCTTCGACAACTGGTCGCCCGACTTCGAACGTCTGCCGACCCTCGCACGACTCGCCAACGCGAATCCTGAGGTCACGGTAATCGTCAACCATCTGGGAGGCAAAGTGGACCCCGCCGCGTCGATGGACGAGATAAAGCGCTGGCGCGAGGCCATCGATTCGGTCGCCGCATGCCCCAATACCGTCATCAAGTGCGGCGGCGGCCAGATGCGGGTGGGTGGCTGGGAACCTCCGTTCCACATGCACCAGCGGCGATCGCCAATGGGCTCTGAGGCGTTCTGCGAGCTGCTGTTCCCTTACTACCAGTACGTGATCGAGGCGTTTGGCCCGGACCGGTGCATGTTCGAGAGCAACTTCCCGGTAGACAAGGAGTGCATCTCGTACCGCACGCTGTGGAACCTCTTCAAACGCATCGCCAAACGCATGGGCCTCAGCGAACCTGAGAAAGCGGACATGTTCAGCGGCACGGCGGCCAGAGCATATCGACTCTGAAACCCTAGTCTCCGCGGACGACGGGCGAGCTGAGGTCGCGTCGTCACGACGCCGCACCCGGGGAGTTCAGTTGCACGCGCACGCGTTCGGTATTCGGCAGGATTGCCCTCACCCTGTCTTCCAGCTGATCTAGCACAGCTTCGATCTGCCGGGTTTCCAGCGATTCAGAAAGATCGAGGTCCGCTTCGATCAGTATCTGGGAGGCGCCGGCGTAGACGGCGGCGAGATGATTGACGGCCTCTACCCTTGGGTCCGAGAGAGCTGCTCGTCGTAGCTGCGCAAGCATGGCGTCGGGCAAGGCGCGTCCGGTAATCAGCGCACGGGCCTGAGCCATCAGCACGATCGAACCCAATAGCATGAGCAGCGCTGCCGCAAGCGCGCCCAGGGCATCGAAGATCAGCAGGCCATAGGCCTGGTAAAGCAACAGCGCGCACAGACCAACGACGCTGGTAAAGGTGCCAATCAGATCCCGCAGGAATGCGCCTTTGACCAGGGGCCGGTTGAGATTGCGGAAGATGCTGACCAGCCCCCCGTTCTCGGAAGCCAGTTTGCGCCCACTGAGGCTGACGGCGTAGCCGTTCGAGATGACCGCCAGCACCAGAACGGCTACAGCCAGCGCTGGGGTTTGCAGCGGTTCCGGCTGTACTAACTGCTGATAACCGCGCCAACCGGACAGCCCGGCGCCGATGACCAGCATGGCAACCGCGGACAGCAGCCCCCAGAAAAATGCCTCACGGGCGTAGCCCAGCGGGTGTGTGGCATCGCGAGGACGGGCCGCCCGACGCTCGCCAATGACGAGTAACCCGGAACCGATGCTGTCGGCAATACCCTGGGCCATCTCGCCGAAGATCACGGCGCTGCCCGTCAGGATTGCAACGACCAGATTGGTCACCACGTCCAGCAGGTCCACCAGGAAGGAAACGACAACCACGCGGCGGGAAGAGATGGTGGTGGTCATAGTGTCAATCCAAGCGCGACGGGCGCACCGCCGATCTGGTCAAAGCGTCACCCCATCAACCAGCCCCAGGGGCGTGCTCGGGCGGCACCAAACGGCAGAGTCTTAACCTGCGCCGCTTCAGCAGCCATCGTGGATTCCACGGGGTTGCGTGGCCGGAGTTGACAGGGAACGTCGTTGTGGCCCAGGAGAAGTAGTGGCCAAGGTGGCGCCCACCGGCGTGCGGCTATCCGTGCTTCTCGATTTCCAGACGGATCTCTTCTGCTTCGGCTACCAGAAGCGCGTTCTGTCGAACGTCTCCGCGCCGCATGGCGTGCATTGCCGATTCCATCTTCTGCTGGTATGCCTTCTTGAGTTTTTTGGTTGGATCGCGTTTGAACAGTGACATTGGGTTGTCTCCGCCGCCGAGTGGTTGTGAAGTTGCGATGCTTCATCGCTGGGGATAGTTGGCCAGTCCACCCGTGAAGCCTGCGTCAACGGTCGTGCCACCACCGCGAGGTGGCTCCGGTCAGCGGCTCGCTGGCAGCCGTTTTCGCCTGAGCCTCCTAACGCGGCGCTGACCCCGTGTGAATATTCACGAACGAGCGACATCCTGCTTTGGCGTCCGGCCGCGGGCCTGGCGGCGGCAACGTTCCGAGCACAGTCTGACGTCATTCCAGGTTTTTGCCCAACGTTTCCGCCAATTCATGGGTCGGCCGCAATGCGCGCAGGGCTTCTCCGCTGGGGGTGGGCGCTTGCTATGTCGGCGGCGACGCATGGAGAGCCTCAAGGCGTCCAGACACCATCTCGCAGGCCCGCATGAGTTTCCTCAGCGCCGCGATGACTACTTTTTTTCTGCTGCGAGTCGTCGAGCTTCATGGTGTCTTTTAAAGTTGCTCCGCCGTGAAGTTCATAGACATTATATGGACGGTGCCCGGTTCGCGTCCAGCATTGTCGGTTCCGCGCAAGGCGCATCGGCCTGCATGTCCAATGTAAGTGTATGTTGTATAGGTACTTAATTTGTCTGGTATTTAATAAGAAGTTTAGCCGACCTGGAGGACGCTTCCAGGGATTAGCCTGAGTGGTTCCTCTCCCTCGTTTCTCTTCCGCTCTGAGGCAGACCTTCGGAATCTGGAAGAATCTGTCTAAGATAAACTTTGACAAAACCTTACGATTTCACGGGTTTTTGACCGAACAGCCCGTATTCTGCTGGCTGTAAATATTGGTTGGCTAACAGAATGAAAACGCTTTTAAAACTAGCGCTTGTGGCCTCAGGTTTCGGCGCCACCGTCGCCACCGCGGCATCTATTCCCGATGGGGAAGCGCTGGCCTGGAAGTATCACTGCATGACGTGCCACGGGGCTAGCGGGAAATCCTCCAGCAGTCGGTATCCGAATCTCGCGGGCCAGAACGCAGCCTACATCGAAAGCCGCCTCAAGTATTTTCGCAGCGGGGAAGAACCCGGCAATCAGATGAACGGGCAGGCTGCACCCCTTTCGGACGAGGAAATACGAGTACTCGCCGACCACTATAGCAAAATGGCGAGGTAGGTATCATGAAACGCATTCTGATCGTTTTCGCGATGTTGATGGCAGCTAGAGGAGCAGCGGATGAAGCGGGCGGCTCCCAGCTGGTTGTAGAGAAAGGTTGTGTGGCTTGCCATGGCGAGAATGGCGTAGCCGTTGCGCCCAGCTATCCGAACCTTGCAGGCCAGTGGGAGCAGTATCTGCGCCTTCAGCTGATAGCCTATCGCTCGGGGAAACGCCAAAACGCTGTGATGGCCGGATTTGCGGCCAATCTCACTGATGAAGAGATTCGCGCGTTAGCGGCGCACTATGGCGATTGAAAGGTCAGCCAGGTAAGAAGCTAGGAGGAAGATGTGCAAGAAGTAGCTGGGTATTTGCTTCTGGGGTTGATGATTATCGCGCCTGTAATCATAGGGGGCGTGGCAGTGCTGCGTCGCGAGAAGGGCAGTAAACGGAACTCCGGAGCGAAGTTCGGATGAGTTAAATAGAATGCCGTGCCGTGCGTATGTCGGCTCCGCGCGAGCGCTGGGACGCGTCGGGGACTTGAGGCGAGGAAATCCTGGTTAGCGGAGCGTCGAGGGGATGTTACCCAGGTCAATGCCTTCGGCCGTCACCACGCGCTGCATCGCGTTCTCGAAGAGGGCGCGCGCTGTACCTGCGACGCGGGCAAGGTGCTGGTGGAGGGCACGTTCCTTGGGATCGGCGTCGCTGCATTCAACGCTGTATTGTTCGAAGGCGTTGATGCCGGAGAGCAATTGAGCGATGTGCCCGGGGCATTCGCAATCGACAGCCGGAGACGCGTTTGCAAGAGCAGCGATCTCTTCGTCGCTAAAGCGACGTCCGGGAGGTACGTTCGCGAGCAGGCCGTCGACGTTGGTGGCAGGCGGAGGAAGAAAGACCGCTGCTACGAGTTCCTGCGCGGTAAGCGGTGCTTTGCGGCAGACGATGCCCGCGTCGGTGAGTTCGCCGACAGTCCCGCTACTGGAAAAGCCGTACACGACCACGGTGATGCCCGCAGAGGATCGGCGGCGCTGGATGATGCGCTTGGCCAGCTGCGGTTGGAGGGACGCGCACTCGATTATGGCGTTCCGGGCCTCGGGGTAGTTGCCCAGCCAGGCGTCGACGCTGCCAAGATAATGCTTAATTTCGAGGGTATTGGCGATGGCCTCGGGAGCTGCGTGCAGGGTTGCGTTCAGTATGTGGCCCACTACGGTCACGGGGATCGGCTCTGTGGGCGGTGGAAATTGTGCGGGCGCGGACGGCTGTCGTAACGCCAGCAGAGCGGGAGCATCCAGGTCCGCCAGCTGGCTAGGCTGGAAGCCTTGTTCTAAAAGGTCGCGCACGAGCAACAGTCGTTCAACGTCGGTGCTGGAATACAGGCGGCGTCCCGTCTCAGAACGCGTTGGGACAACCAGTTCGTAACGGCTTTCCCACTTGCGCAGGGTATGGTCGTTGATGCCGGTCAGACGGGTGACCGCTCCGATGGGCAGATAGGTGTCCGGGGCAGTCATGGATCCTCCAGAAAAAGCTTGTTTTCAAATTCGTTTCGCCGTGATGACGGCTGCCCGCGAGCCGCGGTCGACGATCCAGGACCAAAGTGCCCTCGAACCGCCCCGCAGTTGCGGAGAAACGGGATTTTGATTATCGGCGTCGGTAAGATGGGACGCCTCGTCTTGCTGAAAAGCCCGGAGCTGATTGCGAAGCTCGGTAAGCTCCGGATCGTTTTCCAGGAAGTCTATCTGTGCCTGGTAGTGCTCGACCACAAAGCGCTCCACCGCGGCTACGGTTGCATAGACGGCGGAGGCGCCGCCGCAGGCAGCGACCGCGCCGAGCAGCCAGCCCGACAGGCGCCAGAGCGGGAGTAGTCGGCTGCGTTCATCGGCGGGCAGTAGCGCCTCGAAAAATTCCAGATGCTTCTGCTCCGTGCGCAGATGAGCGTGTGCGAAGCGTTGTACGTTCAGGTCTCGGGTCACGGCCAGGACGCCCTTGTAGATCATGACGGCGCCTGCCTCGCCTGCATGATCGCTGCGCAGCTCAGCGCGCAGCAGGGGAGAGAGATGGCGGTAATTCAGCGCTGAAGGGTCCATCAGGAAAGCGGGCCCGCGACGAGCATGTAGTTCACGGGCGTTTTGTCGATGATGCTGTACCGACGGGTCAGCGGGTTCACGCTTACCCCAACTGCTTGCTGAACCTGTAAGCCGTCTCGCGTAAGCAGTTCTTCCAGCTCCAGCGGACGAACAAACCGACGCCATTGATGGGTGCCCCGCGGTAACCAGCGCAGGATATATTCAGCGCCGACAATGGCTACTAAGTAGGAAAGCAGCGTGCGGTTGATGGTGGCGACGAACATGAGCCCGCGATCTTTGCGGACCTGCGCGCTGCAGGCCGTCATGAACTGCGGCAGGTCGGCAACGTGCTCCACCACCTCCATGTTCAGAACCGCGTCGAAGGGCTCGGCTTTGAGCGTCTCCACGGGGGTATGTATGTAGTTGATGCGCAGGCCCGCCTCGCGCGCGTGGGTTTTTGCAATGCCGATGTTTTTCTCCGCCACGTCTATGCCGGTAACGTCGGCGCCACGGCGGGCCAGCGTCTCGGACAGGATGCCTCCGCCGCAGCCGATGTCCAGAAGCCTCAGATCCCGTAGTGGTTCGGGTTCGTCTGGATCTCGATCGAATTGCCGGCACAGGTGCTCGACGATGAACGGGGCGCGGAGCGCGTTCAGCTTATGCAGCGGCCAGAAGGGGCCGGAAGCATTCCACCAGGTTGCCGCTAGGGCGTTGTATCGGGCCACTTCCGCAGCATCGACGCTCGGCGGGTTCATGCCGGTGCTCGATTCGTCGGTCTGGGCCGTGTTTGTGCTGACGGTAGCCCCCAGATTGTTGATCTGTTCAGGTTGTGGGTGACGGCTACGGATGGCGGGTCTCACCTTTCGCTCCTTTGTTAGAGACAAAATCTAGACAGGGCCTCCACTATACCATTGATATCCCGAAATAATCTAGACAAAGCCCCGGGTTTGCTGCGGTTACCATGAGAGCCCCGGGGTTCGGCGCCCTCGAGCGAACCAAAAGCCGAATGCAATTGTCAGATGCTCATATGCATAAAGAGGCGGCACGATGCGCCCATTGATTCAACTGGCGATGACAGTGGTCGCGCTATCGTACCTGTCTCCGGCCGGCGCGGCACCGAAAGCCGATCTCTGGCCTTTCTGGGACGCCAGTGACGAGACAAACGCGCAATCTATCGATCACGGGCGTTGGCAGTCGTTTCTGGACGCCTATCTGCAGGCGGGAAGCGATGGCATCAATCGCGTGGCTTACCGGAGCGTCAGCGACGACGACCGAGCGGAGCTTGGCGAGTATCTCGATTCGCTCTCGAGCCTTGACCCCAGAGCGTACAATCGCGCCGAGCAGTTCGCGTACTGGGTTAATCTGTACAACGCGCTGACGGTTGAAGTCATTCTGCGTAATCCGAAGCAGGGCAGCATTCTGCGAATGGGTCGGGGTTTTTTTTCTATAGGCCCGTGGAATGATCGGCTGCTGACCATCGCAGGCCAACCGTTGACTCTCAACGACATCGAGCACCGGATTCTGCGCCCCATATGGCAGGATCGCCGGATTCACTATGCCGTCAACTGTGCCAGCATCGGTTGCCCGAACCTTGCAACGGCCGCTTTCACGGTGAGTAACACCGAGTCTTTGCTGGCGGCAGGAGAAGCGGCTTACATAAACCACGAGCGCGGCGTACGGTTCGACGCTCGCGGTCGCCTCGAGCTTTCAGACATTTACACCTGGTACAGAGACGATTTTGCGGCAGACGAGCCGGGACTCCTCCGCTACCTGGCGGAGCACCACGCGACGATGAGCAAGGAATTGCGCGCTTACACGGGGCGTATCCGATATAGCTACGATTGGGCGCTGAATCGTTCCTGAGGGCGCGAGTGGCGTGACGGCAAAGATCAATGATGGCACAGTGTTTCTGTGTGACAACGTTGGAGTCTTCCCCGTGAACATGCCTGAATCCGCTCCACGGATTGCTCTGAACATTGAAAGACTGAGCCCCACTATCGGTGCCGTGGTGCATGACGTCGATCTGCGCAAACCCCTTACCCCAGATCTGAAGGCGGCCGTTCATCAAGCCCTGCTGGACCACAAAGTCATTTTCTTCCGTGACCAGGACCTGACTACGGAACAGCACCTGGCGTTTGCTTGCGCGTTCGGGGAGTTGGAGGTGCACCCCTTCGCGAACAACAAACCGGGCTATCCCGAGGTGCTGGCCATCACCCACGACCGCGAAAGCCGAGGCCGGGAGAACAACTGGCATTCCGATGTTACCTGGCGACTCGAGCCGTCTCTTGGTTCGGTGCTGCGTGCCCTCGAAGTGCCGGAGGTGGGTGGTGACACGCTGTTTTCAGATATGGAAGCCGCCTACGACGGGCTTGACGACGCGTTGAAGGCGAAGCTCGACGACCTGACCGCGCGTCACGACTTCGCCCATTTCCGGCGACGCTTCAAGGATGATCCCGAGGGGCTGGTGAAGATGGAGCAGACGTATCCGAATCCGCACCACCCGGTGGTTCGAAAACATCCGGATACGGGACGCAGAAGCCTTTACGTGAACGTCGGTTTCACCCAGGAGATCGACGGCATGGACAAGACGGAGTCGGACGACCTGCTGCGCTACCTGTATCTTCAGGCATCGGTTCCCGAGTATCAGTGCCGCTTCAAATGGCAGAAAAACTCCATCGCGTTCTGGGACAATCGGTCGTGCCAGCACTACGCGGTATCCGACTACTGGCCCCAGGTGCGACGTATGGAGCGGGTAACCATCACGGGAGATCGGCCAGTCGGGTGATCGGCAGCCGAGGCTATGTTCTCGCGCTGTTGACGCTGGCAGACCGGCTGAACCGTCGCAACATCATCGTCATCTGCGTCACCGTCTTCAGCGCCATGACGGCTCTGTGCGGCACGGTAGGCAGCTTTGTGCAGCTGTTTCTTGCCCGCATCGGCGTGGGCGTTGGCGAGGCCGGCACCATGCCTGCCAGTCAGTCGATGCTCTCCGACCTCTATCCGGTGCAGGAAAGGCCATCGGCCATGGGCGTGCTCGCTGCTGGAAACCTGGGACGGGATTTCACTGATCGGCCGGGTTCGCTCCCTGCGGCGCTTCGTCCTGGGCGGCACGCTCTATGGCCTTGCTGCCTATGGCATTCATACTTGGATGCCGGTCTACTACATTCGTTATCACGACTTGTCCACAGGAGAGGCGGGCACGGCGATATCGATCATCGTCGGTGTGCTCGGTGGCCTGGGGGCTGCGGCCGGCGGCGCGGTCTGCGCGCGCCTCAGCCGCCGCGACTTGGGCTGGAACGGCTGGCTGCCGGGGCTGGCCATACTGACCAGCGTGCCGTTGCTCATCGCCATGCTGCTCACGAACAACACCTGGCTGGCGCTGAGCCTGTTCGTGCTGCCCGGAATTCTCTCCAGCGTCTATGCCGGGCCAACCTGGGCGATCATTCAGGAGCTGGTCCCGCCGGGAAGGCGCGCGATCGCGGCCTCGGTCTACATGCTGATCTACAACCTGATTGGTCTGGGTCTGGGCCCCCTGGCGGTGGGCGTCATCAGCGATCTCTACCTGCCGAGCCTCGGACACGAATCCCTGCGCTGGGCCATGGTGACCGTGCTGCTGGTCAGTATTGGCGGCGTGGCCGCCTACTTTAGAGCCGCCCGCTCGGTGACTGGGGACCTGGAGGCGTTGCGGGCTCAGCCTTGAGGTACCACCTGTTGGTACCACCAGTGAGTTAAATGGGATCGGTTTGATTCCTGATACCCAAATCGGGGATGCTCAGCACTAGAAAGATCGGTGCTGTGGAAAAGAGGACAATGGAATGATCGACCTCACTCAGGAAGGAGATGTCTTTAAACTCACCATGAATGAGGGTGAAAACCGCTGGAATACCAAGCTGGTACGTGAGGTTTCTGAGGCTCTAAATGAAGTCGAAAACTCGGCGGGGCCGGCCGCGATGGTTACAACCTCGGCGGACCCGAAGTTCTTCTCAAACGGCCTGGATCTGGACTGGGTTCAATCCACCGGCGAGCACCCGGGCGGAGACAGGAAGGTGTTTGGCGGGGAGTTCATGACGCTGATGGGTCGTCTGATCACGCTGCCTGTACCTACCGTCTGTGCTATCAACGGTCATGCCTTCGGCGCTGGGTTCATGATGGCCCTGTGCCACGATGTCCGCATCATGCGCGAAGACCGGGGATTTGCCTGTGCCAACGAAATGCAGCTGGGCATGGCCATTCCGCGTCCGGAGCTGGCGCTGTTTCGTCACAAGATTCCCATGAACGCTTTCTACGAAACGGTGCAGCTGGCCCGGCGCTGGACGGGGCCGGACGCCCTTTCGGTAGGCATCGTGCAGCAGGTCGCAAGCGCGGAGAATCTGTTGGGCCTGGCGACCCGGAGGGCGGCTGAACTTGCGCCGCTTGCCGCCAACCGCGAGGTTTTTGGCAACCAGAAAGAGGCGATCTACGGGGAGAATGCGGTCATCAACAGCCCGTTCGGCCCCGCGCACATGTTGAAGCACTCAATGGAGTTTCGATGAGCAGATAAGGTGCCGTTCGTTAACCTTTAACCTTTTCGGGGGAGGGTTTCCAAGCGGTGGGGTTTCCAAAAAAGGTTAAAGGTTAACGAACGGCACCATGGGAAACAAAAAAGGTTAAAGGTTAACGAACGGCACCATGGGAAAAAGGTTAAAGGTTAACGAAACGGCACTACGGGAGAAGAGGATGCATGGGGGAAAGCTGGCGGCAAAGGCGCTGAAAGCGGCGGGGGTGGAGTGTGTGTTCACGCTCAGCGGCGGTCACGTGATGGCCATTTACGACGGCTGTCTGGACGAGGGCATTTCGGTGGTAGATGTCCGGCATGAGCAGGCGGCGGTTCACGCGGCGGATGCCTGGAGTCGGTTGAATCCAGGCAAGATTGGCTGCGCCGTGTTGACCGCGGGCCCAGGGGTGACGGACGGGGTTACGGGCGTCGCCAACGCCTGGCGGGCCAACAGCCCTATTCTGGTCATCGGCGGCCAGGGGCCGTTCAGCAACCTGCGGCGCGGCTCGCTGCAGGAGATGGATCATGTCAGCCTGATGAAGCCCATTACCAAGTGGGCGGACAGCTGCTATCACACGGATCGCATTCCCGACTACATCGAAATGGCCATCCGCCATGCGGTTTCGGGTAATCCGGGTCCGGCGTTTCTGGAAATCCCCATCGATGTGCTGAGCGCGGAAGTCGACGCCGATTCGGTCCGCTTTCCGGACGTTCGAACCCAGCCGCCGGTGACGGTAGCGGACCGCCAGAGCGTCGAAAGCGCCCTGGCGGTGCTCAGAGAGGCCAAGCGCCCGGTGATGATGGCGGGCACCAGCGTCAAGTGGTCCAATGCGTCTGGGCAGATCCAGGCGTTCATCGAAAGAACCCACATTCCCACCTTCGTCAACGGCATGGGTCGAGGCATGGTCCAGCCCGGCACGCCGGAGCTGCTCAATCGGGTTCGCAAAGAGGCCATGCAGCAGTGCGACGTTTTCATCTGCGCCGGCGTGCTGCTGGATTTCCGTCTCGGCTTCGGCCGCTCCATTCCCGCGGACGCCAAGATCATTCAGCTCGACATTGAGAACGAGCTGATCGGCACCAATCGCTCTGCGGACGCCTCGGTGGTGGGCAACCTCGGTAGGAGCTTCGAGCAGCTGCTGGCGCTGATGGAAGAAACAGGTGAAGACATCGACCACAGCGCCTGGCGGGACCTGCTCGCCGAACGGGAGTCTGAGCTGGAAGCCGCCTTTGCCGCCAGCCTGCACTCCGATGAGGTGCCGGTGGATCCGCTCCGACTGTGTCGGGAGATCAGGGATTTCGTGGCGGACAAAGAGGTGATTCTGATCGGCGATGGCGGGGACATCGTGGCCCAGGCGTCCAAGGTGTTGCCGGTCCCGGCCGAGAACTGCTGGATGGATCCGGGCCCGCTGGGCACGCTGGGCGTCGGCATGCCTTTCGCGCTGGCGGCGCAGCTGTCGCGGCCCGACAAGCTGGTGTTGATCATTTACGGCGACGGCTCCTTCGGCCTGAATGGCTTCGAGTACGACACCGCGGTGCGCTTCGAGCTGCCCATTGTGGGCATCGTCGGCGTCGATGGCGCCTGGGGCCAGATGATTCGGCCCCAGGCCGCCGTCTACGGTGCGAACCGGGTTGTTGCGACCAAGCTGAACTTCACCCGCTACGACAAGATCGTCGAGGCCATGGGCGGGCACGGCGAGTATTGCACCCAGCCCGACGAGATCGGACCGGCGCTGGCGCGGGCGTTCGCGTCGGGCAAGCCGGCGCTGGTCAACGTGGTGATGCGTCAGGATATAGAGACGGGGATGAAAGGCAGCACCTATATGTAGCTTCTTGGATGTAGCTTCTTATTAGGTAGCTTCTGGGCCTTCAGCCTCTTGGCGTTCGCCTAGTCGGTGGATTCGGCCGCCAGGGCTGCCTGTACCGCCGGTCGATCCAGCATCCGGCTGAGGTGGTCACGGACCTTCGGGTAGCGGGCGGAGTTGATCCGGTGTACCGGCAGCCACTGGGCGATGGTGAACAGATAAGCGTCCGCCACCGAGTAGGTGCCACCCATCACCCAGGGCCCGGTGAAGAATCTGTCCTCGATCATGAGAAAGCAGTCGGCCACGACTTCCGGCGTCTTGCGCTTCATCTCGGCGATGGCGGCGGGGTCGTCAGCCCAGCGCTCGCCCCGTCGGCTGTGGGCGTGGGCCACGTGCACGGTGGCGCACAGGTAGCTGTTGAACGCCTGCAGGCGCGCGAACTCGAACGGGTCGTCCAGCGGCGCCAGATTCGCGGCGGGGAAGCTCTGCGCGATGTAGGCGAGGATGGCCGGGGTTTCCGTGACAATGCCGCGCTCGGTCTGCAGGGCCGGTACGCGCCCCTTCGGGTTCACCTTCAGATACGCCTGGCTGCGCTGCTCGGCGGAAGCGAAATCCACCAGCTGCAGATCGAAATCTGCGTCGGCCTCCCGCAGCGCGATGTGGGAGGCGCGCGCGCAGCTTCCGGGCGCGTAGTACAGGGTCAGCATGGCTGTTCTCGACCGGCGCCGGCGAACCGGCTTCGCGATGGATTATAGTGCGTCGGGCCGGCCCAGCAGAACACGGCCTGGCTAAATACAAGGAACCACTCGATGGCGTTGAAGGCGACGGTTTACAAGGCGGAACTCGAGATATCGGACATCGACCGAGGCTACTACGGCAGCCATGCTCTGACCTTGGCGCGCCACCCGTCCGAAACCGAAGAGCGACTGATGATCCGCCTGCTGGCCTTCGTCATGCACGCCGACGATCGGCTCGAGTTCGGTCGCGGTCTCTCTACCGACGACGAGCCGGATCTGTGGCTCAGGGACGATACCGGCGCGATACAGCTCTGGATCGATGTCGGTCTGCCGGATGAACGCCGGCTGCGCAAGGCCGCGGGTCGGTCCCCGCAGCTCGCGCTGCTCGCCTACGGGCAGCGGGCCATGGACGTGTGGTGGCGAAAGAACTCGGCGGACCTGCGGCGGCTGCAGAGCTTGAAGGTCTGGTCGCTGTCCGATGACGCCGTGGGGGATCTCGCCAGCCTCGCTTGTCGCAACGTGACCCTGCAGTGCACCATCCAGGAAGGGCAGATCGCCTTCAGTGATGGTGACCAGTACGTGGTCGTGCAACCGGAAAGATTAGAATGAGCGCGACCATGTTCAACTATCTCTATGAAAAGTATCTACAAAATTATTCGACGGCCACGACGAATCGGCGCTGGCTAGCTGCCGCAGAAAGGTTCGAGGTCAGAGCTGTTGGCATACCAGCCGAAATGTGATCTATTCACCGTGCTCTGAGTATTCCAGCGCTCCAAAATAGATTTGCCAGGAGGTAAACATGCAGACTTACGACAAGCTCTATATCAATGGCCAGTGGGTTGCACCCAACGGCACGGACACCATTGAAGTCATCGACCCGTCCACAGAGGAGGTTTGCGGCGTCGTTCCTTCCGGCAACGCCGCCGACGTCGATGCTGCGGTTGCAGCGGCCAAGGAGGCTTTCAAGACCTGGTCGCGTACTACTGCGGCAGAGCGCTCCGAGTTGATTGCAAAGATCGCGCAGAAGTTCACGGAGAACGCGGCGAAGATCGGCGAGCTCTGTGCGAAGGAACTGGGTACCCCACTGCAGACCAGCGTCGCACTGCACGGCGGCCTGGGCATCGGCGTGATGAGCTCTTATGTCGAGGTGCCCTTCGAGATGGAAAAGGAGGAGCAGCTCGGCAATTCCGTCGTCATCAAAGAGCCCATCGGCGTCTGCGGCTTCATTACGCCGTGGAATTTTCCGCTGCACCAGATCGTTGCCAAGCTTGCCCCGGCGCTGGCCGCCGGCTGCACGGTGGTGGTAAAGCCGAGCTCGGATACCCCGCTGACCGCTTACTATCTGGCTGAGCTTCTCGATGAGGTCGGTTTGCCGGCCGGGGTCTTCAACCTGGTGACGGGCCCGGGCCGTACCGTGGGCGAAGCCATGTGCACCCATCCGGACGTCGACATGGTCTCGATCACCGGTTCTACCGAGGCGGGCGTCAGAGTGGCCGAGCTTGCGGCTGGCACGGTCAAGCGCGTATGCCAGGAGCTGGGCGGAAAATCCGTTCTGCTGGCGCTGGAGGATGCGGACATCGCAAAGTCGGCGGGCAAAGCGGCGGGCGGCATCTGCGCCAACAGCGGTCAGGTTTGCGCCGCGCTGAGCCGGTTGCTGGTTCCGCGCAGCAAGCAGGACGAAGCCGTCGCTGCGGCCAAGGCGGTAGCGGAATCTGTGGTGGTCGGCGGGGCGTTCGAAGAAGGCGTGGGCATGGGGCCCGTCTCCTCCAAGGCGCAGTTTGATTCCGTGCGCGACTACATCCAGAAAGGCATCGATGAAGGTGCGACCCTGGTCGCCGGCGGTCCGGACATGCCTGACGGCCGCAATTCCGGCTTCTTCGTCAAGCCGACGGTGTTCTCTGATGTCCGCAACGACATGACCATTGCGCAGGACGAAATCTTCGGGCCGGTGCTGTGCATCATTCCCTACGACTCGGAAGAAGAAGCCATCGAGATTGCCAACGACACGGTCTTCGGTCTGTCCGGCGCCGTTGATTCCGCGGATCCGGAACGGGCGAAAGCGGCGGCGAAGCAGATTCGCACCGGTCAGGTCTCGGTCAATGGCGGCGCGTTCAATGTGGCCGCACCGTTTGGCGGCTACAAGCAGTCGGGTAACGGCCGCGAGCTCGGGCCTCACGGCCTGAACGAGTTCGTCGAGCTGAAAGCGCTGCAGTTGTAGGCGCCGTCAGAGCAGGCGAATGCCCAACGCGCT
>CAMYJX010000061.1:0-26127 GCA_947258825.1 uncultured Pseudomonadales bacterium
CCGCGATCCGACGCGCTTCGCGCATCTGCCGGCAAACCCCGCCCTGGCCCCGTCCCTGGCTGAGCCGCCGGGGTCCCCGTGAGCTGACCATCACCACAGACAAGAACCAAAGACGAGATTCACAGAAAAAGGGAGCCCGATGTGACTAAAGCAGAGGTTATAAGCAGATACTTCGATTTGAGCGGCAAGGTTGCGGTAATCACGGGAGGCAGCCGTGGGCTGGGCCTGGAGATGGGGCGCGCGTTTGCTCAGGCAGGCGCCGATCTGGTCATCGCCAGCCGCAAGCAGGAGGCCTGTGACGAAGCCGCTGCCGAAATCGCGAAAGAAACCGGGCGGACGTGCATTGGTGCCGCGTATCACGCCGGCAACTGGGACGACAGCGATCGGCTAACGGATCTTGCTTACAATCGATTCGGCCACGTCGATGTGCTGGTGAATAACGCCGGCATGTCGCCGCTCTACGAGTCGCTGACCTCGATCAGCGAGGCGCTTTACGACAAAGTGCTGGACGTGAACCTGCGTGGCCCGTTCCGCCTTTCCGCGGTCGTAGGCGAGCGCATGGTCGCGGGCGAGGGCGGGTCCATCATCAACGTCAGCAGCGTTGCCGCCGTTCAGCCGACCCCTACGGAGCTGCCCTACGGCATGGCCAAGTCCGGGCTGAACGCCATGACGCTGGGGCTCGCCCGGGCATATGCGCCCAAAGTAAGGGTCAACTGCATCATGCCCGGACCCTTTCTGACGGACATCAGCAAGGCGTGGGACATGGAAGCCTTCGAGAAACGCGCCAGAGAAGGTATCCCGCTGCAGCGCGGCGGCGAGCCGGAGGAAGTGATTGGCGCCGCCCTCTACTTTGCCAGCGGGGCTTCCAGCTATACCACCGGCGCCATTCTGAAGATCGACGGCGGCTCCGCCTACCCGGCGGCGTGAGCGGTCGCTCGCCCGGTAGATGCTAATCCAGTAAGGACCTGCCGATGACCATGCGCATGATCTGATTGGTTCCTTCGAGAATCTCGTGGACCCGCAGGTCTCTGACAAAACGCTCCACGGGATAGTCCATCAGGTAGCCGTAGCCGCCGTGCAGTTGCAGGGCGTCATTAGCAACCCGGGAACCTGCTTCGGTGGCTTTCAGTTTGGCCATGGCGGCAAAGGGGGTCTTGTCTGCAGCGTTCTCGGTTACCTTCTGAGCTGCGATGTACGTCAGCGCTCGGGCTGCGGCCAGCTCGGTGGCCATATCCGCCAGCATGAACTGGGTATTCTGAAACTGGGCGATGGCCTGACCAAACTGGTTACGCTCCTGCACGTAGCGGGTGGCTTCGTCCAGGCAGCGCTGGGCGCCGCCCAGGGAGCAGGCGCCGATGTTCAGCCGGCCGCCATCCAGGCCCGACATGGCGATCTTGAAGCCCTGACCTTCGTCGCCGACCCGGTTTGCCACCGGAACCCGGACATCTTCGAAGTTGACCATTGCCGTTGGCTGGGAATGCCAGCCCAGCTTCTTTTCCTGGGCGCCGAAACTGACGCCCGGCATGTCCTTTTCCACGACCAGGCAGCTGATGCCCTTGTGCCCCGGGTCGCCGGTGCGAACCATGCAGACGTAAACCTCATTCTCGCCACCGCCGGAGATGAATGCTTTGGATCCGTTAAGCACGTAGTGATCGCCGTCGAGGACCGCGCGGGTTTTCAGCGAGGCGGCGTCCGATCCCGCACCGGGCTCCGTCAGGCAGTAGCTGGCTATGTGCTCCATGCTGATGAGCTTCGGCAGGTAGCGGTCTTTGACGGCCTGGTCGCCAAAGCTGGCGATCATCCAGGTGGCCATGTTGTGAATAGAGATGAACGCCGACGTTGACGGGCAGCCGTAGGCCATCGCCTCGATGATCAGTGCCGCTTCGATGCGACCCAGGCCAATGCCACCATCCGCCTCAGGCAGATAGATGGCGCCGAAGCCCAGTTCGGCCGCCTGCTGAATGGTCTCCCGGGGGAAGATATGCGCTTCGTCCCACTTCGCGGCATGAGGGGTGATCTCGTCGGCGGTGAAACGTTCCGCCAGATCCTTGATGGCCTGCTGGTCTTCGGTCAAACGGTAGTCCATGGTGGCTGTCTCGCGCTCCCTGTTCTCCGCCCGCTGGCGTTTCTGGTTATCGTTGCAGAGGGGTCGAATGATAATCGATCCCCGGGCGGGTCTGTAGCCGAAGGTGGAGCCGGGTGGGTGGTATCCTGCAGGATCGGAAGTCCTGATGTGGTTCACAGCGAAGGGTGAGGGGAGAAATATGAGCATGGATGTCTACGAAGCCATGAGCACGCTGCGGGCGGTACGGCGGTTGAAACCAGACCCCCTGCCCGAGCACGTGCTGCATCGAATACTGCAGGCAGCCGCGTGGGCTCCCAGCGGTGGAAACGTGCAACCCTGGCGGGTGGTAGTGGTGCGAGACCCGGAGAAGCGAAGGGCCGTGGGCGACCTGTATCGCCCGCAGTGGGCCAAATACAGCGCGGGTGCGCGACGCAACCTGGCCCAGCTGTCCGGCGAGGCGCTTGCCAAGCAGGAGCGGATGCTTGCCGCCGCCGACCACCTCGGCGAGCACATGGGAGACGCGCCGGTGATTCTGGTGTTCTGCTTCAACCCGGACCACATGGCCATCACCGATGCCGACCTCGGGCGCCCCAGCGTGGTGGGCGGCGGCTCTGTGTATCCGGCCGTTGAAAACGCCATGCTGGCCTGCCGCACAGAAGGCGTGGGCTGCACGCTCACCACGCTGCTGTGTTTTTGCGAGGACGAGGTGAAAACCCTCCTGGGCATACCTGACGGCTGGTACACGTGCGCATTCCTGCCCATTGGTTACCCGCAGCTGCGCGGTCACGGGCCCATTTCCCGGCGCCCGGTGGAAAAGCTGGCCTTTGCCGACAGCTGGGGCACGGGATTTGTTGCGAAGAGCGATGGCTGATATCGCGCCAGGCCGGCTGTCGCAACGTCACCGTCTCATTTCAGCCTGACGGGTTGGCTACCCGTGAATCTGTCGGTACAGCAGGAGCTTGCCATTCTGGCGCAGGCATTGGGCCGTCTGGAGTCTGGATTCCAGCATCTGCCCGGTGCGCCGGGACAACGCAGATCTGTTTCAGGAGACCAGGGGAAGACTGGCCGGGTAGGGGTGACCGGTGGGGGGGCAGATCCGTCCGGCGCGCTCTCGGAGGTGCTTGATGAGGTTGCCCTGAGGCTGCGCGACAACTACCCCTACTTTCACCCCCTGTATGCCGGCCAGATGCTCAAGCCGCCGCACCCGGTGGCCCGACTCGCCTACAACCTGGCCCAGACCATCAATCCGAACAACCATGCCCTGGACGGCGGTCGGGCGAGCTCGGCCATGGAGAAAGAGGCTGTTGCGCAGCTGGCGGCGGTGTTCGACTGGAGCGAGCACCTTGGCCACCTGACCAGTGGGGGCACGGTGGCCAATCTGGAGGCGCTCTGGGTCGCCGGGAAGCTGACACCGGGCAAAACCGTGCTGGCATCGTCCCAGGCTCACTACACCCACAGCCGCGTCAGCGACGTTCTTCAGCTACCTTTTGAGAGCGTTACCGCCGACAGTAATGGCCGCATGGACACGTCGGCTCTGGAGGCCCGGCTGCAGCGCGGGGACGTCGGAACCGTGGTGGCCAGCGTCGGCACCACCGGGTTTGGCGCCGTCGACCCGCTGCCGGACATCCTCAGGCTCCGGCAGCAGTACGGCTTCAGGCTGCACGCGGACGCCGCCTATGGGGGTTACTTTCGTCTGGTCGAGGGGCTCGATGTGGAGACTGCGAGAAGTCTTGCCAGCCTCGATTCGGTTGATTCCATCGTTATCGACCCGCACAAGCATGGGCTGCAACCCTACGGCTGCGGCGCGGTGCTGTTCGCCGATCCTTCAGTGGGCGCTCTGTATCAGCATGAATCGCCCTATACCTACTTCTCCTCAGATTCACTGCATCTCGGCGAGATCAGCCTGGAATGCTCCCGTGCCGGCGCAGCGGCCGTGGCGCTGTGGGCTACCCAGCAGCTGTTGCCGCTGGAAACCGGGGGTGCCTTTGCCGCGGGGCTGGGTCGCAGCATCGCGGCGGCTCGACAGCTGCATGAGAAGCTGGCCGGGGACAGCCGCTTTCTGACCTTGATGTCGCCCGAGCTGGACATTGTCGTCTGGGCACCGGCAGCCTCTTCGGCGTCAGAGATCAGCGCCGGCGCGCGATCGCATTTCGCGGCTGCTGCCGAGCGCCATCTGCATCTTGCCCTGATCGAGGTGGAAGCAGACATGCTGCGCGCACACTGGGCGGACGTGGATTTCTCGGACGCCGAAACCGTGACCTGCCTGCGTTCCTGCCTCGTGAAGCCGGAACACTTGGACTGGCTGGATGACATCTGGGCGATTCTCGTCGAGGTCGCAGTTGCGACAGGAACCACCTAGCGGTTGTTCAGCCAGCGAAGTCCTTTCTTATCCGTGAAACCAGCGCATCTTCGTCGGGGAACTGGCCGGTTTCGTGCTTGGAGAAAACCAGCGTATCGTCGACCGAAACGTCGAAGATGCCGCCGCCGCCGGCAATCAGATCGGTTTCGACCTGAAATGCGTTCCGCAGTTTCGCAGCCAGACTGACCGCTTGAGGACGATAGTTTCAGGCATTGCAGTAGGTGATCGATAGCTTCATGAGCGCGTACCTTTTCGGCCATATCGCTGCTGGGAAATTCAGTTTAGGGCCTCCGTATGCCGTTTGCCATCCTCGCCGCCAACAAGTTTCGGGCCCAAGGGGCGGAAGACAAGAGAAAAATAATTATTTAAAAAACAGTAGCTTGGGTCTTATCTTTCTTAAAGATATTAGAAGATTCCCGTAACGCCTTGGCGTTAACAAATCCAACATCTCAGCGCTGGACATGGGGCGGTTGCTGTCGTAGGTTCGCCATGTGGCTGTGATTGAAAAACGCAGACCATTGAATTTTAGCCCCAGTTTGAGCCGTGAAAGCCTCGAGCCACAAGAGGCTTGAGCCATAAACGGCTTGAGCCATAAACGGGTTGAACTGTAACTTTTGATCGATTGGCAGGTGGACTTGATCCTCGAGAGCGGACAGGTACCGGAATGCAAACTCCGATTCTTCCCAGGCTGAAGCGTTCAGCGGAAGCCCTCGACGTCCCGTCCGTCTGTCCATGGAGGGTTCCATGGCCAAGCAGATGAACGTTCTCGATTTTGCCGCGAGAAAATCAAGCCCCCACAAGATATCCATGGTCACCTGTTACGACTTCTGGTCGGCGCAGCTGCTCAACCGCACGGAGGTCGACACCCTGCTGGTTGGAGACAGTCTGGCCATGGTGATGCATGGATTCGATTCCACCGTGCACGCGGATGTGGATCTCATGGCGCTGCATGTCCGGGCCGTCTCCCGAGGCGCGCCGGACAAGTTTATCGTTGGCGACATGCCTTTCCTGTCCGTGCGCAAAGGTCTGGCACCCGCTATGGATGCCGTGCAGGCGCTCATGCAGGCGGGGGCCAACGCTGTGAAGATCGAGGGAGAAACGGGTCAGGCCGATCTCATAGCCCACATCGTTGAATCCGGGGTTCCGGTGATGGGGCATCTCGGGCTGACGCCCCAGGCGGTCCACGGGTTTGGCGGCCACCGCGTGCAGGGCAGGGAGGACGCTGCGGCAAAGGCTCTGGTGGATTCTGCCCGCCGGCTCGCCGACGCCGGCTGCTTTGCCGTCGTGCTGGAGTGCGTGCCCGCCGTCGTTGCCCGCTGCATTACCGAGAGCACAGGCATCCCCACCATCGGTATTGGCGCAGGCAGGCACACCGATGGTCAGGTGCTGGTGCTGCAGGATCTGCTGGGAATGAACCCGGATTTCAAGCCGAAGTTTCTCCGCCATTATGCCGACGGCTTTACGACGGTCAGCGAAGCCGTGAACCGCTTTCACCAGGACATTCAGGCGGGCTGCTTTCCCAGCCGCCAGGAGTCCTACGCATGAAAGTGATCGACAACCTCTCGACCTGGCGGCAGCTTCGTCGGGAGCTCTCTGGAAGCATCGGTTTTGTGCCAACCATGGGCGCGCTGCACGGCGGTCATGCTGGCCTGCTCGAACGCAGCGTGTCCGAGAACGCGGTTACGGTGCTGAGCATCTACCTCAACCCCACGCAGTTCAATAATCCGGATGATCTTGCTCGCTATCCCTCGACAATGGAGCAGGATCTGCAGCTGGCCCGCGAGCTTGGCGTGGACGTAGTGCTGTTACCGGGCTACGAAGACCTCTATGCCGACGGTTATCGCTTCCGAATCGAGGAACATCAGTTCAGTCGTGAGCTCTGCGGCGCCCATCGTCCGGGTCATTTCACCGGCGTGCTCACGGTTGTTATGAAGCTGCTCAATCTGGTTCGGCCTGACCGTGCCTACTTCGGCGAGAAAGACTACCAGCAGCTTCAGCTGATCCGCGATATGTGTGAAACCTTCTTCATGGACGTGCACATTGTTGCCTGCGCGACGGTTCGGGAACCCAACGGGCTGGCGCTTTCGTCTCGCAACGCGCTGCTCGACGCCCCGGGTCGGGCGCGTTCGGCGCAGTTTCAACAGCTGCTTCGTTCCGACCTCGATGATGCGGGCGTAGCGCGGGAACTGGAGCGCGCCGGATTCGTCGTGGACTACGTGGAGACTCGCGACGGGCGGCGATTCGGCGCTATCCTGGTGAACTGCGGTGATCGCCAGGTCCGGTTGATAGACAACGTGTCCCTGCGGCACGAGCAGCTCGCGGCCCTGGCATCGGCCGGCTGAAAAAGTGGGCATGATTCTCTGCCTCGATGTGGGCAACAGTCAGATCTACTGTGGCGTCTACGAGGACGACTCGCTGGTCTGCCAGTTCCGTCGCACGTCCTCGGCGCGCGCCTCTTCTGACGAGCTTGGCGTGTTCATGCGCGCCGCGCTGCGTGAAAACGGGCTCGACCCCGACAGCATCGACCAGATTGCCATCAGCTCGGTGGTGCCTGACATGCAGCACTCGCTGCGCGCCTGCTGTCAGAAGTACTTTGAGATTGAGCCCATGGTTCTGCGCCCCGGAGTTCGAACGGGTCTGAAGATTCTCTATAAAGACCCCAAGGAGGTGGGCGCGGATCGCATCGCTGATGCCATAGGCGCCCTGAAACTGTTTCCGGGTCGAAACCTCATCGTGGTGGATTTCGGCACCGCAACCACGGTAACCGCCATTACCGAGCAGGGGGAGTTTCTGGGAGGCAACATCGTCCCGGGTATACGCCTGGCAGTAGAGGCCCTGGTCGAGAAGACGGCCAAGCTGCCCAGCGTAGAGATTGTCCCCGCGGAAACTGCCATCGGCCGCAGCACCGTGGAAAGCATCCAGAATGGCCTCTACTGGAGCAACGTGGGCATGGTCAAAGAGCTGGTGGCCCGAATGACGGAGGAGGCGTTTCCCGAAAGCCCGCCTCTGGTTATCGGCACCGGCGGCTTCTCCCACTTCTTCGACCGCCAGGAGCTTTTCGATGCCGTTGTGCCGGACCTCATCCTCGTCGGGCTGAGAGAAGCCCTGCGGCTGAACAGCGCCAGCTGAAAAACCCTGGTCACTATCATTTCGGTCCCGTAGAGGCTCGACTGCCGGACGCGGTATGCTGGACGCTGTTTCGATTCAGCTTGGGCGACGATTATGGCGGAACTCAAACCAGTGGTGGCCGAGCGTGGCGGGCTGCGCCTGTTCACGATCTTTGATATTGAAATACGCCTGGATTTCAGCGTCGTCATCATTTTCGGCCTGATCGTCTACAGCCTGGCGGCAGGTCTGTTTCCGCAGTGGCACCCGGAGTGGGCCACAGGGGTAACGTGGGGGACCGCGTTTGCTGCCGGCATCATGTTCTTTGCCTCCCTGCTGGCGCACGAGCTGTCCCATTCGCTCACGGCCAGGCGGTTCGGTATTCGGGTGCCGCGCATCACCCTGTTCCTCTTTGGTGGGGTGGCCGAGATCGAATCGGAGGCCGAAACACCCACCGCGGAATTCACCATCGCCATTGCGGGCCCGCTGATGAGCGCGGCCCTCGGCCTCGCCTTCATGTTAATCGTCAGCGGTTCGCTGGACGAGCAGACCCTGGCGCAGATACTGGAGAACCCGGAAGAGGGCATGGCCGGGTTGAACCCGGTGATGACGGCCTGCATCTGGCTGGGTTCCGTGAACATGATGCTGGCGATATTCAATCTGATCCCGGGTTTTCCCCTGGATGGTGGGCGCGTGTTCAGGGCGCTGATCTGGCGCGCTACCGGCGATCATCTGCTGGCCACGCGCATGGCCTCCACAGCGGGAAAATGGTTCGGCTGGACCATCATGGGCATTGGTTTGTGGAACCTGCTGGTGCTGAAATCCCTGGCTGGGCTGTGGCTGGTGCTCATCGGCTGGTTTCTCAGTCACCTCGCCTCTGCCAGCTACGCGCAGCTGCTCACCCAGCGCAGCCTGAGTACGCTGCGGGTCGGGGACGTCATGCGCACCCGCTTCGATCACGTGCCAGCCGATGTCTCCGTGGAGCGCTTCATCGAAGACTATCTGCTGCGCAGCAGCCAGCTGCTGTGGCCGGTCATTGATGAGGGTCGGGTTCTGGGCACCTTGTCCTTCAGCGAAGCTTCGTCCGTTCCTGTTGCCGAGCGGCCGAGACGCCTCGTTACCGACGTCATGTCCGGTCTTGGCAGCGCAAGAGTTCTCGATGCGAACGCGATGGCTTCTTCAGCGCTTACCTCGCTGCTGCAGACCGGCGATGAGCCGGTAGCCGTGGTCAGCGGCGGCAAGGTAGTGGGGCTGATTCGCGGATCCGACATACTGCGCTGGGTCATGGTGCATCAGGATCGTACCGCGCATTAACCCGCTGCCCAGTCGGCAGCCAGGCGCTGCGGCTGGCCCTCAGCGTAGCGTAAGGCGGCAGAGGGGGGCGTAGGTGTCCTCGAACAGGCCGGCCAGTCTTTGGGCCCCGCCGTCGACGGCGTTGCGCCCCGCAACCACTTGGCCCAGCAGGCCGCCTGTGGCATTCAGACGCACGCTGGCGCTGAATATGCTGCGGTCCGGATTCTCGTCGAATCCGTAGCGCAGGTCGGTGGCCCGAAGGCGGATCTCATCTCCCAGTTGTTCCAGGTGGTAACGGATCCATCCCATGGTAAACCAGCTGAATATGTGACCTTCCCGCGTTGCCAGAAAGCTGGCCATGGACGCGGTCCTGATGCGCGATGCCTGTTGCCAGGCGATGTCGCAAGGCTGCCACATTGAAAGGTAGCCGACCCGGTCCACGTCCGCTGTCCGTGCTACCACGCGCCGGTAGTGAACCTGCAGCAGCGTCGGGAAGGCGGCTACCTGGGCATCCCTGATCCCCTGGGCATGGAGCTGGCGGGTGGCTTCTTTCTCGGCCGCTATGTTCAGTTGCCACGCATAGGCCAGATAGCCGGAAGAGATCAGCAGCGTCCACAGGGCCACGGCTCGGGCCCGCCGCTTCATGAATCGCCCGGCGATAAGTAGGCCAGTCACGAGGCTCAGCGTGAAAAGGGGATCGATGATCGGCATGGCGTTGATGGCGAATCGTTGATCGGAAAACGGCAGCAGCAGCTGGGTGCCGTAAGGCGTCAGCAGATCCAGCAGTGGATGCGACCAAAGCGCCAGAGTGATGACGGCTATCCAGCAGAGCAGGCGCCCTCGGTCCCCAGCGGTGTCTGCTGATCTTCCACGACGTTCCCAGCGCCACACGGCCAGGCCGGCCAGAGGACCGACGACGGGTGCAAAAAACAGCGAGTGGGTGATGCCTCGATGCAGCTCCAGCTGGTCGAAATAGTCCCCGCCTACGGAGAACAGGACATCGATGTCCGGCACCGCGCCAGCCAGGGCGCCGATAGCCGCTGCCCGGTACCCCAGTCGGGCATGCCCTGCGGCCTGACCGACAACCGCGCCGAGTGCTGCCTGGGAAAATGGATCCATCGCTGTCCGTGAGTCGTTTCGAGCGCGACATCATACGGGTTTCGCGGAGTCAGACCAGGGCTGCGGGTACGGTGGGTTTCCCCATGTTGACCCGGTGCTGCAGTAGCGGCACTGTGGGCCCCGTATCCCGCTGACCGGTTGGGAGGCATGACGCAGGAGAAGATCGAAGCGCTTTTGCAGCAGCGCCGGGCCATCACCCGGGCACATCGTATTGACGAGGCGCCGCTTGTGGCTTCCCTCGCAACGACTCTCGACGGAGGCGCGGCGCTCGATCCGGCCCGGCTGCAGAGCGTCAAATCCCTCGCTTCGGAGCTGGTCAGCCATGCGCGCGAGACCCGGCGCAAGGTCGGTGGGATCGACGCGTTGATGCAGGAGTACGACCTCGCATCTACAGAGGGGGTTACCCTCATGTGCCTGGCGGAAGCGCTGCTGCGCATCCCGGATACGGCGACTCAGGACCTGTTCATCGAAGATCAGCTGGCGTCGGGCAACTGGTCGGAGCATCTGGGGTCTTCCGAACATTTCTTCGTCAATGCGTCCACGTTCGGGCTGATGGTGGCGGGAAAAACCGTCACCATCAGCGACACCGGCCAGCAGGCGGTGGAGCGCATTGTGCGCAAGCTCGGGGCACCCGCGGTCCGCATCGCCGTACGTCGGGCGATGCGGGTTCTCGGCCGACAGTTCGTTTACGGGGAAACCATCGACCAGGCTCTGGATCGTACCGCCTCTGGCGCCGACGCTGCCTACTCCTTCGACATGCTGGGCGAATCGGCCTGGACGGCCCGGGACGCCGAGCTCTACTTTGAGCGCTACTGTCTGGCCATCGCGTCCCTGAAGGCGGCCGCGGGAAAAGTTGCCGACCCTCAGATCTCGGTCAAGCTGTCGGCACTGCATCCACGGTTCGAGTTTTCTCAACAGGATCGGGTGGGCACGGAGCTCCTGAGTCGCCTTCTGGAGCTTTGCCGGCTTGCGGCGGACGCGTCGGTGGGTTTGTGCATCGACGCCGAGGAAGCCGATCGGCTGGAGCTCTGCCTGTCCCTCTTCGAGGGGCTGGCCTTCGATAGCAGCCTGCGCGGCTGGGACGGTCTGGGAATGGCGGTGCAGGCCTACCAGAAGCGGGCTCTGCCCGTTCTAGAATGGCTGGACGCGCTGGCTGCGGAATCGGCCATGCGCTTCTCGACGCGTCTCGTCAAAGGCGCCTACTGGGATACGGAGATCAAGCTTGCGCAGGAGCGGGGGCTCGCTGACTTTCCGGTGTTCACCAGGAAGGTCAACACCGACGTTTCCTACCTTGCCTGCGCTGCGCGTCTGCTGGGAAGCAGCGACCGGATCGTGCCTTGCTTTGCGACCCACAACGCCTACACCCTGGCTGCGGTGCTGGAAATGGCAGGCCCGCGGCGCGACCTCGAGTTCCAGCGGCTGCATGGCATGGGCGAGGCGCTGTACGAGCGGGTGCTGCGGGACGAACAGCTGCGCGGCGATCGCCGGCTGACTTGCCGGGTGTACGCGCCCGTAGGGGAACAGGTGCAGCTGCTCGCATACCTGGTCAGGCGATTGCTGGAAAATGGTGCCAACACGTCTTTCGTCAATCGCATTGCGGACGACGCTCTGGATATCGAGGAGGTGGTTAGGGATCCAGTTGCCCAGGCCCGACAGGACGGCTGGCGCCGTCATCCCCAGATACGTCCGCCCGTCGCGCTCTTCGAGCCCGACCGTCGCAACAGTCTGGGTCTGGATCTGAATGACGCGGACACCGTGTCGCGCCTGGCAGACGATTTTGCGGGCGCCACGCGGCGAACCTGGCACAGTGCCCCCATTATCGGTGGTCAGTGGCGGGATGGCGATCTGATGTCGGTGACAGACCCCGTCGATCCGGCCAGGCGGGTTGGCAGTTGGGTATCCGCCACCCGGGCGGATGCATTGGCGGCGCTGGACATAGCGGCTGGGAGCGCAGACGCGTGGCGGCAAAGGTCTGTCACGGAAAGGGCAGACCTGCTGCGCGACGCCAGTGACGCTCTGGAGGCAGCATCTGCCGACTTCGTGTATCTGCTGTGCCGTGAAGGCGGGCGCTGTCTGAATGATGCGCACCTGGAGGTGCGGGAAGCTGTGGATTTCCTCCGCTACTACGCCGCTCAGGCAGAGCGGACGCTGACGGCAGATCAGCCCCTGCCTGGCCCAACCGGGGAGCAGAACACCTTGCGCTGCCAGGGTCGGGGGGCCTTCCTGTGCATCTCACCGTGGAATTTCCCGCTGGCCATCTTTACCGGACAGATTGCGGCGGCGCTGGTTGCTGGTAACAGCGTGCTGGCGAAGCCCGCCGAGCAGACGCCGCTGATTGCCGCGGCGATGGTGCGGCTGCTGCACGACGCCGGGGCTCCCGGGGAGGTGCTGCATCTGCTGCCGGGGGACGGCCCGACGCTCGCCGCGCCGCTGCTGGCAGATGCCAGGCTGGCGGGTGTGGCCTTCACGGGTTCTCTGCAGGCAGCTCGCGCCATTGCGAGAGCGCTCGCCGAACGCGCCGGGCCCATGGTCCCGTTCATTGCCGAGACGGGCGGCGTCAATGCCATGATTGTCGATGCCACCGCCTTGCCGGAGCAGGTTACCCGTGACGTCCTGCAGTCGGCATTCCGCAGCGCGGGGCAGCGCTGTTCGGCGCTGCGGCTGCTCTGCCTGCAGGACGACGTCGCCGACAGCCAGATCGCCATGATCGCCGGCGCCATGAAAGAGTTGCGCCTGGGCGACCCGGCGAGCATCAGCACCGATGTGGGTCCAGTCATTGACCGCGAAGCCCGTGACGCGCTGCAGGCTTATGAGGAGCAGGCCCGACAGCGGTTCCCGCTGCTGGCAGAAGCTTCCTCCTCACCCCTGTCGACAGGCTGGTTCGTTAGGCCGATGGCCTTCGAGGTGGCCGCGGTAGCAGACGTGCCTGGCGAAATTTTCGGTCCCTTTCTGCACGTTCTGCGCTGGCGTGCCGATGCCCTCGAGACGCTGGTCGACGAGATCAACGCCCTGGGCTACGGGCTGACGCTGTCCATTCATTCGCGCAGTCACAGCCGGGTACGCCGGGTCGCCAATCGCGCGCGGGTCGGCAACGTCTATATCAACCGCAATCAGATCGGCGCCGTTGTGGGTTCCCAGCCGTTCGGCGGGGAAGGCCTTTCGGGAACCGGGCCGAAAGCCGGAGGGCCCAACTACCTGCAACGCTTCGTGGTAGAGCAGACGCTGAGCGCTGACACCACGGCCGCCGGCGGCAACGCCTCGCTGCTGACCCTGGATGCCTGAATGACGCCTTCCAGGTGGCGCCCGAGGCGGTCTCCGGTCAACCTCTGTCTAACCGGAGAGGGATGCTGACGGCGCGTTCAGGGTGGCGGGATCGCCGTTGGCGGCGGACTCTTCGGCCGCTGTTGCGGCCAGATCCTCGGCGAGGTAACGGCCGGCGATGTAGTAGTGCACGGCGGCCCACAGGTTGAAGAAACCGGCGATCAGCAGGCTGTAGCGCAGCGATTCATCTCCGAATGTCGGGCGCAGCAGATCGCTCACCACGCCTACCGCCTGAGGCCCCAGGCCAAGCCCGATGATGTTCAGAATAAACAGCAGCACTGCGGCGGCCACGGCCCGCATCTTCAGGCTTGCGAGCCCCTGAGTCTGGGAGAACGTCGTTGCCTGGTAGAAGTTACCGAGCGCGACGGGAATGATCAGCATCAGCAGCGCCGAGTACGGCCCGGGCGCCAGGTAGACGCCCGCCGAGAAGGGCACGCAGATCACCAGGGCTACCGCGACGATCCACAAAAACCAGCGGGTGTCTCTGGAGCCGAACCGGTCTGCCAGGTATCCGCCCAGGACGATGCCGATGCCTCCCGGAATACCCAGAATCAACCCGAGCCAGGTGCCGATCTCGCCGGTCTGCATGCCGTGAGATCGGATCAGAAAGGAGGGTACCCAGCTGACGACGCCGTAGCCGACGAAGGCGGTCAGGGCACCACCCAGGGCCAGATGGCGGAACGAGCGTTTGCGCCACATGTAGCTGAAGGTTTCCGTTATGCCGGGCTGGCGACCACTGTCGACCTTGCCTTCGGCCATGCCCCGGGGCGGCTCTCTCAGGCTCAGTCGCACCACGACGGCAAGCAGCAGGCCGGGAATACCCACCACGAAGAACGCCATGCGCCAGCCGAAAAACTCGTTGATCCAGCCGCCGGCAAGAAACCCGAACAGAATCCCCACGGGAATACCCAGCGAGTAGATACCCAGCGCGGTGGCCCTGCGGTTTGCCGGATAGTAGTCGGCCAGTATGGAGTGAGCTGGCGGGCTGCAGCCGGCTTCACCCACGCCTACGCCGATGCGAGCCAGCAGCAGGTGGAAGAAATTCTGTGCAAGCCCGGACAGAGCCGTCATGCCGCTCCAGACGGCCAGGGCCAGCGCGATTAGGTTACGACGGTTGCTCCGGTCTGCCAGGCGCGCGATGGGAATGCCCAGCGTGGCGTAGAAAGCGGCAAAGGCAAAGCCGGTAAGCATACCCAGCTGAGTGTCGGACAGCCCGAGATCCAGCTTGATCGGTTCCAGCAGGATCGAAAGAATCTGCCGGTCGATGAAGTTGAACGTATAAACGACCACCAGCACGCTCAACGCGTACCGGCGGGTGGCTTCGCTGAAGATACCCGGTTGCTCTGCGGCCAAGGTCCCTCTCCTCAATCTGGCGCAAGGCCCCGCATTCTACGGCAGTTGGGCATTGGCTTCTGCCCCTGAGTCGAACCTCGTACAATGTTCATACTGAGTTTGACGAGGCGGCTGGCCGCGCCAGCCTGTGCGGTTGCGTCCGGCGGGAGGAATCGAGGTCAGATGCTCGACTTTGCGCTGCTGGGGGTGTGCAGGATGGCAAATGGCTTGAACATGACGCGGCGGTTGGAAGCGACATGACGGTGCCCGTGGATGATCTGAACCTCGACAACTATTGGATGCCCTTCACCGGGAACCGGGAGTTTCGTCAAAACCCACGATTCATTACCGGTGCCGAGGGCGTGCGATTCATCGACGCTCAGGGGCGGAAAGTTCTGGATGGACTGTCCGGGCTTTGGTGTTGTGGGGCGGGCCACAATCGGCCGGAGATCGCCGAGGCCGTTGCCGAGCAGGCCCGCAGCCTGGATTACGCGCCCGCTTTCCAGTTCGGCCACCCTCAGGCGTTTCTGCTGGCGTCCCGGCTCAGCGCCATGATGCCCGAGGGCCTGAACCGCGTGTTCTTTACCAACTCGGGTTCCGAGACCGTAGATACCGCGCTCAAAATTGCCCGCGCCTACTGGCGCCAGGGGGGGCAAGCAGGAAAGAGCCGGCTGATTGGCCGTTCCAAGGGCTATCACGGCGTCAACTTCGGTGGCATATCCGTGGGCGGCATTGCGCCCAACCGCAAGCTCTTCGGGTCGACGCTGGAGTCGGATCATCTTGCGCACACCCTGCTGCCTGAAAACCGCTTCAGCCGGGGTCAACCGGAACATGGCGCCGAGCTGGCCGACGAGCTGGAGGAGCTGGTTGCTCTGCACGATGCTTCCAACATTGCGGCGGTGATCGTTGAACCCTTTGCCGGATCCGCAGGGGTCATTCCGCCGCCGAAGGGCTACCTGCAACGGCTGCGCGCGATTTGCGACCGGCACGACATTCTGCTGATATTCGACGAGGTGATAACCGGGCTGGGGCGCTGTGGCGCGCCTACCGGTGCGCATCACTTCGGGGTGGTGCCCGACATCGCGAACTTTGCCAAGCAACTCACGAATGGCGTCATACCCATGGGTGCGGTGGTGGTCCGGCAGGAAATCTACGACACCTTCATGGCGCAGGGTGGGCCTGACTACATGGTGGAGTTTCCTCATGGTTACACCTATTCAGGGCACCCCATGGCATGCGCGGCGGCCCTTGCCGCGCTGAAAATATTCGACGAGGAGAAGCTCGACGAGCAGGTTGCTGCGAAAGCGGGTTTTTTCGAGGACTGCATTCACGGCCTCGCCAATCACCCCTACGTGCAGGACGTACGCAATCTGGGGTTTGCCGGGGCGCTCACGCTGGAGGCCCATACCGGCGAGCCCGCTCGACGGCCGTACGAGATTGCCATGGCCTGCTGGGAGCGGGGCCTTTACGTGCGCTACAGCGGCGACACCCTGCAGTTTGGTCCGGCATTCGTCATGGAAACCACCGACATCGCCGAGATCTTCAACATTGTCGGTGATGCGCTAAAAGCAGCCTGACTGTCGTTGCGTCGCGATATCCTGGTAAATATTTCGCCATAAGCAAAAAATTTGGGAAATTTTCCCTTCCGAAGGCCGTTTAGGAGGCAAAAACGGGATCCGTTGTCTGGCGCGCTGAACTAGCCTTAAGAAGTACTGGCAAATTCAGGATATGTGATGAACCTGATCGTCCATCCCTTCTTCGACATCGATACCTGTTCCTACAGCTACGTCCTGGCTAATCCAGGAAGCGGTACCTGCGCCGTCATCGATCCGGTGCTCAACTACGACCTCGAAAAAGGAGAGGTATCGACGGTGCTGGCCGATCAGATCCTCGAGTTCGTCAAGACCAATGGTTACATCGTGGAGTGGATTCTGGAAACCCACGTGCATGCGGACCGCCTTTCCGCTGCCCGCTATCTGAAGCAGCATTTCATCTGCGCACAGCTGGGGGCCAGCGAGTGGGTCATGGAACTTCAGCAAGAGTTCGCCAGCAGGTTTGAGCTGCAGATCGCCACCGATGGCAGTCAGTTCGATCGGCTGTTCAAAGACAACGACCGTATCTGTCTGGGGCACAGCTGTGGTCGGGTGCTGCGGCGACGCTCGAACGCTCTATCGATCCCTGCAGAAGTTACTTGAGCTGCCGGACGAAACCCGGCTGCTGATGTGCCACGATTACGCGCCCGAAGGTCGTGAGTATCACTGTGTCAGCACCGTAGCGCAGCAGAAAGCATCCAACGTGCATCTTCAGGCCGCTGACACCGAGCTGGCGTTCGAGGTGCTACGACGTGAGCGGGATGCATCCCTGGAAGCGCCGCGACTCCTCATTCCCGCTTTACGTGCCAACATTGATGGCGGCGTGTTGCCCGGGTGGCGCATTGAACCCGGCCTCAAGCTGCCGCCGGTGGCTGGAGCAGCTGCATGACGATCCGGCTTTGGCAGGCGTCGACGCTTGCCGGCCTGGCCTTTGCAAAACTGGTTCTCGCTGGAGGGGCCGATCTTCCGACGATCTCAAAATACCTCTCTCAGGTGGAACCTCGGCTGTGGCTCGCCGGATCCCTCGATGTGAATGCGCTTCGCCACTGGGACCCGGCGTCCACCGTCATCATCGACCTGCGCACGGCGGGCGAGGGCATCGCGGAGGAGCGAGTCCAGGTGCAGGCCCTGGGCATGGACTACTACAGCGTGCCTGTGACAGGCGCCACCCTCGTTGATGCTGATCTGCAGCGATTCGCCGAGCTGCTCCGTGAGCGCAGCGCCGATTCCGTTATCGTGCACTGCGTTTCCGGCAATCGGGCGGGTCTGGTGTGGGGTGCCCTGCAACTCGACCACGGGCAGGGTCTGCCGGCGGTGCTACATGCCGTTTCCGGGGTGGTTACCAAAGATACGATTGTCCAGGCGCTGGAGGAAAGGGCGGCCGCCGAGCCGGCCCGAAATGGAGCGCAACGGGCCGTTACCCCAGTGTTTATCTCACCCTGAATACACGGTTCGCCATTGCGTTCGAAACGCCTTGACACTCTGAAAGCCTAGGCCTAAAAAGCGCCGTATAACCTTTGGTGTCGTGCGGGCTGTCAGGGACATCCATGGCCGATTTCGATGACGAAGAAACCGAAGCTCCCGATGCTGAGGAAAACGGGCGCGGGGTCGACGATGTTGAAGATGCCGACAGGGTCGAAGATGCAGAGGAGTCTGAGGCGCTTGAAGAAGACTTCAAAGAGTCCCTCGCGGAAGACGACATCGACGACATCGACGATTTCGACGAGGACGAGGTTGACGAAGACCTCAAGGTCGTCGACGAAGCTCTGAATCAGAAGGATCAGAATGCCCGCACTCTGGCCATACGCCGGGCGCTTGAAGAGCGCAAAGAATCCCGACGGATCAGCGAGGATCTCGATTACCTGGATCTCGATATAGATGACTGACCGGTTCTGATGCGCATGGACACACCGCCGGTCCGGGATCTCGTTCTTCTCGGCGGCGGCCACAGCCACGTCCAGGTTCTCAAATCTTTCGCCATGAAACCCCTGCCGGGCGTCAGGCTGACAGTCGTGAGCCGGGAGGTGCTTACCCCTTACTCCGGAATGCTGCCAGGCCACGTGGCGGGCTTATATACCCAGCGGGACATGCACATCGATCTGGGCCCGCTGTCTCGGGTGGCGGGCGCGCGCCTGATTGCCGATGAGGTGACCGCGTTGGATCTGAGCGCGGGCCAGGTCAGCCTGGCGGATCATCCGCCGTTACGGTTTGATCGACTGTCCATCAACACCGGCGCTGTGCCCAACGGCGTCGCCGGGGGCGGCATCCCGGTAAAACCCATTGGTCGCTTCCTGCCCCGCTGGCAGGCGGTAAAAGCATCCGCCAGTCCCGGCGATACGCTCGCGCTGATCGGTGGCGGTGCAGGCGGCGTGGAACTGGCCCTCGCCATGGCCAGATCCGTTGCCGATGGTGTTCAGATATTGCTGGTCTCCGAACGCCTGCTGCCGGGTCAACCAGCGGAAGTCCGCCGTCTTCTGGAAAGCGCGCTGGCGCGCAGCGGGGTGCGCGTGCTCACCGATTTCAGAGTGACCTCCGCGACGGACACGGAGATAGGTGCGGCCGACGGGCGCACGGAGCAGATCGATTATCTGTTCTGGGTGACGGGGGTTGCGGCGCCGCAGTGGATTCGCGATTCGGGGCTGGCCACCGACGAGCAGGGATTCATCTCGGTGAGTCGAACGCTGCAGTCTTTGTCCGACCCGAGGGTTTTCGCCGCGGGTGACATTGCCCATCTTCAGGACCAGCCGCGTCCCAAGGCGGGCGTCTTTGCGGTCAGGCAAGGCCCGGTGCTTGCCGATAACCTTCGGCGCAGCGTAGAGTCGCGAGGGTTGAGAAACTATCGAGCGCAGAGTCGGTTCCTGACCATAATCGGAACCGGTGACGGCGGCGCCGTGGCTTCACGAGGTGCCTGGGTTACAGCAGGCGCCTGGGTCTGGCGCTGGAAAGACTGGATCGATCGCCGATTCATGGCCCGCTTTAAAAAACTGCCGGAAATGCCGGATCCCCGTTCCAACCTGCCTCGGGCGCTTCGTGCAGGGGCGCCGGATGCCATGCGTTGCGGTGGCTGCGGCGCCAAGCTGGGCGCGGAGCCGTTGCGCCGGGTGCTGGACAGGCTGCCGGTTCAGGGTCGGGCGCACGTGCCCATGGGTATCGGCGATGACGCGGCCGTCGTTCAGGTGGCAAGCGGGCAGATTCTGCTAACCGTGGATGGCTTTCGCAGCATCACGGACGACGCTTATCTGTTCGGGCGCATCACCGCCCACCACGCGTTGAACGATGTGTTCGCCATGGGCGGGAAGGGTACCGCCGCCCTTGCCCTGGCGACCGTGCCGCTCATGGCGGAGACGATGATGGAGGAAGAACTGTTCGCGCTGCTGAAGGGCGCGGTGGACGTTCTGAATGCCCACGATGTGCCGTTGGTGGGTGGTCATTCGGCGGAAGGCGCGGAGCTTTCCCTTGCGATCAGCCTCACAGGAACGCTGGATGGCGCGCCCATTGGCAAAGCCGGGGTGCAGCCCGGTGATGTGCTGGTGCTCACCAAACCCGTTGGCACCGGCGTGCTGCTGGCGGGTGACATGCGAGGCGAAACACCCTCCGACGAGCTGCAGCTGGCCTTCAAGGCCATGGATCAGTCCAACGCCGATGCGGTTGTCGTGTTGAAACGCCACGGGCTGCGCGCGCTGACGGACGTGACCGGGTTCGGATTGCTGGGTCATCTCGGCGAAATGCTGCGGGCGTCCGGCTGTGGCGTCCGGCTGCGGATGAACGACGTGCCGGTGCTCCCGGGCGCGCGCCGGCTCATGAAGCAGGGCGTCTTCAGCTCCCTGCAGAGCAACAACGAGCTGGCGCTGGCGGACTATGAGCTCAGAGGCAGCGCCCTTACCGATCCTCAGCTTCGCCTGCTGGTGGATCCGCAAACCTCTGGCGGTCTGCTGGCGGCGCTCCCAGCAAGCTTGGCGGACGCCTGCGTCAGCGAGTTGCAGCAGTCCGGATACGCAGCGGCTGCCGTCATCGCCGAGGCTGTGGATGGCGACTGGCAGATCGTCGGCGACTGAAACCGTGCTGCGGGTTCTGGTCGTTACCGATCCTATGTGTTCCTGGTGCTGGGGCATGTCTCCGGCGGTAGAGGTGGCTGCAGAACGGCTGGCCGGCGAAGTCGAATTCGACTTTCTGCTCGGCGGCGTGAATACCCACGGCACTCAACCCATTGGTGACTACGGCAGACGCCTGCTCATGCACATCTGGCGAGAAGTGCAGGCCACCACGGGTCAGCACTTCGGTTTCCGACTGCCTGAGGCGCTGGTTTTCAATAGCACGCTACCCTGCCTCGCCGTCGCTGCCGTCCGGGAGGCCAGCGGGCAGGCGCCTTTCGGCTACCTCCACCGGTTGCAGCAGCTGTTTTTTGCGGAAGGCATGAACATTAACGATGTCGAGATGCTGCTGCGCACCGCTGAAGATTTCGGCGTGGACCGGCGGGCAGTGGCGGGGCAAATGGAAGAAGAAGCCCTGCGTGCCCAGGTGATGGCTGAGTTTGCCGGCGCGCGCGTTTACGGCACCAGCGCGCTGCCCAGCGTGCTGATCGATAGAGACGGCGAGCGCCGGTTGCTGGCCGGTGGTTACGCGGATGCGGATATGCTGGAGATGCTGATCCGTCAGGAACTGCCGCCCAGCCGCTGAACTCAGCCGTCGGCGCTGGGTTCCGAGAAAAACCTTGCCACGACCGGGCGGAAACGATCCATGTCCACCAGGAAAGAATCATGACCCTGGATGGAAGCCAGGCGGTGAAAAATCACTTCGGCGACGTGCTTCTGCAGGCCAATGGCCAGCTCTTCCTGCTGCTCTACAGGAAACAGGAAATCGGTATCGACGCCGATGATCATCGCCCGCTCGATCTGCACGCGGCTCAGCGCCTGCTCCAGGCTACCACCGTGGTCGGCGGCGTCGAAAAGGTCCATGGCGCGGGACAGATAGAGATAGCAGTTGGCGTCGAAACTGCCCACGAACTTGGCTGCGTGAGCCTCCAGATACGACTCGACCTCGAAGTCCATGCCGAATGGATGACCGACCGGAGGACCATCGGTGACACGTTCGCGTCCGAAGCGCTCAGCCCACTCATCGGCGGAACGATAAGTGATCATGCACAGTTTGCGTGCCAGCTGCATGCCGGTAACCGGAGGCGCGTCCGCAGCGTAGTTGCCGTTCTGCCAGGCTGTGTCGCGGCGGATCATTTCCCGCTGCAGGGATCGTATCGCCATGGAAAAGGGCAGACTTCGCGCCGCCGATGATATGGCCACCAGCTGGCGCGCCCGCCCGGGGTGCAACATGACGAAGGCCAGCGCGGTCATCCCCCCCATGGACGCGCCGAGAACCGTGTCTGCCCGTCGTATGCCCAGATGATCCAGAACTGCTGCACCACCAGCCGCGATGTCCTCTACGTGCAGCACGGGAAAGTGCAGCCGGTAGCTCTCACCGGTTGCGGGGTCTACGGATGCAGGACCCGTCGAGCCGAAGCAGCTGCCCAACGAATTGATGCAGATGACGAAGTACTTTCCTGTGTCGATGGGTTTGTCCGGACCCACCATATCTTCCCACCAGCCGGCTGAAGGATCTTCCTGAGACGATGCCATGTGGGCGGAGGGAGACAGGCCCGTAAATACCAGCACCGCATTGCCGCGCTCATTGTTGAGCTGGCCCCAGGTTTCATAGGCCAAAGTCGGCCGATGCAGCGTTCCGCGCTTCATCGCGAATTTTTCATCGAGCGTGAATTGACGAAGGGCGCTCATTATTTTTGGCTATGCCCGGTTCCGGAATCGGAGTCGCGCAGTCTACCCTGACAGGCCGGTCTCTTCACCCGTCCCGAATTGGCTGACGGATTCGTGCCCAGCCTGGAACGTTCATATTCGGCGCTTCTGCGGTTGGCACGGAAGCTGCCTTCGTGCACTCTTGCCAACCTATGACTGACAGCGTCCCCTCGATCCCTCGACACCGGCCACTGCGGGGCCCGATGTTCCTGTTTGCGGGTCTGGCGGTTGCCAGCGTGGCTTTGCTGCTGATGCAGTCCGTTCTGGGCAATACGCCGCTTGCGGCCCTGGGAAGTCCGCTGCAATGGCTTGCCGATCTGGATACCTCCGCCGCCTTCGATACCCTTTCCAATGCGGCCGAGGTGGTGGCGGCGGTGCTGGCTATCGCGATAACCGTGGTTGCCATTGTGGTAGAGCTGGCGGCCAATCGTTACAGTCACCAGATCACCACGCTGTTCCTTCGCGAGCCCGTGAACCTGCTGGTATTGGGTCTGTTCGTTCTTACGACCGTGCAGTGCGTATGGGTTGCAGCCGTGCTCGATGAGAGCGGGCCCGCCGCCCTGGTGCCGCAGGCCGGGTTCGCCATCACCCTCGGCATGGTGACCCTGTGCCTGCTGCTGCTCGTTCCTTACATTTACTTCGTGTTCACTTTTCTGTCGCCCATCAGCGTCATCGAGCGGATCTGTCGGGATGCTTATCGCATGGTGATCAAGGTGAACCCGGCTGGGGTAGATCGGTATCAGCATCGGGTTGAGGAAGCCATTGATGAGCTTCAGGATGTGGCGCGTAGCGCAATTGCCAAGGGCGATCGCGGCATCGCCATGGCCGCGGTAGACGCCCTTGCCGGCTTTATCTTCGACTACGTGCGTATCCGGCCACAGCTGCCGGCGGGATGGTTCGACGTCACGCCCAGCGTTGCCCGGGATCCGGATTTTTTCGCGCTGGCGCCCGAGACCATGTCCGAGGTTCGCGCCCAGGGCATCTGGCTGGAACGCAAAGTGTTCCGCCGTTACCTGTCTCTCATGGGTCAGTGCGCGATCCATTCCCGGGATGTGGCCAATCTCATCGGCATCAATACTCAGCGCATCGCCAGCGATCTGGGCCCCGGGTCTCCAGATCTGCTTGAGTTGTGCCTCCGGACTTTCAACAGCTATCTGCGGGTGACCATTGGCGCGCGCGATGCACGCACCGCCTACTATCTCATGAACCAGTACCGCCTCATCGGCGAGCGGCTGTTGCGGGAAGGGCGGGCTGATGAAGCCGTTGCCATTGCCCGTTACCTGCGCGAGTACGGCCAGCTGGCGCACAACATGGGTCTGTCGTTTCTGCTGGAAACCGCCGCCTACGACGTCATGCAGATGGTGGAGGACGCTTTGGATCTGAACTCGCCCGTGGTGGATTCGTTGCTCGACACGCTCCTGCAGCTGGACCAGGAGATCAAGGAAGACAGCCAGGAGGAAAGCCTGCTGGGCGTGCGCCGCTCGCAGATTCAATTGGCGACCCTGTTCCTGCAGCGGGGTGACGAGATCCGATTCCAGCGAATCGTGGACGATCTTCGAGAGGAACGTCTGGAGCGGCTCGAACGGCTGAAGGAGGGATTGCTGACTGACGACCGCCCGCAGTTCTGGGAGCTCATGGACCGCGGGGTCAACTTTTCCTACCTGTTACCCGAGCGCCGGCAATATCTGGAGCCGCTTTTCGAAATGCTTGCTCGTTCCCGCTGATCATCGCTCAGCGTGATAACAGCGGCTACGGCGTTTTAAAAACCAGCGTCTGGGGGTGAAACGCATACCAGGCAAACCAATACAGCAGGGTGGCGGGTAAGACCGCGCCGGAAACGTCGGTCGCGAACGCGCTCTGGCTCGATGCGTCCCAATGTACCGTGATGGGCTGCTCGCCAACCAGATCGTCGAACTGGGAAACGTCCTGCTGATTCAGCTCATCCAACGGATAAGCTTTGAAAACGCCGTTCAGCTCGATCCCGAGCACCAGCGTCTTGGGATGGTAAGTACGGGGTGATTTCTTCGAGACGCTGAAATACAGGCGACGTGATTGCTCGTAGCCGCTGTAGGGGCTGCGGTTGTAGTCGCGGCGAAAGCCGGTTTCCGGGCTGAGAACTGTGGTTTCCGGGTGCTTCTCGCGCCAACTTCCCCACGTCGTGTGCGCGGCCGGTAATTGCCGCAGCCGCATTCCCTGCAGCTTTCCGCTGATGGCTCTGGCCAGGATCTGCGACCACAGAGATTCGGTGTTACGGTCGTAGAGCAGCATGTCGCTGTTGTAGAGCAAGCCGGACACGCCGAAGATCAGCCTGGTATTTTCCATCGCGCTGGCGAAGACCATTCCAGAGCCGCACAGTGGGCAATAGGTCACGACGAAGGGTTGCCTGGCGATCACATCGTTGACGATCTCGTGCCAGTTCAGAATCTTGATGGGATAGGCGCGGGCGATGCCATCGATCTCCACGCCGAGCACGCGATCGCTTTCAGCCAGATAACTGGCGTCTGTGGCGCTCATGAACCTGGGTCTGTCGATAGAGGGGATGCCGTCCCGCGGTGGGCCACCTGAGCGAATCTCAGATACGGGCACGCTGGCGCCGTGCAGCTCAAAACCATTTCTGACTGTCGCTGAGGAGACGGTCGGGAGGAAAATGGCCCAGAGGCTCAGAATCGTAAACTGAAGATCTCTAAACGCCATCTGACGTTTCCATGCCGCCACAGAAGCTTTGACCACACGGAGGGTCTAAGTTCTAACTTTTTAACGCACGCTCGTCTGCCCGCCGTCCACGGGGATCAACTGTCCGGTAATGAATTTCGACGCATCGGATGCAAAGAACACCATCACGGGTCCCAGGTCCCTGTCCGGGTCGCCGTATTCTTCGCCCAGGGCAATGCTGTTCAGGTTCCGCCAGTAGTTGGCGACGTTCTGCTCTTCGGTAGATCTGGCCCTGGCTTCCTGATACATGGGGGTAGCCATGGCGGGTAGAATGGCGTTGACACGTATGTTATCCACGCCCCATGTTCCCGCTGCGGTGCGCGTCCAGGAGTGCACTGCGCCCTTGGCGGCTGAATAAGCGGCCGCGGAAGGTTCCGGGCGCTGACCGGAAATGGAACCGAAATTGATGATCGAGCCGGCGCCAGCCGCCTTCATGTGCTGGTGGGCGACCTGATTCGTCAGCATGGTGCCGCGCACATTGACGGCGAACATCAGGTCCCAGTCTTCGACGCTCACGTCCCCCGCATCGGAGGAGCGCTGAATGGCGGCGGGATGGGCAAGCACATCGAGCCCGCCCATTTGCGTCACAGCCTGGGCAAATGCCGCTTCGACGCTGTCTCTGTCAGCGATATCCACGTGCAGATAGCTCGCTGTGCCGGGACCTGCTGCGTTTGCTTCCGCTGATACCGCTGTACCCGCTTCATCGTTGACGTCCATGCCGATGACGTCGGCACCCGCCTGAACGTAGGCTCTAACCGTCGCGGCACCCATGCCGCGTGCCGAGCCGGTGACGATGATTCTTTTGCCCTGCAGTTCCATGATGTCCTCAACCCCCCGTTAGCTCGTTTCGGTTTCGTAGCCTTACTCTTCTGCGGGCGTATCGTACCTGCGCGAGTGGCGAAGTAGCCAGTCGTACCGGGCCCGCTTCACCACCGATCCGGTTCGGCGGCCGGCGGCGTGTCCTTGCTCAGCGTGTTTGCTTGACAACGTGTTTAGGCAGGTTTAGCTTGATATCAAGCAGTCACACCAACTCGGGGGGAGTTGTCGGCTGTAGTACGGCGATTCCGCCCACCGCATGAGGACAGGTACCATGCGCAGGAACTCCATTGTCGCCGCTCTCTGTCTGATCTTCCCTCTAAGTGCATCCGCTACCCTGATTATGGAGCCCGTCTTCCTTCGCGCCGAAGGCAGCGGTCCGAGCGAAGCACCTCCCGTTCTGGGAATCTATGCGCCGGACTTCATCAACCCGGGTACCGGCGAGCCGTTCCTCATTGCGGACGAACCCGGTGAGATCGACATCTACCCTGCGGGTTTCCCCGCGGACCCTGTCCTCGTCGACGTCATTCGCTTCTACAACAATACGGAATACGAGCTGACCGGCTTCCAGCTTTCGATCGTGGGTACCGCCGATGAGCCGGAGCCCTTCAA
>CAMYJX010000061.1:26174-42273 GCA_947258825.1 uncultured Pseudomonadales bacterium
GGGCATCCTGAATTTCAGAGAGGCTATTCCCGGGATCTGATGGATATGCGTCGCGAAATTATCGGCGAAGCCGTTTACAGCCGCGGTCGAGGCAAGCTTCACCGGGGTTCGTGCGGTGCCGGAGCCCGGTACGCTGGGGCTGCTGAGCGGCGCCTTAGCGCTGCTGATGCTGCGGCGTCGCGCGAGAACGACGTCGGTGGCATCGGGCTGTAACAGCCTTCAGCTTCACAGCGGCGCGCGGTCTTAGCCGGATATCGGCCAACGACCATTTTCTGGGGGGAGCATCCGAGGGGCGGGTCGGCCTGGGCAGGGTCGGCCCCTCCCTCGATGTTCTTTTACAGCCACAAGAATGACCGAAAGCTAAGCTCGATCCCGTGCTAGAGGTTCAGCCACTGAGAACTTGTGAAGGGAATCGCCTGCGCAAGCTCCGGTTGCGCTCGCTGCGCGATTCGCCGAGTGCCTTCAGCGGTACTTACGAAGAAGCTGTCGCGCGCTCGGTGGAGCAGTGGTGCGCTCAGATTGAAGCGCTTCCGACATTCGTAGCCGTATCCAATGGTTCAGATGTCGGGTTGGTACGCGCAGCGCCCCTGAAGGACAACCCCGGGGTCGCCTTCCTGTTGTCCATGTGGGTTGCCCCGGAGTTCCGCGGTGACGGTGCAGGCGAGGCGCTGATAAATGCGTTGGCTGATTGGGGACGCGCGGCCGGCATCGTCCGCCTGATTCTCGATGTGGATGAGTCGAACGAACCTGCTTTAGGCCTCTATGGCCGAACGGGTTTCAGGAAGACGGGGGAATCATCCGCTCTGGATCACCTCGACGAGCAGATCAGCGAGATCCGGATGGCGCGCGATCTTTAGCCGCTGGCCTGCCGCTGCTTGGGATTCAGGTTCCGGCAGGTTGCGTCAGCCAGGAAAAGCGTGCCAGCGGCACCTCCTTGGGCTTTCGGCGAGACGCGAGCTTCCGATATCTGTCCGGCAGTGACGCAACGAAGTCCTGAGCCTTTCTGCCCGCATCGGTTTGTGGGATGAGTTTTTCCACGCTCCAGTACTGATTGCAGAGCTCCATGATCTCCACGTACTTTTCCGACGTGTAAACGCCGATCTGCTGTGCCATCTCGGAGAAATCGGCGAACAGGTTTGGATTGGAGCCGTCGTACATGCGTTCGGCCGGCATGCTGATCTTCTTTTTCATCATGTTGGCCAGCGCGACCAGCGCTCCATCGGGATCTGCTCTGAAGACGAGCCTGCCGGCGGTCTTGTAGAACCGGGCGTGGCGGGCTTCGTCGGTACCGACCAGATCACAGATCTTCTGCAGATGAGAGTCGCCGGCTTCTCCGGCCTGCTTTGCGACGTTCTTGTGCGAGACCAGCGTTGCCTGTTCCTGAAAGCTGGTGAACACGAGCACTTCATATGGGTCGTTGTCTGTCTTCACGTCGAACCCATTGCCGATCAGGTGCTGTATGGTCGACTCAACGGCTCGCATGTTGATGCGTCCGCTGAATCGAGCCCACAGGCTCATTGCGGAACCATGGCGTTTTTCTTCTGCCGTCCAGGCGCGCGACCATCGGGCCCAGGGAGAGTCGTCGACACCGGTCTGGTCGTTGAGCCCTATGTGCCGGTTGAATGCGGTCTGGTAGGAAGGCAGCGCTTCCTCGGTGATGAGATTGCCCGCTGTGACGAGTACGAGCTGATTGGAAAGTTCTGCCGCTTCTGATTTCAGCGTTTGAATTCTCGCATATCCTTCATCGGTCGCCGGATCGGGCACAAGATCTGTGGGCTGCCAGTTTGCGTCTTCCTCGACGTCGCGGAGAATTTCCGTCGCCAGGGCGTCGACTTCTGGTTCTATGCTTAGGAGCACTTCGGCTTGTACGGACATCCAATTTCCAGAAAACGTGGCTGTTTAGCGAAGCTTAGTGTAACCCGATGATGGCGGGAAGGGTCTTCGGGCGCGTTGATTGCTCCCTGAGTACTGGATTTGCGGCTGAAGTAGCGCTGTGCTTGAGAGGGACGCTCGCCGCCAATTGGTCAACCGGCATCGTTATCGCGAGCGCTCTCGTCTGGCCTTTATGGTGTTCCGCCATGGTCGACGGATCCGCATGCCTGCGTTCAGATTTGGCTATAGTTAAGTGTTAATAAACAATTAGTTGAGAATTATACATGAGTTGGAATCTAGGTTTTTCCAGTCTCTCGCTCGTCCTCAAATCACTGGCGCCGATCTTTGTTGCTGTGGGTGGGTTGCACCTGGTTCTGGGAATGGGTGCGGATGTACTTCTGGGTGCCGACGTCTCGGCCGAATCCAGGCAGGATGCGGTGCTCGACAGCCAGAATCGGTTCTACGGCGTGGCTTTTTCGCTCTACGGGATTCTGTTCTATTTGTCTGGCTCCGATGTTCCGAAATATGCGACGGTTCTTCGCTGTGTGCTGTGGACTTTCTTCGCCGCCGGTTTGGCCCGCCTTGTTTCGGTGTCCCTGCTCGGTTTCCCGCCACCGCTCGTCGGGGTCCTCTTGATTTCGGAGCTGACGATTCCGCCACTGTTGGCGTTGTGGCTGTCCAGGCTGGAAAGCACAAAGGTCTAGGAGGTCACGCCGTTCCCGGAGGGAAAATGTTTGCCGTTCGGACAATTTCCGCCTGTCCCGAGGACATGATCAAGCTTGGTCAGAAAGCCCGCGGCGAGGGTTTCCGCTTCATCGATCGCCTCATCGAAGACTTCCAGTCGGGCGCCAACACTTTTTCGGCGCCGGGAGAAGTGCTGTTCGAGGTACGAGATAGCGGCAGACTTATCGCGGTCGGTGGTCTGAACGGGGATCCGCACTTTGTTGGCAAAAGGACGGGTCGCCTCCGCCGCATCTATGTGGATCCTGATTATCGCAGGAAAGGCGTCGGCAGGATCCTGGTAGGCGCTATCGAATCCACCGCGAAAGCCCATTTCTCTGAGCTGCATCTTTTTACCGACTCTGATCGGGCGGCAGGTTTCTACGCCAGCTTGGGATACGCCGACGTTTCCAATGTTGAGCATGTATCCCACATCAAAACTCTGTCGTCTGGCTGAAACAGCACCAATCACCGTTCCGCTCGAGCAGCTCCAATTGACGAACTCTTAATCAACGTGCATAAGATTATTCATGTCCATATGTGGTCCATTAACGCACATCGACTTATCCATCAGTGATCCTGATCTGGCGATTCCGTTCTATGAGGCGCTCTTGATCGCACTTGGATACGAACGCCTCAGCATAGCGTCGGAGGAATTTCGTGAGCCCAAGCCAAGGCGGGCGGCGTGGCAGGTCGGCCTGGGCTCCGGAGCCAGCTTCGGAATAGAAGTTCGACCCTCACAGGGGAAGAATCGGTTGCGGGCCAATGACCGCCATGCGCCAGGCATGCACCACATGGCTTTCCATGCGGCCAGCCTCCAGGACGTAGATCGAGTCCATCAGGCGATGCTGGCAGCAGCAGCAAAGGTTCTTGATGAGCCAGCCGATTACACCGGTCAGCGCGGCTATTCAGACGGCTACTATGCGGCGTTCTATGCCGATCCTGATGGAATCAAGATTGAGGTGGCATACATCCCGCACGCTAATCCGTGAAACAGGTCTGGCACGCATGAGTCCTTAGCGGAAAAACATTCTCCCTCTCCCTGCGTAGCCGTTGCTGCCGGCGACTACTTGAATCATGATCGCCTCGATGGAATTGGATACGCGGTGGGAGGTCGGTGTGGCTGATGTAGCAACAACAAAACTTTTCGAAAACGAGCGAGTTGCCGTGTGGGAGATGCTTCTGGCACCGGGGGAAAGTACCGGTCTGCATACCCATGACCGCGAGTATTTCTTCCACGTTCTGGAAGGCTCGACGCTTCGCACGTCGGACGGCAACGGTGAGCGGGTGGGCGACTTCGAGTTCAAGACGGGAAGTACAAACTGGATTTCCATCGAAGGAGACGAGGTTGTGCTGGGGAGCACCCGTGCGCCTGCTACGCACGATGCAAAGAATCTCGGTTCGACCCGATATCGGGAAATCCTGGTGGAGTTCAAGTAGCAGCTCGCCGGCGGCCGCCCTGGGCGGGATACGGCTGAGCGGATGGAAACACGAGGTGGAGCATATCGATGGACTGGCATGACATTGCGTCCGCCTCCGTAACGCTGTTTCTGATTATGGACCCGCTCGGCAACGTGCCGGTGTTCAACGCGGTGCTGTCGAAATTCGACGGCTCCCGTCGAATGATGGTCATCGCGCGCGAGTTGTGTGTTGCGCTGATAATCCTGCTGGGTTTTCTATTTGCCGGCAACGCGATTCTGGGTTTTCTGGGCCTCAGTCAGTCTTCTCTCAATATTGCTGGTTGCGTCGCCTTTTCTGCTGCGGGTTCTCGGAAGGCGTGGGTCGCGAGCGTTGGAACGGCTGATGGGCATGATTCTGGTCATGCTCGCTACGCAAATGCTCCTGAACGGCGTTCGCGATTTCGCGGAGAGCCTTTGAGTCGTCTGCTGAGGTTGTTAGCTCTTGCTGGCTTCGGCCTTCGTGCGCACTTTCTGGTAGAGGTCCTTGAGCTGTGAGGCCATGACCTTGCTACCGATGGACCGCTTGGTTGAAGCGCCAAAACCGGTGACCTGGTCGGTGGACGTTCGGTTCAGGTAGAAAACCACGGTGCCGCGTTTCACCGGGACTAACGCGGTAACCGACTGGCCCGCGTTGTAGCTGCCGCTGACATAATACTGGCGTTGAACGACGACATATGCGCCGCTGTCGTCGAAAGAAAGATCATGGGTCAGGATGAATACCGGTTCTCCGTGCGCCCTGTAGTTCGACCACATGAAACTTTCGTGCAGACCCTCCGGTTTGTCGACAGGGTAATTCAAAAGCACCTTGTAGAGCCCGGGTAGCGCTTCTTGCAGCTGAGATAAACTCTCTGTCGCGCTCTTCAGGTCGTCGGCTGCTGCTGTCGTTTTTCCCTTGCCACGGGCATAGGGCGAGATCCCAGCCAGCCCTGCCTGGTGGTATGACTGGAAGCGGTTTAACAGCTGTTGCCGAACCGCTGTCGTGACGGGTCCTGTCGCGGGCTCACCGTTAGGGACCTTCACGGTGTTCAACGCGCTGATTTCCGACGCATCCAGATTCAGTTCTTTGCCTGGTTTTGCGTTTAGATAGGCTTTGGCGCGTTTGGTCGGATCCGGATTCAGATTCAGGGTGCTGAAGCTGTTGAGGTTGCCTTCACCGGCAATCGGAGCCCAGGCGATGGTTTCCGGGTCCATCTTTGTCAGCAGGTGCTGGTCAGCTTCGCTTTTGATTTCTTCAACGGAGAGCGTCACCAGGAAAACCAGGGCGACGGCCAACTCCCGGTCGTTCGTCGACTTCATCGTTCTGGAAACCAGCTCTCCTGCCAGGACCGATTTCCTGTCCGCCGGCGACAACCCTAGGTTGTCGGCTATTTCTTCCGCGGATGGAATCTCAGCGATGACGGGGAACGCGACCGCCATGGTGAGCACCAGCGTGCAGGCTGCGCCGAGTAATTTGATTGTCTGGTCGCGCATGGCTTCGCGTCTCCCTTTGCTGTCGCTCATCTGTGCCCACACGGAAGAGTCAAAGCCGTTGCAGCCCACGGAGACTCATTCGCATTAGCAGTTCGAATGTCTCAGAATAGCCGTTCAGTGAGAGAGTTTGCCACTCCAGGCTGCGGATCTGACCATGCACATGAAAGTAAGCCCTCAGGCAGCCTCCTGCGGGGCTATCGTGAGCGGGCTCGATCTGGCGCGGGACCTTTCACCCGATCTGGTTGCCGAAATCCGTGACGTCTGGTTGCGCCATCAGGTATTGGCTTTTCCCGACCAGGACATGTCACTCGAGGATCTCGAAATTTTTGCCGAGACCGTTGGAAACTTCGGCGTCGATCCATTCTTTGACAGCGTGCCCGGACATCCGCACGTTGCCCAGGTCCGCCGCCAAGCGGACGAGACCTCGCCGATATTTGCAGAGACCTGGCATTCGGACTGGAGCTTCCTGGAGCATCCGCCCAGGGCAACCGTGCTCTATGGCAACGTCATCCCGCCCGTTGGTGGCGATACGCTTTTTGCCAACCAGTACGCGGCCTGGGAAGCGCTGCCAGTGGCAAACAGGGAGCGTCTGCAGGGCTTACAGGGGATTCACTCGGCCCGACTTGGCTATGCGCGAGACGGTCTGTACGGTGAGCGTGACACCGGGCGGTCCATGGCGATCCGGTACTCCGACGATGCGCTGGCGACGCAGCTTCACCCCATCGCTCGGGTACATCCGGAAACCGGGCGCACCGCGCTCTTCATCAACCCCGGCTACACGATTGGCATCCATGGCATGGACAACGCGGAGGCCGCGCGGCTGCTGCAGGAGCTGTTTGCTCACCAGACGCGCGGCGAGTTCGTCTACCGGCACCGCTGGTCCTCGGGGATGCTCCTGATGTGGGACAACCGCTGCCTGTTGCATGCTGCTACCGGCGGATACGATGGGCATGCGCGTCTGCTGCATCGAATCACAGTCGCGGAGCAGGGCGGATGACACGGCCAGTAGCTGCCGCGAAACGGGAGGTCGATGTGCCGACGATTGATCACATCATTCTCAGGGTCAACGATCTCGAGGAAAGCGTTGATTTCTACACCAATGTACTGGGCTTCCAGGCCGAAGGGCAGGATGGCCCTTTCACGGTGGTTCGGGTGAGCGATTCTTTCCAGCTTCAGCTCGCGCCCTGGCAAACCGAAGGTTTCGAGCACTACGCCTTTGCCGTCTCCGTCTCGGAGTTTGAGGCGATATTTACGCGACTGAAATCTCATGGTATCGACTACGGCCCGAGCTTTCATACGGTGGGTTCGAACGAGGGCCCAGGAGAAGAGGTGGGTGCTCGAGGCTCAGCTCCTACGCTCTACTTCAATGATCCCAACAAGCATCTGATTGAGATTCGCACCTACGGATAGCTGCTTAACAGAATGGAGCAATCATGGCTGATACCCGAATGTCTCGCGAAGAGCGAGAAGCTTTCCTTGCCGATCTGCATGTCGGCGTGCTGTCGATTCCACGATCGGTCGGACCACCGCTCAGCGCCCCGGTCTGGTACGGTTACGAACCCGGCGGCGACATCTGGGTATTGACCGGGCCGGACTCGTTGAAGGGTCGGCTGCTGAAGCAGGGCCTGGCGCTGACGCTGGTAGCCCAGTCCGAAGAACTGCCTTACGCCTACGTCAGCGTGGAAGGAACGGTCACCGACATCAGACCTTGTGATGACGAGGTCGACACCCGGACGATGGCCAGGCGATATCTGGGCGATCAGCTGGGCGACGCCTACACCGACGCTAACGCCGGAAGCGGATCGATTCGGGTGAGCGTCCGCCCGGATCGATGGCTGACCGTGGACTATGCCAAATCCGATCTCGGCGGATGAGTGATTACGGGATCGTTGGTTATCTGAGCACGTTCCAGATGACGAGCAGGATAGCCAGCACCGTCCAGCTCTGCCAGGTACGGCGCAGTATGATCTGAGCGTTGGCTCCTGCTGCTGACGTTGCGGCGATATCTGCTCCGCGCGTTACCCGCCGGATCTGCGGCAGGTCGACCGACAGCGACTGGGCGACGAATGCGAGCCCGCCAACGGCAAATCCGGATCCTGAAAGCCCCAGGCTTCCGCTTGCGTAGACTGCCACCGTGATCATCATGGTGGTGGTATATGCGACGACGCCACCCCAGCTCAGCCAGATGAATTGACGTCTGGAGTGGTCCGCGATGTTGAACTTCCCGATGATGGGGCCCGCATAAGGCGCCAGCGGCATGTGGCCACCCGACAGTCTGGTGGCGAGCAGATGCCCCCACTCGTGGTAGACATAACACAGCACGTACCCGGCAATGAAACCGATCGCTACGCACAGGACGGTTGCTGCCCAGAACCCGCTGCTCAGGTGCCAGGTATTCAAGCCCCACATCGCCAGGGTGAAGATGACGGTAAGGGTAGCGTCGCGCAGCAACCATCCCATCAGCGAGGGGGAGGCGAAAACGCCCGTGGCTTCAGACATAGTCAGTGGCTTTTGATATGTTAGTTTGGCAACTGCATTCTAATCGAAGCTATGATGATTCTCCCAATCAGGAGCAGCCTCGTATGACCAGACCCGCGTATATGATTGTGGCCATCGACGTTCATGATTCCGACGCGTTCGGTCGCTACGCGATGCAGGTTGCCCCGCTGATTCAGGAGTATGGTGGGGAAGTTCTTGCGGCCACGCCCAACTTCCGTATTGAACATGGCACCTGGCCGAGACAGCGCCTGGCCTTGATCCGGTTTCCGTCGCTGGCCCAGGCAGAAGCTTTCTACCACGCGCCGGCCTATCAGCCGATGAAGGCGCTGCGCGAGTCCGCCAGCGAAGCCGATCTGCTGCTGGCCGAAAGCCCGCAGGATCAGGCGCCTGAAGCTCCGGACGAGGGGGCGACGCCCCACTACCTGCTGGGTGCAACAACGGTCACGAACTCTGACTGGATCGAAGAATACATGCAGAAAGTGCCAGCCATTTCTGCTCGGTTCGGCGTTCAGGGGCTGGCCATGGGCAACGAGTATTCTGTTCTGGAAGGGGCGTGGCCCCGTGACGGGCTGGTGCTGCTTCGATTTCCCTCCGAAGCTGTGTTTCAGGCATTCTGGTATGGCGACGAGTACCGGGCGATGAAGGAGCTTCGCGAAGCCAACACGGTTGCCGAGCACATCTCCTTCGCCGGGGTAGTCGAGTAGCGATTGGATAGGCAAACCTTGGGCTTCGAAACTATGCGTCCTCTTCCTCTAGATATCCGTGCCAGGATCGAAGCCGATTTCCCCCAGGACGAGCGGGAATGGGTTTTCCGCAAGATTGCCGAGTACGACGGCAAGGAACCCTATCGCGTCATGAGATGCATTCTGCATCTGGCCAACGGCTCGTTATCGAGGCTCGAAGCAGAATTGAAAACCGCGAATCAGGACTACAGAGATAGCATTCTCTTTGCTGAATACAACAGGGCGAACGAGCAGATACACGACTTCACCAAACCGTTCCATGGCGAATCCAGCGACTGAAATGTGAACTGCGTCCGGGAAAGGACGCGCCAGGACGCGGAGTAGGAATCCGGTCTCATCCCCGTCTGGCGGGAAGGGGTAGGGTGTGAGCCTGCCGTGCTTGCACTGAGAAGTAGATGGATCTGCCCCCGAACGAAGGCCCGCGGTTTTCCCGAGCGAACGCCTATCTAGCGGAGAGCCTGCAGCGCTCGGCTTCCGCCGTTGCCGGTGTGCAGGCGCTGCTCGAGCGTCGCGAAAACGAGCGCGTTGCCAGAGTGGCTGAGGATCTGAAAACGCGAGCGGAGCAGTTGCAGTCGTATCTGCAGAGACTTTCGCCAGGCTCCAGCAGGAGCTCGGCTTTGGCGGTTGGCAAGGCCGTAGATCTGGATCCGTCGAGCAGCCGCGCCTTGCTGTCGTCTTCCGAGGCTGTCAACACGGACACCCGGGCGGTAACGCCAAGTGCGCCGCTGTGGTCAGGGGATTCAACCGCCCAGCCGACCATCAGCGGAAACTATGACCGCAGCCTGGGAACAACCAGCCTGACCTTCACCGTTACCCGGGCCGGCGAGCATGGTTCCGACAACGTACGGGTGCAGGTGACCGACGACAACTCCGACTACAGCGAGCGCATCGACGTGCGTCGAAACCACAATCTGGGCCGGAGTTATCGCCTGGACAGCGGTATCCGGGTCGAATTCGGCCCGGGCCGGTTCGAGCTCAACGACACCTTCTCCCTGAATCTCCAGGTCTACGATGCGGTTAAACCGGACCCGGTCGGAACGTTCGACGCCAGCGGCGGTACCGACGCCAACCTGGAGGAGGGGCTGGATGTGGGTGCCGGTACATTCACCGTGAACGGCGAGCTGATCACTGTCGATGCGGATGACAGCATCGCCTCGGTGATTCTCAAGATAAACACCAGCGATGCGGGCGTGTTCGCCGCCTACAACCCCGACACGGAACTGTTCACGTTTGAGCAACAGGATTCGGGACTGGCGGCAACGATCGAGGTTGGTAACGACACGTCGGGTTTTCTTGCCGCCATGAAGCTCGATGCAGACGCCGTGGTCCCGGGGGTCGATCCGGATCTGCATGCGCCCATTGCCGAGGTCGCTCCGCTCAGCGGGGTCCTGTCCGGCAGCTTCCTGGTCAACGGCGTCAGCATCGATCTGGACGTTGCCAGAGATTCCATCAGCAGCGTGCTCCGTGCCATTAACGCTTCAAATGCCGGGGTAAGGGCAAAGCTGTCTCTGAACGCGTTTCTGAGCATCCGCCAGCTGGGCGGTGGCGAGCTTTCCCTAGACAGCAACGGCACTAATCTGTTTGAGGCCTTCGGCATTACCCGCCAGCGGTTCAGCGCAAAGGCGGCCACCAGACCGGCAGACAGCAGGCTATTTGAAGTATCCCGCCAGACGCAGGATCTGGTAGAAACCATGAACCAGCTTTTTGAAACAGCAGGGGCGCGTCCACTCACCCAGGAGATTGCCGATCTGCGGGCCCAGCTGGGCCAGCTTATTGAAAGTGAAATTCGTAAGCCCCTGGCTAAGCTGGGACTGCGCCCCGGACTTCGATATGCCGAACAAACGGATCGCGATGCGTTCGCCGACCTGAATTCCGCTGAATTGCGTCGGGGCTTGCGGTGGCGCTTCAACGATGTACAGATGGTATTTACCGCCGGGGGCGCGGCGCGAGGAGGCGCTCTCAAAAGCTTGGTGGAGCTTCTCGACGGCGCGGTGCTGAAACCTGCCAAACCAAGCAAAGGGGTGGACGTGATAGTCTGAGGTGTCACGCCGACAAAGGGCCTGTTAGGGAATGAGAGGGGATACTACGTGCTAACTATATGGGGCGGCGCCAGCAGCCGCTCGATGCGTGCGCATTGGATGGCTCACGAGCTGGGGCTGGACTACGAAGCCAAGCTTATAGGGTCACGTACAGGCGAAACCCAGACCGAGGCTTTTCGCGCGTTGAACCCAAAGGAAAAGATACCGGTGCTGGTAGATGACGACCTAGTGCTGACCGAGAGTGCAGCGATAGTCACCTATCTGGGCGATACTTACGGCAAAGACAGCGGTCTGGTACCTGCGCCATATACTCGTGAACGAGCCTTGTATAACCAGTGGAATTCATTCATTCAAATGGAACTGGATGCACACACGCTCTACGTTGTGCGTAAGCACCGAGACCTGGCTGGCCTTTACGGCCAGGCACCTGCCGCTGTCTCCTCCGCAATAGAGGGTTTCCACAAGCAGATAGCCGTTGCCGAGCAAGCGCTAACTGACAGCAATTTCCTGGTCGGCGATCATTTCACAGGGGCGGATCTGATGATGACGACCACCCTTAAATGGGCTGTCGCCTATGAAGTCGACCTTGCGCCCAGGCTGATTCAGTACGGCACGTTGCACGCGGCTCGCCCCGCCTACAGGAAGGCGGGACGACTGAACTTCAGCATCAGCGCCGGGGCATGAGCCTTCCGGTTGACGCCCTAAAGGTGTCTGCTTATGTTTGAAAGGTGGTCTCTATGACAGGGCACCAGCTATGAACTATTCCACCATAGAAAGCCGTCTTCAAAGCGGCGGTATTGTGGTCCTCGATGGCGGTACCGGGACTGAACTCGAGAAGCGCGGTGTGGCGATGAACTCTGAGGCGTGGTGCGGTCCGGCAACGCTGGGCAACGTCGAAATCCTCGAGGGAATTCATCGCGACTATATATCGGCCGGGGCCGATATCATTACTGCCAATACCTACGCGTCGTCACGATTGATGTTGGAACCCGCCGGGTACGCCAATCTTTTCGATGAGATCAATCGCACGGCGGTGGCGGCGGCTCACCGCGCCCGAGAAGCCAGTGGCCGTGAGGATGTGCTGGTGGCAGGCTCGCTCTCTCATATGAGCCCGATCACAGCCGACTCGGACCTCTCCGACCTCGGTCGCGAGCCACCGGCCGAAGTCATGCGCGACGCGTTCCACGAGCTGGCAACCCTGCTTCGCGACGCCGGCTGCGACCTTATACTCATGGAAATGATGTACCTCCCACATCGAATTTCACTGGCCTTGGAAGCCGCGCTGGCTACCGGCCTGCCGGTGTGGGCCGGTTTCGCCGTCCGCCGCGACAATCAAGGCAACATCGTGAGCTTCGCGCGTGACCGCTCCATTCCGTTTGCCGATATCCTCGCTGTTACAGAGCGGGCTGACATCCAGGCTGCCGGGTTGATGCATTCCCCGTCTGATGTCATTGCCGACGCGACCGCCATTCTCCGGCCGTACTACGACGGGCCGCTGATGGCGTACCCGGACTCGGGCTATTTCCGCATGCCTCGTTGGCAGTTCGAGGACATTATTGATCCGGAGACGCTGGTCCGGTTCGCGCACACGTGGGTTGACAACGGCGTTCAGGTCGTCGGCGGCTGTTGCGGGCTGTCGCCGGAACATATCGCCGCTCTGCGCAAGGCTTTCCCATGCGAATAGCGGCTCCTGATGGCCGGTTTCTACCGTGGGGGCTGACCATCCAGAGCGACGGTTAGAACGTTACCCGCACCCCACCTTCGAAGCTGCGCCCCGGTTGCGGCGCGAAGTCCTTAATGAAGGATGTGTGATAGCGCTGCTCGGAGTCGGAGAGATTTTTCCCCTGCACAAATACTTCTACCTGGCCAAATGCTGCGGGTATGGTGGCGCCAATAAATATCCGCAGATCTTCGTAGTCATCCGTGGGCAGCTCGAACTCCGTGACATCGCCCTGGTTGTCGGCGTACAGGTAGTCGATCGTTGCGGTTATTGCTTTCCAGCTGGCTCTGGCGCCTACGCCCACGCGCCATGGGGGTAGCCGCGGCACGTTGTCGTTGCCACGGACGTCCAGCTCAGCGGCAACGTAGTCGAACATCCCGGTGAGCCACAACTCACCCGCCTCGAAGCTGGCCACACGCACCTCGGTGCTGAGTTCCATGCCATAGAAATCGGCATCGTCCTGGGTGAACTGCAGCACCGGCAGTTCGCTCTCATCGTCTTCGAGGCCGGTGAAGGACTCGTAGATGAAGTCGGAAAAGCTGGTGTAGTAGGCGGTTGCGTTCACGCGCCAGCGTTCGCTGTCGTAGTCGACGTTGGCCGCGAAATTGAGCGCCCGCTCCTCGTCGAGAAACGGATCACCAATTTCGAAGGCCCGGGTGGCCAGATGCGCACCGTTCGAGTACAGCTCTTCGGGTACGGGTGCCCGTTCCGAATAGTCGGCCTGCAAGCCTGCCTGCCAGCCGGCACCAAATGGAACCACCAGCCCCACGGAGCCACTGACCACCGTGAAATCCTCGTCGCTGGCGCTTTCAGGCTCGTGTTCGACCCGTTCGACACGTAAACCGGTCTCTAGCTGGAATCCTGAGAAATATCGCTCACCGACCCAGAAGGCCGCGAGCAGTGAAGTATCCACCGGCTCAATGAAAGCTTCCTCACCGAGCGCAGAGAACTCCTTGTCGGTGTACTGGACTCCGACAGTGCCGAGGAAACCGAGCGCTTCGTTGTGGGAAAGCTCCAGACGGCCATCCCAGGCTTCGTTGTCGAACCGGGTGGCGACTTCACCATCGGGTTCGATCTCCTCGTGATCGTAGTCGTTGTAAGCCACACGCAGATTCAAACTCGAGAAACCCGGCAGAGGGTCTTGATAGCCTGCTTCGAAATCGTAACGGGTCTGATCCAGATCGATGGTCGGATTACCCTCTTCCTCGGCTTCTTCCCCGTCACCCTCTTCTGCGTGAGCGTGCCCACCGGGCAGGCCGTAGTCGCTTTCGTAACGGCTGATCGCAAATCCTACGAACCCGCGATCGCCTACATAGGAGGTTCCCAACGCCCAGCCCCAGGTTTCCAACTCGCTGCCGGGCAGGGTGTCGGCCTGCTCACAAGGTTCGCCGCCCTCAGCGTCGCGCAGTTCGTCTGACTCGACGCAGCCTGGAATGTCATAGTCATTTGCGTCACGGTAAAAGCCATCTAGGTGGAACGCCACAGGCCCTGTCGAAAAGTCGAGCTCACCGACAGCGCTGCGCTGCTCGGTGGCGGTTTCAGCACGCGCCTCGAAGCCGCCAGAGATGCGCTCGCTAAGCCGATGGGGGATGCGACCGGTGTGCACGTCGACAACGCCGCCCATGGCGCCCGAGCCATATACCAAAGTGCTTGGGCCTTTCAGTACCTCAATGCGATCTGCAACCAGGGCGTCAACGCTGGTGGCGTGATCACCGCTGGTGACGGATACGTCCAGGGTGTCCAGCCGGTCCTCCATCATCCGAACTCGGGGACCAGCGAGACCACGGATCACCGGCCGGCCCGACGCGTTGCCGAAAGCCGAGTTCTGGATGCCCGGCTGACGCGCCAGCGTCTCGGCCACCGTTGCGCTCATGTTTCGGGTCAGGGCTTCTTTCTCGAGCGACAGAGAAGCCTGGGCCAGCCCCTCTGCGGACAGCGGGTGTGCAAACACGACAACCTCTTCGATCTCTTCACGGGCGGCGCTCGCCGATTGCGCCTCCGCTGTGGCAGCGGCAAGCAGACAGAGTGCAAAACATGCTCTCATCTCAATATCTCCAAAAAACGGAATTCAACCGGCATTCATACCGGCCGGCAGCTAATTCAGCGTTTCGAGATCAGAGACTTGGAGGGGCGCGGGCGTGGTTGGAACTGGCGTTGGCGCACCGTGGTACGGGTACGGCGGCGGGGGGTAGCGTCTGGCTCCTCTGGAAGCCTCGCGCAAGCGGCCCCGGGGTGAATACGGGCAGCAGGCTGTCGTCCTGTGCCGCAGAAGCACAGACCAAACAGACAGGCTCCGCGGCGCCCTCGTGCACGTGCTGGGCTGCAATCGACTGGGCGCCCAGAATCAGGATGGCTGCCAGCGTTGCGAAGCGTTTTACGCTTTGTGTTGCGAGGTTTGTCGGCACGGGGTTCAGTGCGGCCAGAGCTTTAGCGAACTGTACACTCAGTCCGGTGGCGGTCGCAAGCGTCAAGGTTTGATCCTTTCCAGCCGCAATTGGCTATATAGTTTGGGGGTACAATTGGGCACAGGCGCGCACCATGGGTGATCTCTTACTGGTCGGCATTGATCTCGGAACGACCGGCTCACGCTGCATGATTTTCGACAGCACGGGCCAGCGGGTGGCGAGCGCGTATCGCGAGTATCCGCTGCAACATCTGCGTGCCGGTTGGGTGGAGCAGTCGCTGCCTGAGATGCTTGCAGTGACGGCCGAAGTCTGTCGCGAGGCGGTGGCCGGTGTGGACGCACATCGCATTGCTGCGGTAGGGGTATCAACGCAGCAGTGCGCTACTTGCCCGACAGATGCAGACGGCACGCTCCTTCGGCCCATGATTTCCTGGCAAGACGTGCGCGCCGAGGCGCAGACAGCGGCAGTGGCCGAGCAGGTCGGTGCAGAGCGGTACCGCGCCATCACCGGCGGCCCGCTGACGCCCCAATTCGGGCTCTCCAAGATCCTCTGGTTGCGAGAGCACGAGCCTGAGACCTACGAACGCGCGAAGAAGTGGCCGCAGGTACAGGATCTCACGCTACGATTTCTCGGCGCTGAAGGCTTTTTCGTCGATTCAGCGCAAGCGTTCTTCTACGGTCTGTGGGATGTCCCCAACCTTAAGTGGAGCGATGAACTGTTGGGGGTTGCGGGCCTGGATGCGACGCACTTTGGCGATGTTGTCCCCGCGGGTACGCAGGTGGGGCAGGTGAGCGCCGCCGCCGCGGAAATGACTGGGTTCCCGGTCGGGGCGCCGCTCTGTGTCGGCGCTGGTGACCAGGCCTGTGGCGCGGTGGGCATGGGCGCAACCGCGCCCGGCACGGCCGCCAGCACCCTGGGTACCGCGGGTTTCCTGACATTGAGCATAGACAAGCCGCGCACGGACCTGCCCGAGTTTTTCAACATCAACCATGCCGTGCCGGGACTCTGGGCCCTGCAGGCGCCGACGTTGGCTGCCGCCATCAGCTACCGCTGGTTTCGCGATACCTTCGGCCAGCCGGAGGTGGCCCGCGCGGAACGGGAGGGAGCGAATGCGTTCGACCTGCTGAAGGATCTGGCTGCGGATGTGGAAGCGGGCGCGGAGGGGCTCGTG
>CAMYJX010000062.1:0-1122 GCA_947258825.1 uncultured Pseudomonadales bacterium
CCCGCGTGGCGCAGGAGGGGGCCCAGCTGGTCATTCAGGCTGGATCAATGGGCAACGGTGGCGACGTGTTCGTTCTGGACATGGGCGAGCCCGTGCGCATTCTGGATCTCGCTCTGAAGATGATAAGGCTATCGGGCCTCAACGTGAGAGACGAAAAAAATCCCGAGGGCGATATTGAAATCGACTTTATCGGTCTGCGCCCCGGTGAGAAGCTCTACGAGGAACTTCTGATCGGCAACGCATCCTGGACCACCGGCCATCCAAAAATCCTGCGGGCCGAGGAGTCGACGTTGGACTGGGAAACCATGTCCGGAATGCTGAAAGAAATAAAGCAATTGCTGAGCACGGCGAGCTACGAAGAGGTTTTTGCACTGCTCACCGAACACGTCGATGGCTTCAAACCGCACGACTTCATTGTGGACAGACTGAACCAAGAAACCCACGAGCCGCCGGAAAAAGACAACGTGTTGCGGATCACAGAGCCGACCCGAAGAAACAGATCTCATCAGCCGGCGAGCTAGAACCAGAGTCAACCCTGACGCTGGAAGAAACACTCAAAGATAAGGAACGCCCTGCGCCTCGGTGAAGACGGCGTAGACCGACTGAGCGCCCGTCATGAACAGCCGGTTCCGCTTCAAGCCGCCGAACACCACGTTCGAGATACCCTCAGGCGTGTGGATGGCGCCAATCTTGTCCCCGTCCGGCGCAAACACGTGCACGCCGTCGTGCTCCGGTCCGCCCCACCCAGCGGCGGCCCACAGGTTGCCGTCCGTGTCGAGCCGAAAGCCGTCGGGCGAAGCACTGACCAGATCCACGAACATCCGGCCGTTCTTCAGGCGCTTGCCGCCCTCGGCCACATCGAAGACGTGAATGGCGCGAGGATGCCCGCGCTTATGTGACGCCCCTGTGTCGGCAATGTAGAGCTTCTTGTAGTCCGGCGAGAAACCAATGCCATTGGGTTTGACCAGGCTGTCGTCAACGACGGTTGCCTGGCCGGTTTCGGGATCGAGCCTGTAGGTACGCTCCGGCAGCTCGAACTTCGCCCTGTGCCCCTCGTAGTTGACGTCGATGCCATAGCCGGGGTCGGTGAACCAGATGCTGCCGTCCGGGTGCACGACCACG
>CAMYJX010000062.1:1177-7197 GCA_947258825.1 uncultured Pseudomonadales bacterium
CTCGTGCACGACCACGTCGTTGGGAGCGTTCAGGCGCTTGCCCTCGAAGCAATCCACGAGCACCGTTACGTTTCCGTCGTGCTCGGTGCGGGTGACCCGGCGTGTAGCGTGCTCGCAGGTCACGAGGCGGCCCTGCCGGTCCCGGCTGTTGCCGTTGGCGTTGTTAGCCGGCTGCCGGAACAGGCTCACCGCGTTCGTCTCCTCGCAGTAACGGAGCATCCGGTCGTTGGGTATGTCGCTGAAGATCAGGCTCCGGTGATCGCCAAACCAGACAGGCCCCTCGGTCCAGCGACCGCCCGTCCATAGACGTTCGAGCGCCGCGTTGGCCAGCACGTAGGGTCGAAAGCGGCGGTCGATAACCTCCACTGCGGGGTCCGGGTACCGGACCGGCGAGTTCCAGTCTCTGTCCAACAGGCGATTCATGGCGTCCCCTCGATCAGGTCCTGACATTCTGCCAGCGCGAGCTGAACTTCGACACCGATCGTCGACGCGATGCACTGGAGAGTAAGCATGAGGCCCGGCAAGCCAGCACGCGAGCGGCAATCAGAAACACCAGCACCGCGTCGCGCTACACTAGGCGCAACTTCTGGTGAGGGCGGCTGGATTTGGATTCGATTCGTATTCTCGTTACCGGAGCCAACGGGTTTATCGGTAGGGCCCTGCTGCATCGTTTAGTCGCTCTCCCCGACCTTTCTGTTCGCGCAGCAGTCCGCGATCCAGCGTCAGACCTGAGCGCCAAGGTCGATTCAATTTCCGTCGGCAATATCTCAGACACAACGGACTGGAGACCCGCAGTTTCAGATATCGACGTAGTCATTCACACCGCCGGTCGCGCACACGTGATGAGGGAAACCCACTCGGATCCTTTGCTCGAATTCCGCAGAGTGAACGTGCAAGGAACCCTCAGCCTCGCAAGACAGGCATCGGAAGCCGGCGTGCGACGCATGCTCTTCCTGAGTTCAATCAAGGTCAACGGCGAAAGAACGCTGGAAGGCAGTCCATTTCGGAGCGGCGATCCTCCGACCCCCTTAGATCCGTATGGGCAATCCAAACTCGAAGCGGAACTCGGGTTATCAGCTCTGGCCAGGGAAACCGGACTTTCGACGGTCATTCTGCGCCTGCCGCTGGTCTACGGCCCAGGCGTAAAGGGTAATTTCAATCGTCTCATGCAGTTCGTCAAATCAGGTATCCCGCTACCATTCGGGATGATCCACAACCAGCGAAGTATGATTAATGTTGAAAATCTCACCGACCTGGTGCTCAGATGCGTTCTTGCAAAGGTCGTAGACGGACGAACCCTCCTTGCGTCAGATGCCCGGGACCTGTCAACCTCTGAGCTTATCTCGCTGATCGCGTCCGCTATGGGTAAAACTCCCCGCCTGTTTCCGGCCCCGTTACCATTGCTGAGGGTTGTCGGCTCGCTCCTCGGAATGCGCGCTGAGATAGATAGGCTTTGCAGCTCCCTGCAGCTGGACATCACAGAGACACGAAGGCTCCTGAATTGGAAGCCAGCAGTTTCGGTGGAACAAGGTATTCAACAGACCGTCCAGGCGTTTCTCAAGCACGCAAAGTGATTCACCCATATGGAACCTGAACAGGGAATCGTCCTCGTCGCTCTGCTCGGAGGTGTCTTGCTGACCGCTACCGTGCTTACCGGCGTCATGCGCAGGTTCGCCCTCGCCCGGGGAATCCTGGACCTTCCAAACCAAAGGAGTTCGCACAGCGTACCGACCCCGCGTGGCGGTGGCATAGCGATCATGTTTGCTTCTTTCGGTGGCGTTACCGCGCTCACGGTTTTTGAGCTCATTGCCGACAACCTCTTCCTCGGGCTTTTCTCCGGCGGGTTGCTTGCCGGTGTAGTGGGCTATCTCGATGATAGAAGTCATATTCCTGCGGGATGGCGCCTTTCCGTCCACTTCATTGCCGCAATCTTGCTTCTGATCTGTGCAGGCAGTCTGCCACCGATGACAGTACTTGGGTTAACGCTGGTACCGGGGTTGATTACAAGCGCGATCCTTCTGCTGCTGATCGTCTGGATGCTCAATTTGTATAACTTCATGGACGGCATCGATGGCATCGCCGGCGTCGAAGCAACTACCGTTGGCGGTTGCGCCGCCATATTGCTTTGGCACGTCTCGGAACCAGGAATCGCAGTGCTGGTTGCGGTCTACGCAGCCGCGAGCTTAGGTTTCCTCATCTGGAACTGGGCGCCCGCAAAAATTTTCATGGGAGATTCGGGAAGCGGTTTCCTCGGCTTCTCACTGGCAGCCCTGATGGTGTTCAGCAATACCTCGACGGAATTTCCAATGTGGAGCTGGTTGATCCTGCTCGGCGTATTCATCGTAGACGCCACGGTGACTTTGGTACGACGGGTATTGAATCGGGAGCGCTGGTACGAGCCCCACCGCGATCATGCGTACCAGCATGCTGCCCGGCGTTACAACTCACATGGTCGAGTCGCAGCGTGCGTCGCCGCAATCAACATGATCTGGCTGTTCCCTCTCGCGGCACTCGCCGCGATGGTGCCCCAATGGAATTTGGTATTTCTGGTCATCGCCTGGCTACCGCTACTGGCAACCAGCCTCTACTTCGAAGCAGGCAGGAGAATTCCAGGCTAACCCATCTCGAGCGGCATGAGCCGGGATACGGCGCCGGACGTATCCGAGCGCCTGGCCCGATCCGATCACCGTCCGGCGTTGTCCAGCCATTCATCCAGGAAGCTGCGCAGATGCTCTGAACGGCTGGGATGGCGAAGCTTGCGCAGCGCCTTGGCCTCGATCTGACGGATGCGCTCCCGGGTGACGTCGAACTGCTTGCCCACCTCTTCCAGGGTGTGATCGGTGTTCATGTCGATGCCGAAACGCATCCGCAGGACCTTGGCTTCCCTGGCGGTAAGTCCGGCCAGCACCTCACGGGTGGCTTCGCGCAGGCCTTCGCCCGTGGCCAGATCCACCGGCGAGCCGATGGTGATGTCCTCGATGAAATCGCCAAGATGCGAGTCCTCATCATCGCCGATGGGCGTCTCCATCGAGATGGGTTCCTTGGCAATCTTCAACACGCGGCGCACCTTGTCTTCCGGCATTTCCATGCGCGCGCCCAGCTCTTCCGGCGTGGGCTCCCGGCCCATCTCCTGGAGCATCTGCCGGGAGACCCGATTGAGCTTGTTGATGGTCTCGATCATGTGCACGGGAATCCGGATGGTTCGGGCCTGATCCGCGATGGAGCGGGTGATGGCCTGCCGGATCCACCAGGTCGCATAGGTGGAGAACTTGTAGCCGCGTCGATACTCGAACTTGTCCACCGCCTTCATCAGGCCGATGTTGCCTTCCTGAATCAGATCCAGGAACTGCAGGCCACGGTTGGTGTATTTCTTGGCAATGGAGATCACCAGGCGCAGGTTGGCCTCGACCATGTCTTTCTTGGCCCGACGTGCCTTCGCTTCGCCAAGGGATATGCGGCGGTTTATCTCTTTGATCCCCGTGACCGTGAGCCCGGTGTCATCGGTAAGCTGCTTGAGCTTGCGCTGCGCCCGGAAGATCTCCTCCTTCTGGGCGTCCAGAGCGGCCGAATAATCCTTTTTCGCCTTGATGTGCTTGGTCACCCAGGCGGAGCTGGTTTCCGAGCCGAGATACTCCTTGCGGAAAATGTCCCTCGGCATGCGGGCCCGACGCACGCAGGCCATCAGGATGATGCGCTCCTGGCGGCGCACTCGGTCCAGGCCGTCTCGAGGTGTCTCCATGATCTCGTCAAAGTGCTTGGGAACCAGCTTGAACGGCGAGAACGCCTCGCCCAGCTTCTCCAGCTGGGCCACAGCGTCCTTATGGCCGCGACCCTTTTCCTTGATCACCTTCTGAGTCTTGTTGAACTGCCGCTTCAGCGCGGTAAAGCGACGCTTGGCCTCCACCGGATCAGGACCCGTGGGGCCTTCGTCCTCGTCGTCGTCGGTATCGTCCTTGGTGGCACCGGGCTGAACCTGTGCGGCTTCCGGGACGTTGTCGGTAGGGTCGAGATAGCCTACGAGGAGGTCGGCCAGGCGGTCTTCCTTACTGGCTTCAGCGTAGGTTTCCAGGAGGTACTCAACGGGGCCCGGATAGTAGGCGGCGGCCGAAAGCATATCCCGTATGCCTTCTTCAATACGTTTGGCAATGGCAATCTCGCCTTCGCGCGTCAGCAGCTCTACCGTTCCCATCTCGCGCATGTACATGCGCACCGGATCGGTGGTGCGACCCGCTTCGGTCTCAACGGCTGCCAGAGCGGCAGCCGCCTCTTCCGCAGCCAGCTCGTCGGCGGTGTTTTCTTCGGTGGTCAGCAGCTCGTCGGCATCCGGTGCGGTTTCGTAAACCGTGATGCCCATGTCGTTGATCATCCGGATGATGTCTTCGATCTGATCAGGATCGGAAATATCGTCCGGCAGGTGGTCGTTTACCTCGGAGTAGGTGATGTAGCCCTGCTCCTTGCCCTTGGCAATGAGCCAGACAAACGAACGATTATAGCTGGGTATATGGGGTCCTACCAACCCCGATACAAGGGAAGTGTTGCAGGTCGCGCAGCAGGCAGCGCCAGAAACCCACCTGTTTCAGGCGCTATTGCCCTCGTCGGCAGCTGATCCTGCTGCACGTTTGGCCGTCCAGAATGCCTCAAACTTCTCCCGGCTGGGCTCTTTACGCACCTCAGCCAGCAGCTTCTGCCGATCCGCGCGGCCGGAGAGCTGCAGATATCGGTCCACGCCATCGGTAAACTCTGCCTGCAACGCCCCTTCGGCCAGGCCAGCGGGCTGGCCCAGCAGCGCCACCAGGGTGGAATGATCTGCGGTCCCGGACCAGCGCCCGAGGATTTCCGCAAGGTCGACATCGGGATTATTGTCAATATATTTTACTATATCCAGGAACAGATCCGTTCCAGACTCCTGCTCTTGCAACGCGTCCTTCCGCCCATCCTGCAGGCTGAGCAGGGCTTGGCGGGTCGATGCCGGGAGGGCATGCAGCAGTGCCGGTTTACGCAGCAGGTTGCCCAGCAGCCGTCGCGACAAAGTTGATACCCGGCGGGAAGCCGGCCCGCTGGGACCACGGTGCCGAGCATCACTGGTCGCCGCCGTTGAACGGCCAGCAACCCGGGCAGGCGCCAGGCCGGTGAGGGTCTGCAGGCGATTACCCATGAGCTGTTTGAGAACGCCCTCCGGAACGCGCTCGATGTGCGGCGCCGCCAGGCTGGCCAGGCGCGCCTGGTCATCGATGCTGGTCAGATCCAGACCCTCAGCAAGCCGGGCAAACAGGTACTCAATGGCAGGCTGAGATCCGCCGGCGAGTTGCAGGAACGCTTCCTTGCCCTGCGCGCGTACCAGGCTGTCCGGGTCATCGCCCTCCGGCACAAACATGAACTTCAGCTGCCGGCCTTCCCCCAGAACGGGCAGCGCGCTCTCAAGCGCCCGCCAGGCTGCCTGCCGTCCCGCAGCATCGCCATCGAAACAGCAGACCACCTCTTCCGTATATCGATACAGCTTCTGAAAATGTTCAGGAGTGGCTGCGGTACCCAGCGTGGCAACGGCGTTGGCGATGCCTGACTGAGCCAGCGCCACCACATCCATGTAGCCCTCCACCACGATGAGCCTGTCGAGCCGACGGAGCGCACGCCGAGCCTCATACAGCCCATAGAGTTCCCGCCCCTTGTGGAAGAGGGGCGTCTCAGGCGAATTCAGATACTTGGGGCCCGTCTGGTCACCAAATACCCGGCCGCCAAAACCGATGATCCGGCCACGGGTATCGCGGATAGGAAACATCACTCTGCCCCGGAAGCGATCGTAGACACGGCCCTTCTCATTCTGGGTCACCAGACCGGCTTCAAGCAGCTGCTTCTGAGGCGCCGGCGATAATGCCTGGATCAGCCCATCCCAGGCATCTGGCGCGAATCCGATGCCGAAGTCCCGGGCCGTCTCCCCGGTAAGCCCTCGGTGTTTGAGATAGTCGATCGCTCCCGGCGAGGCTTTGAGTGACTTGCGGAAGTAGCGTTCCGCGCCGGCCATC